>JAJFJB010000223.1 GCA_021774435.1 Alphaproteobacteria bacterium
AGAGAGCGGATAGAACATTCACCCGGCTGCATAGACGGCGCGCTTGTCGTCGAACTCGCCGAAGGATGGTGCGCGGCAGCGGTGGCCGGGCGTCTGCTGTCGGAGCTTGGCGCGCGCGTGATCAAGGTTGAACCCCCAGAGGGCGACCGCCTGAGGCGGCAACCACCCAACATGGCGGACGGCACCAGCCCGACCTTTCAGAACTTGAACGCCAATAAGGAAAGTATCGCCCTGGAGGGGGAGAGCGAAATCCTGTTCGATCTCATCGGCAAGGCGGACATTTTGGTAACGGACCAGACAACACTCGAAGACCGCGGCATTTCTTTCGCCGATGCGGAATTACTTGAACGCTTTCCGAAATTGGTTGCCTGTCATTTCACTCCATTCGGCCGTTCCGGTGCCCTAGCCGGCCGTCCCGGCGGAGAGTTGATCGCCCAGGCGATGGGCGGCGTGATTGCGACCACCGGGCATCCGGGCGCGCTGCCCCACCGGGCCGGACCGCCCCTGGCCTCGCACAACGCCGCCCTGCTCGGCGGTGCGGCTATACTTTCGGCGCTTTACGAAAAGCAAGAGTCCGGCAAAGGCGCGATCATCGATTCGTCGTTGTACGATGCCTCGGTGTCGTTGCTGTACACCTTCCTGCCCGCCTATTTCCTGTCGGGAAACACGCCGGGGCCGATGGGCAACAAGCATATGATGGTGGCGCCTTGGGACAATTATCCCACCAAGGATGGCTGGGTTATCGTCTGCGTCGCCAATGACCGGCAATGGCATGACTTCCTCCACCTCATGGGAAAGCCTGAACTGATCGACGACCCACGCTTCGCCCAGAATGACCAACGCGTGGCGGAAGATGTCCGCCCCCTCGTTGATGGTCTGGTCACCGACTATCTGGCCGACAAAACGACGGACGAGGCGATCCAGCTCTTGCGAGATCACAATGTACCCGCCGGGCCGATCTACGACGTGCCGAATCTCATGACGAACCCACAGTTTCTCGAACGGGGAATGGTGCAAATCTTTAACGATCCGGCAACCGGTCAAGCCCGGACCGCGGGCTCGATCTTCAAGATGAGCGAGACACCCGGCCGCGTCCATTCACCGGCGCCATCGTTGAACCAGCATGACACTATCGATTTGGAGACCGGGTCGTGAGCGCGCCGCTGAAAGGCGTGCGCGTCGTCGAACTGGGCGCCTATACGACGGGCCCGCTCTGCGCCCGTTATCTGTCTAACCTCGGCGCGGAAATCATTAAGGTCGAGCCGCTTAAGGGCGAGTCGATGCGCACCTTCGCCTACAAGGTCGGCGACGTCAGCTACATCTTTCACGTCCATAATGTGAACAAAAAATCGGTGCCAATCGACACGAACACCGAGGACGGCAAAACAGTTCTCTTCGAGCTACTGCAGTCCGCCGACGTGCTGATCGAGAACTTCGCTTATGGCTCGATGGAGAAATGGGGTCTGGATTACGAAACCATCCGCGATGTGAACAAGGGCTTGATCTATTGCTCGCTGTCCGGTTTTGGTCATACCGGCCCCGATCGCCATTTACGCGCCTTCGATACGGTGATCCAGGGCATGGCTGGCGTCATGGCATTAACCGGGACCGCAGACGGCCCGCCCACCAAGATCGGCATTTCCGCCGCTGACAATATGGGCTCGGCCGCGGGGGGCATGGCGATCACCGCGGCGCTGCATCACAAGCGCCGAACCGGGCGCGGCCAGCACATCAACATCTCGATGCACGACATCATGGGCTGGCTGACCTCCGAATGCTGGGCACAGCTGGACACCGAGGAGGGCCCGCAACGGAACGGCAACCGGCACTTCGCCATCGCGCCGCAAAATGTATTCGCGGCCGCGGATGGATTGATCGCCATCGAAGTCGAAACCCAGAAACAACTCGACGCGGTATGCGCCATGCTCGGGATTGACCCTATCGCGTTGGCGGACAGCAAGGCACACGAAACGAACCTGGAAGCACGCCTACAGTCCTGGATCGCAGGCAAAATGGTGGATGCCGCGGTTAACGATTGCCAAGCCCGTGGAATTCCGGCGGACCGCGTTCAAGGCATGGACGATGTCGCGGAAAATCCCTTTACCTGGGAACGGAATGTTCTCGTAACCTTACAGCATCCCGAAAGCGGTCCGGTAAAGGTCCTTGGGTCGCCCTTTAAATCGAACCGGTCGCCGGGTGTCGTATCATCCGCCGCACCGACAATAGGACAACATACCAAGGACGTCCTTAGCGACTTACTGGGCTATTCCGATAAGCAGATCGACAAACTGGTATCGGACAAGATCATTGTGACTTCCGGCGATCCTTCATCCCCGTAGCGTATCGCCCAACACCCGCGCATCAGCGATATCTTCGAGCGACCGGACGGCCGCGATCACCTTAACGAACTTGGCCTCATCCATCGACATGCTGGCGACCGCGCGCGCCCTGGTTTCGAGTTCCTCGGCACTCATCGGGTTTCCTGGCGTACCACGGCAATCCTCGACCAGTTCTTCTTCAACACTACCGTCGGTGAATTCGATACGTACCCGGCCACCGATCTTTTCCGGGAACCAGCTGTCGACCTCTTCATCGGTCTCCGTGAAGATGCGTTCGGCGAGCGCGCCGATATCCGGGTCCGCCAGGTTCGCTTCGGTATAGGCGTCGAAATTGTTGCCGCGTTTTACGATTTGCAGGGCCAGCGCATAATTCATGCTGAACTGAAATCCGAAGATATCCTTCGGTTTGCGGATCGAGCCGACTTCGTTGATCGCGTGATGGTTGGCGCCTACCGTGATGCGTTTCACATCATCGGCTTCGAAGGGCCGTCGTGCGCGGATGATATCAACCGCGTCCGCCGGAGCATGGATCATGCCGTTCGCCGCGTATTTCTTGGTCCAGATATCCGCAACGACATAGCGTTCGCCCAACCCGTCAGTGATGACCTCCGGCGTATAGGTATCGCTCATTGCGCGGATGCCAAGTGGGCCTTCCAGAATCGTCGCCGGGCCGGTCAACCCGAGCTGCGCCAACGCGGCCGCCCTAATTCCGCCGGACGCTGCGATACCGCCATGATAGCGCTTCACTTCCCCGCCCGATTTATAGCATTCCGTGACACCGCTGCAGAAACTGGCACTGATCGCGATCGCGTGAACCATGGCATCCGCATCGAGCCCGATAAGCTTTCCCGCTGCCGCAACCGAGCCCAACGGCCCCGCGGCCGAGGTGGGATGAAAACCGCGATAAAGCTGCGATGGCGACAGTGCGTAACCGCATCGGCCCATTACTTCATATCCGGCGACTACCGCCTCGATCAGGGCCTTGCCATCGAGCCCGTCACGTTCCGCCACCGCGAGCGCCGCCGGCACGACCACCGGTCCGGGATGGGCCAGTGCCGGCGAATACACATCATCCATCTCAAAGCCGTGCCCGAACGCACCGTTGGCGAACGCAGCATTCTCCGCCGAAACCTTGTCGGACGCGCCGGCAATACTCGCTTCGGCGTGATTTGCCTGACTTTTTACGTAGTCGACCGCCAATTTCAACCAGGGTTTCGTTGAAACCCCAATCTGGATCGCCAACTGATCGAGAATATGGTCCTTCGTGCGCTGAACCAGATGTGGCGTGAGATCGCTGTACTTAAGTCCAGTAACGAATTCAGCGACGGCTCTAGTCGTGCTCATAGTCAGCCATCCAGCACTCGCATCAACCGCTCGTGGCGCTTACCAATCAACGCCCGGGCTTCGTCTTCGTGGCTGAAGACATAGAGTTCGCCGGTTTCGATCGCCGCCACCACCTTTGCCGCCACGTCGGCAGGTTCCATAGCGTTATCGGTGTCGCGTCGCTCAACCGGCACATCATCGCCGTGCCGCCGAAACGCATCGGGCCGACTTGTATTGGTAAAGATTCCGGTTTCGACCTGTCCGGGACACAGCATCGAGACGCCGAGCGGCGTATTGCGAAGTTCGCGGGCGAGGCTTTCCGTCAAGCCGACCACGGCGAATTTCGAGGTATTGTAGACACCGTAAAGGTCGCCAGCGAAATGCCCCGCTTCCGACGCCGTATTGACAATGTGTCCTTCCGCGCCAGCGGCCAGCATACGCTGCACAAAGGCGCGAATCCCATGGATCACGCCCCAGAGATTGACCGCCAGAATCCATTCCCAATCCTTCTCGTCGGCGTCCAGCATGGGCGCCCGGATCAACACACCAGCATTGTTGTGAACGATATGAACGGCGCCGAACCGTTCCCATGCCGCATCCGCCAGCGCCTCAACCGACGCCTGTTTCGTGACATCTGTCTGGACACCAATGGCTTCCGCGCCGCGCACTTCCGCTTCTTGTCGAGCAGCTTCAAGCGGCTCCGCTTTGACATCCGCCATGACCAATTTGGCGCCACGGTCCGCCAGGGCGAGCGACATTGCCCGCCCGATACCGCTCGCCGCCCCCGTGATGACGGCGGTCTTTCCCTTGAAGTCCTTCATATTTTAAGCCTTTGTGTTGATACTATCAGAGCCGTCCCGCGGCCTTCAGTTTTTCGATTTCACCTTCGACGCGCGTGCCCTTGAAGAAGTCCGGGTTCATGCCCGCATGCAATCGTGCCGGATTGACGAACATGAAGTCTTCGAAATCCTCGTCGCTCATATGGCCGTCTTCGACCAGCTCATGGGCTTCCGACACGCATTCTCGAATATCCGGCACGTCCCAATGTGAGATGTCGGAGCTGAACATCGCATTGAGATGCCGTTCCTTCGGTCCCTGGAAGGCATAGGAATTGATCTTGTCGTCCGCTTCACAGCCAAAGAAGAAGTTGCCGAACTGCGCGCGGATGTCCTCCTTCGTCTCGCACCCGCAAGCGGCGAACTCGTCCAGCTCGTCCGGGTTCTCAAAATCGGTTCGCAATTCTTCCAGATAAGCGGTGAAACTGTCTTCCCGGCCTTTGATCGCGTCGCCGCCATATTGCCGGAAATAGCCGGCAAGCATTTCGACATCGAGCGCTTTCGGGTCGTAGTTTCCCAGCGTGCGTTTGTTGCGCTTCTCCCAATGTTCGATCGTGTCCGAGAGCAGGCTCATCGCCCAGCCGACACCCCCTTCCAGGAAACCAAACTTCAAGTCCGGAAAGCGCTTAGCCACGCCGCCGAGGAAGACCGCCTTGCAGAAGGCATGGTTCGCTTCGGCGAAGCTGCCGATATGGTTATAGACGTAGCTGGAAATCGACTTGAAGCTGCCGATGCCTTGGTGTCCGGCATGTGCGGTCGGCGCCACTTTGTGCTCGACGCATTTCGCCCAGAACGGGTCGTAATCGTATTTACTGTCCATCGCCATATGGTCGTACCACATGGCGTGGCGCTTCCATTCCGGCGCTTCCTCTTCGACCTGTGGCACATGACGATGGACGTTGCCGGAAATCATGACGCCTTTCAGGCCAAGTTCGCCAATCGCGAAGTCCAATTCGGCAACGCCCTCTTCCGGCGTTACCGTGGGGACCGCCGCCACGGGCGCCATGCGGTCGGAAAATTCCCGCCACACCGCCGCATTCATGGCATTGAGCGCGCGGCAGGCCGCCTGACGGATCTCATCATTCTTTATGAACAGCATGTCGAGCCCAATCGTCGGGTATAGGATGCTGAAATCCACGCCAATCTCATCCATGCGCTCATACAGCAGACGCGGGATCATCGCGGTCGCGCGGTCCAGCGTGTTCTTCGTCGGCAGCGCATGAAACGGCCGCCGCCAACGCAGCTGATGTTGACGCTGTTCGCGGTTCATATTGTTCCAGGGCGACGGCTTCATGCGCGTTTCGCCGATCCGGTTCCGGCGGAAAGTCTCGACCATCGATTGGCCGCCGACCTGCTCGACGAAATCGAAATAGTGCGGCATGAATTCGATATAATGCCCGTCGCAGTCCAGCACCGGGTGTTTCAGGTTCGCCCTGATTTCCTCGGAAGGGGATCCGTCGCTAGTCATGCTCATCGCCATGCTCCCTGATATCCGACATTGCGGATATCAGTTAATCATGGCGATGGATTTCTCACAAATCTGGGCCGCAGCAGGAGTCGGCGGGCGAAGGCGCCGCATATTCGTCGTGTAGTTTCATCCAGCTCATCGTACCGTTTTCGTTGCGGCCCTTGGGAGCAAAATCGAGAAAACTGAAGGACGTAAAAACCGTCTCGACTCCTCTCGAATAAGCAGAGTAGGTGTGAAATATTTCATCCACTTCGTTTTTTGCGAACATGCTGATCCCCGGCAGATCCGCCGCCGCATAAGGTGTCGTCCCGAAGTTGTACCCGACGTCGCCGCTGGCGACTTCTTCCGGTGTAAAGGAGACTTCGTAATCGGCATTGAAGCGATTGCCGCCCGATGAAACCCATTGAAATTTCCAGCCAAGCCGGCGTTTCGCCGCTTCAATCTCTTCGACCGATGCTCGGGAAACCGCGGCAAAGGACAAATCGGCCTGCTCGAAATGTTGCCGCGCCGTATCGACACCGTCCGCCATGCCGGCGCAACCGGGACAGATGTGACTTGATCCTGGTGTGAGCATGAAATGCTGAACGAAAAGCTGGCTCCGGCCGTCGAAGAGATCGCTCAGCGATTTACGCCCACCCACCGAATCGAAAACGTAATTCTCATCGACCTTAACCCAGGGCAAAGAGCGGCGCGCCGCCTTTAGCTGATCGAGTTGATGAGTTAGCTCCCGCTCCCTGGCCAACAGCGCCAATCGCGCGGCGTGCCAATCTTTTCGGGATACCACGGATTGTTCCATATTCATCTCTCCCTTATTCGCCGCTCGTCTTAGACACATTCGCCAACGCAATCGCCAACCGGTCGAGACATTTGTCCCATCCTTCTTCATGCGAGTCGCGCGCGCTCGCGGTCTCGAAGATGGCCTGATGGAAGGTCAATTCGGTTTTTGTACCGAGATCTTTCAATGTAACGGAAACAAGGGTCTCAATGCCCGAATGCGCTTCTGTCCCCTCCCATTCATGCGTGAAGACAATGCGCTCTGGCACGACGATATCGCGGTAGGTTCCGCGCATGCGATGCTCCGAGCCTTCTGTCGAACGCATGGAGGAAAACCATTCGCCACCGACCTTAAAATTGGTTCCTGCATCCAGGATCGTAAATCCCGTCGGTGCGAACCAGTTCTTCATATGGTTGACGTCGGAAAACATCGCGAACACCAATTGGCGCGGCGCGTCGAAGACACGCGTGATGGACAGTTCGTGCGCTTGCAGCGCGGCCGTCTCAGGACTGGATGTCATCGGAACCACCCTCCTTTTCCGTGCTTTGTATCTCCTGCAGATAGGTGTCCATGCGGTCGAAGGACGCTTCCCAGAAACGGCGATACTGGTTTAACCAGTCAGTCGCCTCCTTTAACGGTTCCGGTGCCAAACGGCAGGGCCGCCATTGCGCTTCCCGGCTCCGCGAGATGAGCCCGGCGCGCTCCAACACCTTGAGATGCTTTGAAAATGCCGGGAGGCTCATGTCATGCGGCTCCGCCAGCTCTGTCACCGAGGCCTCGCCCGACGTAAGTCGCAGCAGCACGGCACGTCGCGTGGGATCGGCAAGCGCGGAAAAGGTAGTGTTCAATTGTTCCATCTGCATATTATTTTTCCAAACGGTTAATTACATTATTGGTTAAATACAATGCGAACCTCTCGATCGTCAAGTCTTACCGCTGGAGTGGCGCAGAAATTTCATCGCGGGACGTCACAAGTGCCGTGCCTCGATCGTCATTAAACCGAAAGGTCAAACATCCCTTCACGAATGAGGATAAAATGAGCGACACGAAGACGGTAAAATATGAACAGGAGATCCCGGACATTCTTCAGTCAATGGCCGAGACGCACAATGTGATGGATAGGTACGGGCTCGACCGAACCATTCATCATCTGGTGCAGCTCCGCGCCTCACAGATCAATCGCTGCGGATTTTGCATCAAGATGCACACGAGGGAAGCCCGGCAAGATGGCGAGACCAGCGAACGCCTGGACCGGGTGATCGTCTGGGACCAGGTAGGCGACTTCACTGAACGGGAGCGCGCCGCCCTGGCCTGGACCGAAGCCTTGACGGTCCTCGACCCGAAAAATGAATTGGCCCCGCTTCGGGCTTGGCTGCGAACTCAATTTTCCGATCAGGAAATAGGTGTTCTCACTGCCACGATCGCCATGATCAATCTTTGGAACCGGATCAATATTTCGAGGCACTGATATGCAGGACCTAACCCACGAAACAATCTTCGAAGAGGCACGACCGGCTCTGCTGGGTCTCGCTTATCGCATCCTCGGCGCACGCGCCGATGCCGAAGATGCGGTGCAGGACACGTTCCTGAGATGGATGTGCGCCGACAGGAACGGAATCGAGAACAAATGGGCTTGGCTGACAACAGTATGCACGCGTCGCTGCCTCGACCTACTCCAGGTCGCCCATCGCACACGTGTAAATTATGTCGGCGCCTGGCTACCGGAACCGATCCACACGCCGACGGACGGTAATGTGCAGGACCATCTCGAAAGGGCGTCTTCCCTGACGACGGCATTTCTGCTCATGCTCGAACGATTAACACCAAAGGAACGGGCGGCCTATCTGCTGCATGAAATATTCGATTCCTCCTATGCGGAGATTGCCGAAACCCTCGACATTCGGGAAACCGCTTGCCGCAAACTGGTGTCCCGGGCGAAATCCAACATCGACCAGACCAAGGTCCGGCATACAACGCCGCTGGCGCAGCAGGACCAACTGCTCACCGCCTTTCAGACCGCGATCGAAAGCGGCGCGACCGCCCCCCTCGTCTCCCTTCTCGCGGAAGAAATCCAGCTCGACGCCGATGGCGGCGGCAAGGTGCCATCCCTTCTTGAAGCCCTACACGGCAAGGATGCCGTCATCGGCTTTCTCTGCGAACGGCTACACGAATATTGGGCTGACTATCTATGGCTTACAGTCGACATTAATGGCGCCCGCGGTGTCGTACTGAAGACCGGCGATGCCGTACACGCCGCCGTTTCTTTCGCCTACGACGGAGCCGACAAGGTAACGAATATTTTCATCGTCCGAAACCCGGACAAGCTCACGCACCTAGACGCAGTAGTCATTCACTGACAAGACGGCACCAAAACATGTCCGATAGTGGACACTCTATCCTATTCCCTCCTTCTCGGAAATTGGACTTGTGCGATGCATACGCGCTACAGCTCGCCAACTTCCGAAATTTATTGGCAGTGCGCATGTATAAGGTCGTCTAGTTGCATGCCTGTTACGATGCCACAGAAAGATTTGTTTCCATCAGGACGTCTTATCAACTTATCTCTCGACACTGTCTTCGCTAATTTGGGACGTCGCACCCTCAGATAACTCTATCCATTTATCTTGCGACGAAGTCGCCTTTTGGGGAGCCCCGCTAATAATTTGCGGATAACGCCGGCACGCAGGAATTGATCGCGCTATCAGTTATTTCCGAACGTTGACTCTGACCTGAAACAGTAAGAGAATCGCGATCTTATTGCGACAAGACTCGAAATCTTCGATCCAGTCGCGTGCCCGCGAAGAAGGTTCGCAAGATCGACTCGCTCGCCGTAATAGCAACCGTATCGCAAGCACCGGAAACACTCATCCGCTTCTGCCAACACCACTTGGCGATAGGTGCCGATCATATTTTTTTGTTTTTTGACAGGCCCCGCGAAAATAATATCGCTGTCCTCCAGAATGAAGCGCGCATCACATGCATCAACTGCACAAGTGAGCACTGGCGATCAGCCGGATTCCGGGACAAACCAGATCTAGATGACATGTTGTTGAGCAATTACCGTGCCGGCATCCGCATGTGCCGGGACGCCGGAATTACCTATGCCGCACTTGTGGACGGGGATGAGCTTGTGTATTCGGACCGGTCGCTGAAAGACGCTTTGGCGCAGGCGTTTGTGGGTTTGGATGCTGTTGTGATGCTGCCCTATGAAGCAATGCATGACCGCGGGACTATTTCTGGCGGCCCTTTCGAAGCAAAGAATTTCAAATCACTTCCAAACAGGCTAAACCAATATTTTGCGCCACTGATATACAGGCGGATCTGGGAACGCGCCGATCACGGGTTCCTGGGCCATATCATTGGAAAATCCATCATCCGCACAGGCGCGTCGAACTACAGATTTGAGACGACTCACCGACCGGTGTTCGACGATGAATCGCGAATTGCGAAGACGAACCAGCTAAAATTACTGCATTATGATTGTTTAACAATCGACGAATGGGCTCAGAAATGGCGTAAACGATTTCAAGAAGGCGTGATCGTCAAAATGCGTTCCAAACGCCATGGTCAATTAGCCGAGATAGAAATTGCCCAAAAAATGTCCGATCGCAATCTCGAAAAACTCTATCGAACATATCATCTTTATAGCGATGTCGAAATTTTGTTTGGCCGTTCACTCGGACTGGTAAAGCGCTTCGAAGCACGAATACATGAAGGGATTCTCTGATTGGTTTGCGGGTGTAGTCACGCCATGGAAATACCCCATGAAGGACAATGGACAACTCTGGCGTTTTTAATTTTGAGCGGTATCGGGAGCAGGTTGGAAGATGCTCAACCCTCACGCTAAAAACGTTCCGCTCGTAACCGTCCAGCCTAATTGTTCTGCTCGTAAGCTGGTTTAATAGAGCGTTCACGCCTGTTCTATTCCAGCCTATTTTTCCCATGCTGTTGTTTCGTAATCCATAAAATTGAAGCTGTCATTTCCCCAGTTCGAACCATTGCGCGCGCCGCCCGAACGAACAGAACTGACGTCAGGCCAGTTATACTCATATAGGTTCACACCAAACAGCGCATCTACAGCACAAGGTCTGGATATTGATTTGTTCCAGGACTTGGCCCGGATGCCACGCCTACGTTTCGTTCTAAGCTCGGGACTCAATTAAGCCACCAGACGGGAATTGCGACGATAAGGACGGCCCATTCAAACCTCCCTTGTTCATGAGGAAGGTTTGAATTACATCTCCGCCGCGCTGAAAACCCCAGAATTGAACACCGACCATAGTGCGGTGGACTAGTCGCGTGTTTACCGACGCGGAAAACCGCTAGGGGGGCTAATGCCTCCCGGGACTCAGAGCGCGCAATCCGACCGGATTTCCTGCCCTCTTAAGGTAATCGTGCGCCGCCAGGGCAGTTTCCTGAGCGCCTTCTAGGCATGTCGCCACTGAGGGGCCGGCGAAGTAATTTCCGGTCAGAAACAATCCGGCTTGCCGATTTGCGGTGGTCCGCAGATCCGCAACAATGCCCTGATGTCCCACACCGTATTGCGGCAATCCGAGCGGCCAATGACGCACCCGTGCCATGGTCGGTTCGCCGACGGCGCCAATGAGATCACGAAACTCGGCGCGGGCCAGGCTTACCAACTCGGGTGCGCGAAGGCGTGCGAGATCGGGGGCACGGGCGCCGCCGATATAGGCGGAAACGGCGACATGCCCGTGGGGCGCACGATTGGGAAACATGGTTGAACAAAACTGGGCACCCAGAACCTTGCGGTTCTCCGCCTCGCTTGTGAGGAACCCGAGGCCATCCAGAGGGTGCGCGACGTTTTCGCGGGGAAACCCCAGGAATACGACAGCCAATGGAGGTGCGTGAATTTGTCCCGCAGCATCAGCTCCCGCTGGGTCGACGTCGGCAATCAATCGTGCGGCGACATGTGGTTGGGTCGCGACAATCACGACCTTCGCATCAAGAACGCCAGCGCCGCCCGCATTTATGCGGAACCCATCGCCGCGGCGCGAAACACTCCGCACGGTATTACCTGTGCGAACCGCGTTCCCGAGACGGCGGGCCATCGCTTTGGGGAGAGTTGCGATCCCGCCGGACCATGAAAACAACCGGCTTCCGGGCATTTTTCCGCCTTCTCGCCGCCCATGTATCGCGCCCAGCGTTACCGATCCGTATTTCTTTTCAAGCGCGACGAGCTTTGGAAAAATAGCGGCAACCGAAAGGTCTGCGGCGCGTCCGGCATAAATACCTGCGACAAGGGGGTCTATAACCCGTTCGGCGAATTCCCGTCCGAACCGGCGCGAACAGAACGCCATAATCGTTTCATCCTCGCCATCGCTTCGATGCGGCAACAGCAAGTCGGCGAGTAGCCTAATCTTGGCCACGGGGGAAAGGTACCCGGCCGTTAGCAGGCCAAATGGCCCCACGGGGATCGCCGCAAGCTTTCCATCCGCCACGAGATAGCGATTTCGAACGCCAACCCCGAGGTCACATCGCCGGTCATCGAGACCGAGACTGGTCGAGAATTCTCCCGCGGCCGGAATATGGGCATTCATCGTGCTCGGCCCGTGTTCCATGAGAAACCCGTCAAGGTCCTCGGACATCGCATTGCCGCCGGTATGCGCTTGCCGCTCGAGAACAATGACCTTGTGCCCGCGACTTGTCAGCTCATGCGCCGTGGCCAAACCGGAGACTCCGCCACCGATGATGACAGCGTCGATATTCATCGCTCAGGACTTTCCGCCACCGGCCGCTTTCCACCCAAACGACTGCTTGCGGATTTGGCCAGCGCCGACATAACAACGCCGGTGACTTCATGACCGTTGTTGGCGCGCACATGTTCCTCCGCCTTCTGGCGCACGAAACGGCGGACGAATGCAGGAATGCGGTCAAGCCATTCTTCCGCTTCCGGCGTCCACGAAAGCGCATTGCCGACGGCGCTGAGCGGTTCGATAACGGCACCGCCCTGCGGCTGGTAGGCGCAGAGAAAATCTTCTCCCATCAACGCGCCGTCGCGCGCCATGGGCCTTGCCCGGCAGCCGCCGCAAATCTTGGAAAATTCGCACGCACCGCACCGGCCTTCGAGAACAGGTTGACGCAAAGCCTGAAACTGCGGCGCATCGCGCCAGATCTCAGCGAAATTGGTGTCCCGGATCGAACCCACTTCGTGTTCCATGTAAGGACAGGCCGTGACGCCGCCGTCTGGTGTTACCCGGCAATACCGTGTGCCGGCCAGACAGCCGCCGGCCTCATAGCCATGAGCCGCGGTGATGGGCCAGTTCGGATCCAGCTCCCACGCCATGCGCTTGAAATGAGGAGCGCATTTCGCCCGGATCATGATGTCGGTTTCCTGCCGCGCCGCCTCTGTCACTCGACGCATGACCCGGTCATAGGTTTCCGCCGAAATGTTCGTCACCTCCTCGCCGCGCCCGGTACAGACCAGAAAAAAGATGTTCAGTACGAACGCACCGACATCGCGGGCATAGCTGATCATGTCATCCAGTTCGTGAGCATTGTCGTCGGTGACGGAGAAATGAATCTGGAAGCGCAAATCGTTGCGGCGGCAGGCATCGATAGCGGCCTGAGCCCGAATCCAGGAACCGGGCAGGCCACGGAAATCGTCATGGGCCGCCGCATCCAGAGAATCGAGACTGATGCCGGCGCCCTGAAGACCGGCTTCCTTGAGAGCCACTGCCCGCCGATCGTTGAGCGCCATACCGTTGGTACCAAGCACCGCCATCAGCCCGAGATTGGCCGCGTAGGCGACGAGTTCCGTGAGGTCGGCCCGCAGCAGCGGTTCGCCACCGGTGAAGACGACCATGGTCTCGTCGCTGAGTTGGGCGATGTCGGCCAGCAGATCCTTGACTTCCACCGTGGTCAATTCGTCGCTGTCATCGCTTTCGCGCGTGCCCGCATCCAAATAACAGTGGGCACAGTTCAAATTGCACCGGCGGGTCAGGTTGAGAGCAACGATGAAAGGCGGGGCAAGCATGTCCTCCATGAAATAGCCTTTCAGAACCTTGCCGCGGTCATTTCTTGTACTGGCCAGGCACATTTTCGGAATGGAAAGCACCCATCCCTTCCCAAGACTCACCCGCCTTGTCGATTGCTGCGCCGGTGACGGTGTCTAGTCCCATTTCACGGGCGCAACGTTCGATTTCTTGAACCACCATGGGGCGGATGAATTCTGGAATGCGCTCAATGCGGGCGGCGGCGTCCGGCGTCCGGGGCAAGCTCGATTTCCGTTTAGCCGATCCCTCCGCCCACGACGCGTATTTCTCCTCCACAAGGGCCAAGGTGATCATGGAGACGCCGGATTGGCGGGCGAATGTTTCAACACGCTGTCTTGTCATCTCGCGCATGAAGCCTTCCGGCACACGAGTCAGACGGGTCTCGGCTTCCGGTGACCAGGAGACGGGACCCACCACCGCATCCGATTCTGACGTTTCGGCCTTGCCCCCGGCCTCGTCCTCGGCGGTCGGTACGGGGCACATGGCCTTGCGGGCCTCGGCAACGCCTTCCTCCGCCAGCGTAAATGAGATTTCTGTGAGACCGCGCTCAAGCGCCAGGTCCTCGATGCCCGCCTTGACCGTTGCGCGGACCATCTCTGGCACCTTGGCGGTACGGGCCAACGCCGCCGCCGACCAGACCGGCCGGTCGCTTTCAGCCAAATCAAGAAACGGCGTCACATGCTTTGGCATGACTTTATCACCGTGATCGCGCCGGGCGCGCTTGATGGCGCGAAGCCGAATATTGTCGGCGACAGCCGCGTCGGTCACGCCGGCCAGCAACTTCTCGGCAGCCTCGCTCCACGCCAAGTCGCGCTCCTTCGCAGCGTCATTACCGGAAAATCCCGGCATCGCCTTGCCCATGACCTCGTCGACAAGATCAGACGTAACGAAAGTATGGCCCAATTTCTGGGTATGGCGCAGAACCATGCGCCGGGCCATGTCGCGAACGAACTCGGGCGCTCTGGATATCTTTTTTTCCGCCTCGACGCTCCATGCTACCGTCTCCTCGGCGACGACGTCGAGAGGTGGTGTGTAGGTTGTCTGGGTCAGCCACAAATGGCACGGCGCGAGCCGCAATAGGTTTTCCGCGTTGCCGCCGATGTCCAACTCGTCATCCGCGTGAACGCCGGTCTTGCCAATCACGAGCAGGCTGGCGTCTGTTTCGGCAAGGTAATCGAGGATGGCCTTATACGGCTTACCATCCAAAAGCTTGGTGACAAGCTTGACACCCAAATCGTCGGCGATGGTTTCTGCCACTTCCAGATGCGACTGGTATATCTTGGCGATGCCGTCGTCGATCAGTTCCTCATGCAGTTGTTCCTGCTCCTTGAAGCGGAATACCTTACCGGCCTCCTCGCTGAGCACGCCAGCGATCTTGTTGAAAGCGACATAGTGATAGTAGGGGTCGTAGGCGGCTACCGCATGGACGTCCGTGTTGGTCCGGGCAGCCAGATCGAGCGCCGTCATCAGAGCACCGTAGGAAAGCGGCGAACCATCGACACCGACGACGATGGGGCCATCGCCGACAGACTTTCGCGGATCGCGAACGACGAAACTATCGATAGGAGAGCGGCGCACGGTCCGCTCCGCGACGGTGCCGATGAGGCTTCCCGGCACGGCACCCAAACCAAGCGCACCGATAGCCAGCACATCGTAATCGCCGCTGTTGGCAGCCTCTACGACCTTGGCATAGTTCTTACCTTCTGGGCTGAGTCTCTTGAAGGCCACCCCGGCGGCGTCGCAGACTTCCTTGCCGGCGTCATGGTAGCTGTCGGAAATGATGTTCAAGCCGCGGGTTATCAGATCGTCATGAACTTCGCGCTGGTAGCCCATCTCCTCTTCTTCCAGATAGCGTTCCGGCAGTCCGCCTTCCATCATCTTGAAACGTCGGTCGTGTAGCATTGCCGCATAGGCATGAATTCCGGTTACGACGCCGTCGGCGGATTTGGCTAACCGGACCGCCTCTTCAAGCGCCTTGTTGGCATGTTCGGATGCATCGAGCGCAACCAATATGCGCGTAAACGGCACGGGCGCCGTGTCCGCAGTGCTGTTGTCGTCCGGCGTGGCTGTGACTTGCGGAGATGTAGATGCGGTCATTGTCCTGCTTTCTTGCCGACTGTGCCGTCCTATCCGATCCATCACAATCCGGGAAGGACGACCGCGACGCTTTGATCTGTGTCAAACCCTGTTTTGACGGCGGATCGTGCCGATTAGGCACAATAACAATCCCGCCGCGACCAGCATGACGTGGAAAGGAACGATTTCGAATGCGCCGCGCCATGACAGCATGATGTCCAATGTACCCAGAATAACCAGAATGACGCCGAACAAGCGGATGACGGCGCCACGGTTTCCGGCTCCCGGGGTATCATCGCCGGAAATTTCCACCTGTTTGTTCGTCATGACGCGGCACTCCCGCTTCTGACTGCTGCGCTGCGTCCCCACCAGAGCAGAACGCCGCCAATGAGGAGCGCGGCAACGATGGCGAATATGATTGGTTTGGCACCAGTAGACGGTGTCAGCAGTAGCCAATACCAGGTCGTCATGGCGTGGCGCGTGTCCACCTCACCGTTGGAGCCGTCCCAAGCAAAAAATGCGATGGGGATAAACCGCCCTTCCTCGAATTGCAGCTCCTTATCCGCCGTTTCCGTCCGCAATGGCCGGGTCATGATCGCGCGCCAGGTACCGTCCCTGTAGCTGCCCTTGGCGGTTAGGCCGGTGGCGGCATCGCGGGACTCCAGGTTATCGATCCCCTTGGCGTCGAGGATGGCCGCACTTTCCGGAACTTCCGTGGTGCCGCTAGACCAGCGCCATAAGGTGACCGGCTTGGCAGCGTCGCCCATGAGGAAATAGGGCTTTTCCATACCTGTTGGAATTTTTATCGGAAACTGCACCGCAACGGCATCTTCCATGAGTTCATCCTCGGCGATGCTCTCGGCCTTGCTGTCGCCGGGAATGCTCTTGGTCCGGTCGTCCCATTCCAGACGGATACCAATCTTATCGCCATTATAGAGCGCTCGAACGCTAATGGTGTCGTTAGCGGCCTTGAAGAAGCGCACCTTGCCGACGATCTGCGAAAGCATGAAGAAGGTCGTCGGCGACGCCTGGTCCCAGGCGGGATCGTCCGGCGACGCCGGCAATTTATTCTCTACGCGGACCGCCTTGATGACCGTATTTTCCGGCCGTACTACTTTTTCCGTCTTTGCCAGCGACGCTACATAGTTGGCGACGTGCCAGCGTTCCTCGATGCTCAGTTTCTTATTGCTCTTGGGGTCGGCGAAAGACGGCATCTGTGTCGTTGGGATGCCCGCCGATATGCGGGTATAAATATCTTTGGGATCGTTGCTGGCACGGTATGTCCAGGACTTGGTCAGATTTCGGGGCCATGTCCGTTCGCCATTGTCGTTTTTCAACTTCTTGATTGCATCGCCTCTACCCTCCGCGCCGTGGCATTCGGAGCACCGGTCGTCGGCCAGGAAGAGCTTCTTGCCCGCTGCAATGCTTTCGGGAGAAGATTCTATTCGGGTCCCATACGCCACTTGTTTTTCCGGTTTCCCCTCCAGTTCGGCGAAAATCTTGATGTAGGCAATGACATCCCACATGTCCTGCTCCGATAGCATATCTCCCCAACCCGGCATGGCCGTGCCGGGCATGCCATCGCGAACCATACGGAGCAAGTCTTCGTCGTTCGGAAGGTCGGCATCAAAGGCTGACGACTTGATTTTATAAAGGCCCAAGGTGAAATCACGCGGTGGCGGATTGAGGCGTTCGGCCGCCGGGCCAAGTCCATCGCCTTCTTCGCCATGACATTGCAGGCAACGTTTAAGGTAAACGGTCTCGCCTTTTTCCGCGTCGCCATCCTTCGACACCGCGGCACCAAGAGAAAGCGCTAGAAATCCGGTGGCAAGGGTGGCTACCCAAAAAGTCCTTATTACGCCATCCCCCATCATTCATGCTCCCAGGATCGCGGTCGATGGCCCGTATAATCGTAAAGGTACAGGATAACCTTCCAGATTTCGTCTTCCTTGAGAAAATTCTGCCAGACGGGCATGGAGGAAATCCACGGTGCGGCTTCCTTCGGCAACCCAGGTCCACCCGTCGAAATTCGCCAGAACAGATACGATTCCTGGAGTTGCGCGATGGTGCCCACATCCTGAAAATTCAGCGGTGTCGGATTGAGGCCCGCGGCATAGGGCCCGTTGCCGTCGAGCTTATCGCCGTGGCAATACTGACAGTTCCGGATGTAGACGGCAGCGCCCTCGTTCACCAGTTCGCGAAACTTTTCCGGGTCATTCTTCTCAATTTCGCGAAACGGATTCTCTAGCTTTAAAAGGTTGACCCGTTTGCCATATATTTTGGCCGTACTTGGGGGCGCCGGATGAATCGTACGAAGCTCCAGAGGCGCCTCGAAGCTCGGCTGCATCTGTAGATAAGTCCCGGCGCCTGCCGCCAGCGGGAGGATGACAAAGACGATATTACGCCACAGGCGCTTCGACGGATCCTCGACCAAGGCCTTGATAGGCGCTACCAGTTCCCGTGTCTGGTCCTCGTCATAGGTGAAGACCATGAACACGCCGGCCGTGGTGAAAAACATGTACATGGCGAGCAAACTGGAGGGAATCACCGCTTCGAGAACAATATCGAAGACGATGATGAATCCGAAATAGACGCCGGCGAGAACCAACACGGCCTGGAGCAATCTTGGTATCTTCATCGCTACCGCCTCCTCACTTCAGTCCGGCCAAGTAGTCCAGCAAAGTCTCCACTTCCGTGGCGTACATTTGCTCACCCAAATCTGGTGGCATTGCGTCCGGTTCGAAGCCCTTGGCGATGTCGGCGTTGGGATTAAGAAGTGCGCGTCGAAGATAGGGCCGCTCGCGCGTTGCACCGATTTTTGACAGATCAGGGCCCGCATCGCCGCCCTTGCCGTTGATCATATGACAGGCGTTACAGGTGAACTTCACCATCAACGCCTCGGGGTCGCCGATAGCTTCGCGCGGCTCGCCTTCTTCCGTTTCCTCTGCTTCCTCGTTTTCAATATTGGTGGGGATTTCAACGGTGATCTCACCACCGCTCTTATCCTGCAGATAGGCGACAACGGCTGCGATCTCGGCCTCAGAAAGCCCTATGCCGCCACCGGAGACATCCGGCATCGGGCTTTCTTTGTCGTTTGTTCCCTTTTTCCCAAACCCTGCGACAACGAAAATCGAGGGCTGGACGAGAGATTCGATCAGATACGCTTCGATAGTCTCGGTTTCACCCTCATAGCGGGGATCCTCCAGGCGCTTCGGCGCGGTTTCGGTGACATTGTCCAGCGCGGGAGCCCGGCCCAAGGCATTGTGGCACAGCGTGCAAGTTCCCTTGCCGTTGTAAATCCGCTCACCCAATGCAACGAACTGATCCATGGTCATGGACCCGAGGTCGAGCTTTTCTTCCTTTGGCGGTGGTGCCGGTTCGATCTGCGGGATGCCGTAATTCGAATACGCGGCAAAAAAGCCGATGGTCAATAATGTGAAGGCGACGACAGTGAGAAATTGCCGCATGACCGCCTACTCTTTCCAATATCCGGCCGGCAGCGTCTTGGCGCTACTGACCTGGGCGATCCAGAAAATGAAGATAACCAAGGCCATAAAAATAATGGCCGCGACGGAAACAACGTTGGCGGCGTAACCCAGCGTCGGCGTGAAGGCGTCGGATGACGCATCGCGCATAATATCGACTACATGCCAATGCTGGCGGATGCCGGAGCGGATGTACCCCATCAGCCCCATGAGCCAGGTGAAGGAGACGGCCAACAGGAACAGTGCATATTGTGCCCGTTCCGGAATTCGCCCCCAGCGCAGCGGGCCTACTTCCCGCGCGCCTCGGTAAATGAAAGAATCGAGCGTTACGCTAACAACAATGATTACCAGTGTGGTCAATACCTGCGGGATCGATGCCGCGACCTTGTAGACGGTATTGGTAAAATATCCGTGGTAAACGCCGAGAAAAATGATGTTCAAAAGGCCAGCCGAGTAAAGCGCGACTTGGATGGCGTTACCAGCATTCTCCCAGGACACCACGGCAACCTTGTTGGAGCGCCGATAGAACATGAAGCTGAGCGCGGTGAAGATGATCATCACGTTCACCGCCGTATTCTTCGCCGGCATGATGCCAAGCGGGCCCAGGATTTTGTGGTGCGGGCCGCCCAGCGCCTTTAGTTCTTCGTTGGTCAGAACCAGCGTGTGCGGCGTGAACCAGACCAGGAACGCGCCAACCAAAACGATGGCGATGTATTTGATGTATTTGGTGTAGCGTTTCGCGCCGTCGCTGCGCCCCATGCCGCACCAGAGATAATAGTTGGCCGATAGGAAAAGCGTGCCGATCAGCACCGCCTGGATGATGAAAAGCCAGGCGAAGATGCCCCCCATGAGGGTAATCCCCATTTGTTGACTGTAGGTATATATTTCAGCCGCCAGATAATAGCCGGCGAATGGCAACGGCAGCAGCGCACAGATGGCGATAAAGTTGGCGTTGTAGCCCATCCAGTCATAGTGGGCGCGTTCTTGGGGTGTCTTCGCGGTCAGGAACTTGAACGCCGCGTAGGCGCCGACAATGGAACCACCATAAGCGATGTTGGCGACGAAACGATGCAAGTTAATTGGGTTCCAGAGAAAATTGTGTATGGCGGCCCAAGCGTCACCGCTGAAGACACCGGCGGCGTCGACGCCGGCCGGGCTCATCATGAAGGTCAGCCAGGCGTTGGCCAGCAACATGAGCGTCGTACCGACGGCGTTGAGCACCAGGCCGAGCGTCAGGTGCACCCATTTCTTGAAGCCGCCCTGTAGCCAATGCCAACCGTAATAATAAATGTAAAGGACGGCGCTTTCGGCGAAGAACAGGAGCGCGTAATAGAACATACTCTCGCTGAAAATGGTCGAGAGATAGGTGAACAAATGCGGGTAGAACAGGATCAGGGAAAACACCAACCCGCCGCCGAGAATCGCCGTCAGGGAATACGCGGTGATGGACACCTTGATAAACTCGTAGGCCATGTCGTCGTAGCGCTTATCGCGGGTACGCATGCCGATTACTTCGATAATGAAAACGAAGATCGGCACGGCCAAAACGAAAGCCGCAAACCAGAGATGGAGTTGAGCGAAAATCCATACGGTGACGCGGCTATTAACCCCGGAAATGGTCGGATAGTCGGCAGCGGAGAGTTTTGGTGCCGGCGGGTAGGGGTTGGACGGCGCCACATCCGCCACGGCAGCCTGGTCAGCGGCAAAGGCTTCCGATAGATCGAAGCCCGGAAGCGTCAGTGACACGAGGGAAACGACGAGCCCGAAGATCGCCAACGTCAATCCGATCTTCATTGGACGAATTCCGTTCATGCGTTTCTCGACCCCGCACCGATCATTGGTTAAAAATCAGGCTCAGGCCCTGCAATTTCATCATGCCCAAATCGAGCAATAGGAAGGCCACCGCACAAACCACGAAAGCGGCGATGAAGGGCACCAAGTAATTTTTGATCTCCATGGTCCTGTTTCCTTCGTCTCCGCCTAGGCCCGCACGAACCACCAGAAAAACGTCGCGATCAGAAAAAGCACGATGATAAACAGCGCCGGCCCCGCCCAGGCGAAACGGTTCCGTTCGTCCACGGGTTCAGACATCGACGACATCCACAAAGAAAATCCGCTGTCTTTGATCCGGATCAATGTGAGGCGTACAGGCCGTCGAATAAAAATCCCTTATGCTACCGAGTAGGGCCAGACTTGCCGACATCGTCATCTTCATTGGGATGGCCGTGAACGTCGTGGTCATCGTCTTGATCCTCTATTTCTACGTTTTCTAGACATTCCCTTCAGGCCCTGTGGACGAACATCTATCCTTGCTTGCCTTTGCATTTGCACAGCACGCGGAGATGCTTGATCAGGCCGTCGACCTCCTCGGCGCTTAGTGTCTTTCCCCATGGTGGCATCATGGGTGATTTGCTGACCGCCGGACCGCCATCCAAGATGACGTTCTTCAAATCCGCGTCGGAAAGCTTGTTCATTTCCTTGGCGTTGGTGAAATTGCGCGGACTGACGGGGAAGTCCTTGGTTACATTTGGCCCATCGCCCTTGCCGGTCAGACCGTGGCACTGGGCGCAATAGAATTTGAACACTTTTTCGGTTTCCGCAGCCCCAGCCGACACGATGGCAAGCTGGGAGGCGAGAGCGGCAACGGCGGCGATTATCATCAGATTTTTCATGGCCAATCTCCTCCCTATTTCTTTTTCTTTGGTTTGAAATTAGCGACGTAGCGGGCGACGTTCAGCATGTCCTTGTCGCTCAGAAGGCCTGTAAATACCGGCATCATCTTCACCGGCTTGAACACTTTGGGTTTTTTTAAGTAGGCCAGTATCCAGTCCGGATTGAGGCGCACACCGGCTTCGACCAAAGACGGACCGCTGCGCCCGCCGGAAATTTTATTTTTTCGTCCGGCATACTGATGGCAGCCGCTGCAGGGCATTTTCTTGATGAAAATCTGACGACCTTTTGGGTTCTTCTTCGGCTTCACCTTGCCAGACGGCACATCGGCCGATGTAAGACTCATCAGGAAGTCCGCAACCGAAGCGGCGTCGGCGCCAGCCAGTTTCGGATGATCGCCGGGATTTTCTTCCATCAGAGCATTGAACTTCATCGGTCGAATAGGCTTCGGATCAGCGAGCCATTTGCCTAACCAGTCCTTCTGAAATTTGGAGCCGGCATACCACAGCTCGGGTCCTTTCTTGGCCAATTGGTCGTCTATCGTCTTTTCCTTTGCCGGCCCGGCAGTGTAGTGGCAATCGCCGCATCCTTTGGCCTCGAAGGCTGCCTTACCGGCAGCAGGATCGGCCAAAACGGATGATGCGGTGGTAACCAGGAAGACTGTGCCAAAGGCCGCTGCGAATATTGGTTTCATGATGTTCGTTCCTCCAATTCGTCGGGCAGGGGGCTCAAACGCCCGACTCCGCCGGTTCCACTTGGTTCTCCGCCTTGCGCATTAGCCAAATTCCGAGACCTCCCGTTATCAGGAAGGCCAGAATGGCGTAGACATAAACGTTGATCGGCGTCGGGGCTTCCAAGATCACGTACTGCCAAGTGCTGAGGCTCATGATTAAGCCGTGCTCGCCGTTCGAACCGTCCCAGGCATTGACGGACATGGGCGTGAAAACGCCTTTCTCGAACTGCACATCGTTTTTATCGTCGGTTTTCAGCGGCCGTTTCATGACCACGGTCCAGCGGCCCTGATCCCATGTGGCCTTGCCTGTAATCTGCTGGCGGTCCTCGGCCTGCGCCTTGATGGGCTGTTTCCAGCCGCGCGCGTTGCCTTCCTCCGAGCCGCGCTCACCGGCCGCATCCAGGTCCGCTTTCCAGACCCATAAATGCACCTGATCGGAAGAAGAGCCACGATAGAAATGCGGTTTCTTCGTCCCTTGAGGCGGCTTCACCGGGAACTGCAGCGCGATGGACTCGCGGAAAGTCTCCAGCGCCCTGGAAATCATGTCATTTGCCTCCACATAGGAATTGAAAGCGCCTACCTTGGCAATTTCGGTGGGCTTGAATTCCTTGGACTCATCGTGTTTGACGTCCTTGAAAGGATCGTCCCAGGTGAGCCGGAAGGCGATATCCTTGTCGTTGAAGAGCGCCTGCACGGTGACCATTTCGATACTTGGATTCTGCCAGCGCGGGGCCGCCACCACTTGGCCTGCCAACCGGATATCCATGGGGTCCGCCGTGTCCCAGGCAGCGTCTGTAGGACTTTCCGGCAACGCGCCCTCAACCGGCTTAGCCTTAAGGGCTTGGTGGCTGCTCAGCGTGTGCTGCAAGGATTTGATATAATTGGCGAGGTTCCAGCGGTCTTCCTCGTTCAATGACTTGATGAAGGACGGCATGGGTGTACCGCTAATGCCGCTCGTGAACCGCATGTAGATGTCCTCGACCTCGCTCCCTGCCTTAATTTTCCAGGGATGCGTGACATTGCGGATGCGAATCGGAAAACCCCAATCGTCTTTGCGGAACTCCTTATTGCCATCACCCCGGCCGAGTTTGCCGTGGCAGCTCCAGCACTTGGCCTTCTCGAATACCGCCTTGCCCTTGGCGATCGTTTCGGCGTTGTGCGGCGCGCGATTGGCTGGCAGCGAGAGAACCTTACCGGTCTTCACAGGGTCCAAGTCCGGATCGTCGAACTCCTGCGCGAACGTTTTGATGTAGGCTATAACCGACCAGCGTTCGTCCTCATTGAGTCCGTTCTTGAGCAAGTCGCTGTCGAAAGGCTGCATGGCCGTGCCTGGCAAACCTCGGCTGACAGTCCGGAACAGATCCTCGTTGGTTGGCAGTTCGCCGCTTTGCGTGGTCCGGAACTTGAAAGTGCCTAGCGTGAAGTCGCGCGGCCTCGGGTCCAAGTACTTCGCTGCAGGCCCTTCACCGTCTCCCAACAAACCGTGGCAGAAACTGCAGCGCTGAAAATAGATGGCGCGGCCTTGCTCAAGCATCTCATCGGAAACCTCGGGCATCGGCTTGCTCGGCGTATTGGCTGCCAAGGCCAGGCCCGAACCGGAAGCGAACACCAGAACCGCGAAGACCGCAGGCATTAATATTCTGGCGGTCAGCATCAGTGAGCCTCCGGAATGCGCGGCGTTTTCTGGGCCAGGTCGTATTCGGCGAGGATTATTTTCCAACGCTCCGCCTCTGTGAGGCTAAGCTTCCATTCGGGCATGGCCGAATCCCAGGGCGTCGCCTCCGTCGGCAATCCCGGACCACCATTCGTGACCCGCCAGAAGGTGTAGCCTTCGACGATCGTCTCGACGGTACCATTATCGGTGAAGTTGATGGGCCTGAGCTTGAAGCCGTCCGCCATGGGACCGTCGCCCGCGACACTGTCGCCGTGACAGGCCCGGCAATTCATGGCGTACAAGGCACGGCCCTCGAATAGATTTTTCTCCAAAAGCGCCGCTTTCGCCGTTTCCTTATCCACGGTCCCCTTTTCCAGTTGCGCCAAAAGCGCCTTCATTGGCGCAACGGGGAAAAACTCCAATATATGCTCGGGGTCCGCTTCTTCCGACCAGCGATCGATGTCCTCCTGGACCTGAGGAATAAATTCAACTTCGTTCGCCTTGGCCTGTTCGACGAAGGCGTCGATGTCGGCGTCCGTCGGATTGGCGAAGGGATTCTTTTTCGCTTCGAAGCTTTTCGGGAAGTTCGATGACGGATGCTGAATGCGTAACGCCGCCGGTGCTTCCACCTTGGGAACAGTGATTTCATAAGCCTGCCAACCGGCCAACAGGGGTATCGCCAGCAGGATCACGGCGCGGGGGATTTTGCCGTAGCCGCCGCGTAAAAACTTTTTGACCGGGCGCAGGAAATCTTCGAGGCCCTCTTCCGAAAAAGTGACCATCAAGAATAGCGCGATGAGCGTCAGCACCATGTAGAAGAACATCAGGGTGCCGGGAACGGGCAACGGGAAAGGCAGCGTCGTCACTTCCCGCGAAACGGCGGGAATGCCCCACTTCACCAGCGAATAGACGACCAGCAGGGTGATCACGACCGTTGGGAAGCTGCCAATTTTAAGTTTGTTCATGATTGACCCTTCCTGCCCTATTGCTTCGGTTTCGGTTTTTGCAGCATTAGGAAGGACAGAATGTCCTGGTAATCCTTGACCGTCATCGCCTCGGACAAATCATCAGGCATGACGCTTGTGGTATCGTCGATTTTGATTTCCTTGATGTCCGCCTTCGCAATGGTGATCACATCCCCGTTGGCGTTGGTGATATCGATCTCCCCAGCGTCGTCACGGCTCTTTAGACCAATCGTTTGGCGGCCCGCTTTATCGATAACGACATATGTCTCAAACCCCTTGGATATGGATTTCGCGGGTTCGAGGATAGCGGTGGAGATAAATTTGAGGCCCTTGGCGCTGATTCCCGAGAGATCGGGGCCGACCTCGCCGCCCTCGTCATTCAAGGTATGGCAAACGCTGCAATTGTCCTCATAGACAATTGCGCCGAGACCGGGATCGCCACCGCCGGCAGCAGCAGCAGCTGAAATCTTGGCATAGAATTTCTGTGTAATGTCACTCGGCGCGCTGTCTATAGCCTCCATATCCAGATCACCGCCAAGCGACATAAGATAGGCGACGACCGCTTTGATTTCGATGAGGTTCAAGGATATTGGTGGTGCATAGACGACGGCCATTTCATTCTTGTAGCCGTTGACGACATAAGCGCCGGGACTGGCCATACTTTCGACGACGTAATCGACAGCGGTAAACTCGGTACCTTCCTTTTCGGCACGTTCCTTGGCCCGCTCCTCCGCGCGCGCGCCCATGGACAACGGGAATTTTTCACCGAACTGACCGTGGTTGGGGCCGCGTACGGCGCTACCCTGGCCGCCGACGCTGTGGCAGGTGAAACACCGGCCCTTGCCCCAGTAGATTGCCTCGCCGCCTTCCGGGCTGATATCCACCGCGGCGCTGGATTTGCGGCCACCGCCCGTGAGGTCGGTGATGGCATAGCCGATCCAGAGGAAGATTCCCAGCACGACAAGCAAAAACGGGAATACCCGGGCCACGGTCACATTCATGCCGTCAGTCCTCCGTCTTCTTGGAGGAAATTCCGCCGAGCCAGAACATGAACGCGCAACCGATCATGAAGAGCAATACCGCGCCGCCGACCTGCTGCGTCATGACGAAGTTACTCGGCGTATAGGCCCATTCCGACGTGTCGCGCATGACGCCGAAGATGTGCCAGTCGCCGCGCAAACCGGAGCGGATGAAACCCATGAGGCCCATGTTCATGGTGATGACGAATGTCAGGAGCAACAGCGCGTATTGCGAGCGCACGGTCATCTTGCCCCATTGGAGCTCGCCTAGCGATTTGGCCCGCTTGAACAGGAAGACGTCGATAACCGAGACGAGAACCAAGCAGCTGATTAATTGAAGGAATTGTGAAACGGCGACATTGCGCAGCACTGGCGACGCTTTTTCCATGACCACGAATCCCCAGACACCCAGGAAAATCGTGACGTTGAAGGCGGTGACGCTCAAGTAAAGCGCCTGCCCCAGTTTGCCCCTATCGAACAGGGCGAGGATGATCGCAATCAATCCGACGGCACATTGGAAGACCAGAAGATAGCCGATCATGCGAATAAACTCGGCCCGGTCGTCCGGCAGATCGAGGTCGGCGGGATCCATGCTCAACATGGTCACAGCATATTGCGCCACGAGGGCAATGGCCGCAAAACCAACGACGATAATAGTGATCCGTGCGCCCTTGCCCTGATCGCGGATCGACACGGCGTCATGCATATTGCCCCGGCGGTACAACAAGAAACTGAAGAACGTCGCCAGAATGATCAGGTTGACAACCGCATTCTTGGCCGGCATCAGGCCCAAATATTTGAGCATCGGGTGATACTGACTGCCGCCCATTTCCCCAACTTCCAGACTGCTTAAGGGCAGGTTGTGCGGGGTCAGCCAAATTGCGAAGGACACGATCAACGCCAGCAATATGTACTTGATGAACTTATAATACCGCTGCGCCCCCGGGATACGGGTCATGCCGCTCCACAGGTAATAGTTCGAAATCAGGAACAGCGAGCCAACCAGCATCGCCTGAATGATGAACGTCCAGGAAAAGTCGCCGCCCATCATATTGTTGCCCATGACGGCGCTGGTCGAATAGACCTCGCGGCCCAGGTAATATCCGGCGAAAGGCAGCGGGATCAGCGCCGCAATGGCGACGAAGTTGGAGATATAGCCCATCCAGTCGTAGTGGGCTTTTTCCGCCGGCGTTTTGGCGCTGATAAACTTGACGGCGGCATAGGAGCCGGCGACCAGCCCGCCGAAAGCCAGATTCCCAAGCATGCGGTGGATCGCAATGGGGGTCGCCAGGATGTTTTCAAATGCTTGCCAGACCGTGCCGACAAATGAACCTTCGGAATCGACACCGGTAGGGCTCATCATAAAGCCGGCCCAGCTGTTGGCGAGCTGCATGATGGCGGTGCCAAAGACGTTTAAGAGGATGCCGATGAAGATATGAGAGGATTTTAAATCCTTGATAATCAGCAAGCCGACGGCTGTCGGCGCGATATAGAGCAATAGAATGAACCAGCGCGTATCGACCCGCATTTCAGGGCCAACGAGGCCGAAAGCGAAGACCAAGCCAAAAGCGGCAACGACAAGTCCCAGAAACTTGAAAAGCCGCTGCATGTTCGGCGAAAACGGCTTGTCGCTCTTTAGCCAATTCCAACCGTAATAGTAGAGGTAAAGCGCGAAGGTCTCGCCGAAGAACAATAACGCATACATGAACATGACATCTTTGAAGATGCCGGCCATGTAACCCATGAACGTTGGGTAGAGGGTGAACAATGCAAAAGCCAGCAGCCCGCCAAGCGCCGCCGTGGTCGCATACGCAACGCTCAGCAAACTGGTGAACTCATACGCCAGCTTGTCGAATTTTGAATCCTTATTGTTCCAGCCGATAACTTCGATGATGACCGCAAACAACGGCACGCCAAGAACGAAGGCGCCAAAAAACAGATGCATCTGCGCCAGGAACCAAACTAGCCGGCGGGAATCAATGCCGAGGAATTGACGGTAGACATTTTCTTCCAGAGCGAGAGCCGGGGTTGCGGCGATGGCAAGTCCGAATACCGTCAGAGCCGCGAGGCACCGCCTCGCGATAGCGCCCTTATCAACGCCGGTGAGTTCGGTTCGAACCTGTCGCGCCATTTTCCGCATCCCAATCTTCATTCATCGAATTCCGGAGCGGTTACTTGGAGTCGGTAAAGGCGAAGTTGGCGTCCAGCGCGCCCTTAGCGGCAATTGTAATTTTGGTTTTCTTGACGCCGTAACGGGGATGCCAGGCCTTCAAGGTGTATTTGCCCGGCGGAATGTTATCGATGGAGAACGAGCCATCATCACCAACCACCACCGCGTAAGGGTGGATCGGTGCCAGCATGAAACCGAACATGAAATTGTGGGCCTCGCAATTGATGCCGATATAGTGCGAACGGCGTGGCTTTATCTTGTCCTCGATATCGCCGGGATCCGGTTGGCCGAAATTGAAGAGCGTCTTCTTGACGACCCGTCCTTTTTCGACGCCGATCAATTCACGGGCGTTGATGTTGTGGAGAACACCGGCGTCACTGTTGCGGATAACGAAGAGGCCCGGCCGCACCACTTGGGCCCATGGCCGGAAGCGGCATCCCTTTTGGTCAACCAAATAGGTACCAAGCTCTGGTTTAGCCCATTTTTTTCCTTCCTTGACCTTGTCGAGGAAGACGAACGTACCGCGTAACGCGCCATCCTTGACGTCGACCCAGACAACCTCGCGTTCGCCCGTACCGCAAACATCGGTGTTTTTGGTGATCAGGATTTTTTCAACGGCATCGGCCGGAACCGTGCCCTCGAAACTCACCTTGCCCTTGACCGAACCGCCATTTGCGACATTCACTTCCTTATATGTCTTTTTCTTCGCCGCATCCGCCGGCACCGCCATGGCGACCATCACCAAAGCGCCAAGTACGAAACTGGTGATCGATTTTCCGGAAAGCATGGAAAGTCCCCTACTCTATTGTTGTCTTGCGCCAGCCTCGGCCGTAACGGCCGGGCCCTGTTGTGAAACGTTGAGTTCCGCCAGAGCTTCAATGGCGACGGACCACGTCCGTTTTTGTTCCGGATCCCGAAGCACTTCCAGGAAACGCCCACTGGCCTCGGCAACATCCAGCTGGCACAACAGGCGGGCAGCCTGACTGCCGTGATAGCCCTCGAATGCAATAGCGAAATCGACAATCTGCTTGATGGCGTTGTCGCCGCCAGCCTCGGCAACGGCTTCGGCGGCGCTCAGACGCACGGATGAATCCGGGTCATGGAGTAGCGTTTCGATTTCAGGACCGACTTGTCTCCGTCTGCTTAACGCGCGGATTGCTTCGACGCGCGTAAAGCTATCCTCCCCGTCTAAGTGCGCCCGCAACACGGCACTGGCGCTTTCAGCGTCACTGGCGGCCAAGGCGCGAACCAAAAGAAGCTTCAACGCTGGCGGTGCCGTTTTCAGCGCCGCCACCAGCGCAACGCCAACCTCGGCGGGAAGCGAGGCCATGTGCTCGCCGATACGGGCCAACGAGTCGGCGGCGGCGAGACGCACCTCGTCATCTCTATCGGTAAGGACAGCCGCGAGCGCAAACGTCACCTCGACACGATCGATATCGCCAAGAATTCGAGCGGCGAAACGGCGTACATCGTCATGCCGTTTTATTTGTGGTGCCAACGTCATGCGTTTCTTGCCCTTGATGTTCCGGGCCAAGGCGAGACGCTCCATATCCACGGGCGTCAGCTCGATGCCCTCGCCAGGCATCTGGAGCACCCCTTCGGTCACAACATCAGGTTCATGGTCCAGAATCGCGGCGACGGTAGATGTTGGAAAACAAGCGTCGTCTTTTTCCTCTGGCGCATCAGGCCCGGCTTCGAGTGCGGCGCGATCTTCGCGATGTACTTCAGCCGGTTGCCCGGCGGCATCCTCCGCTTCGGTTTCGACGGACAGCAACGACAACAGCGCGTTTCCAGCACCATTGGGCCAAACCGGATCCACCCGGGCAATCCGCGCCAACGCGGACATCGCTTCCAGGCGTAGCGGCCGGGCGTCATCGTCCATAACATCGGCGATCGCCTGAACGACCGCCTTGCTACCCGAAGTGGCCAATCCTTGAAGGGCGCCGAGTCGGACCTCGACGGGTTGCTTCGTATCCGCCAATAATGCTGCCAGATCACCTAACGCTTGCCCAGGCGCTTTCGCGCCAAGAGCCTTTGCGACGGCTGCCGCCAACGCTGGCGGTCCCTCCGTCATTCTGATGCGCATATCGTCCAACAACGCCGCGTCGTCGGGAAATTCGTTCATCGCCGCCAACGCTGCTATCTGCACGGCAACCGAGGCATTCGCAAGCAACGCCGGAAGACGGCCAGGATGATATCCGCCAAAAAGCCGAACGGCTTCGGCCCGGACCGCCTCATCGGAATCGTCGAGTAGCGCCACCAAGCGTTTGTCCGTGGGCGCCCGCTGCGCAAGAGCGCGCATGGCCGCCATTCGCACGCTGGGCGAAGGATCGGCTAAAACGCGCGACAGCGGTTCCGATGCGTGCGAATCGTCGCTCGCGGCCAAGGCCGCGGCGGCGCGACGGCGGAGGCGCGTGGACTCTTCACCGAGGTATGAGGCGAGCGCCTCGATCCCTGGCTTGCCCATTCGCGCCAAGGCCTTGAATGCCGCCTCGGTCATATCCTGAGCGTCTTCGTCCCGCATGGCATCGACGAGATCGGGAACGGCTTCACTGGCGTTTAGCGTCGCCAATGCGTTCACCGCCTTTATCTGGACGTCGACCCAGTCGTCCCATCCGCTGGCGTAAAATTCATCTTCGTCCCAGGCTATTTCTTCATCCCTCCCCTTGACGATCCGCCGGAGCCAGGGGATCACCGCCTTGTCCTGTATTTTTGCCAACGTCTCGATCGCCGCCAGCTTGACCTCCGTGCACGGGTCTCCAAGTAAGTTTTCAAGCAGTTGCTTGCTAGCCCGAGCATCGGCCAACTTGGAAAGCGCTTCGGCCGCGTCGGTACGAACATCGCCGTCTTCGTCCAACAGTGCTTTGGTTAAAGGCCCCACCGCCGACGGTGCGCCAATACGCCCAAGCGCCTGTGCCGCGAGGCAACGATGAACGTCGACGCCATTGCCGAGAACGTCGACCATTACCCGGCATACTTCTTGAGACGTCGCGTAGGGTCCTGGGAGTTGGCTTGGGGGTGGTGAATTTTTTCGTTGGTGGTTCATGGATGACAGTCCAAGCCGGCTTCTAGAATGATTAAAAAATATTGACTCAAACCCGCTGACGGACCCGGATGAATATGAAGATTCAATTCCGGGTCCGCGGATCCTTTTAGATGATGTCCCTCGGTGCGAACGACATCGAACGGAAGGTGTTCTTGTAGGGTGACTCGCCGATCTTCTTCACTTTGGCTACACCCATCTTGTAGTTGTAGTTTCCACTAATCCAATCGACGATACGCCCCTCCAGGGAGTTCGCCGGTTGCGACGTATGCAGGAAATCCATGAAGATGATCCCCTTCTTAATGTGGCGTGTGACCATGGCGACGCCGGTGACGGCCGCCCGGGTCAGTTCCACATTGCCGGCCTTCATCTGGCCGCTGAAGGAATAGTCGCTGCCCTCAACGCCGAGCGTCGTTTCCTTGAGAGAGGGCACCCGATCGGAATAAACCATCAGCATGTCGCCATTCTCGATGCCACGCGCAGCGGCGTCGTCGGGGTGCATTTCGACGTAGTTGTCGGGCCACCGCTGAACGACATAGGGCCTGCGCCGATCGTCGAAACCGGACTGCCAGCGTTCATTGGTGCGCCCCGACGTACACCACAGTTCATTGCCTTTCGGTGTCATCCATTCCCAATAGTCGGAAAATAAGGACCAAGGCGATTTCTGGAGGTTGCAGCGCCCGGTTTGACTGTTGAAATGGGTCAGTTTTTTGTTGAAGACGTTACCTGCGGCCGGTCCGGTTTCCGGGAGCTTGCGCGTCGTATCATGCAGCCGTTTGGTGCCGACAAGGGTTCCATCGTCCTGCATGAACACCGGCCCCTGAATCCCATTGGTACCAAACTCGCCCAGCTTCTGGTGCAAGGTCTTGCCCTCGCGGTGAGCGGCGACCTTGATCATGTTGAAGTCCTTGCGGCTGCCGCGCGAGAAGCGCGCGGACTCCTCGGCGACATCATTGGAATTCTTCCAATCGAAGCCGTCGAAACCCATACGCTTCGAGAGTTCGGCGATGATCCACCAATCCGGTTTTGCCTCCCCCGGTGGATCGTAGAATCTGTTGTAAAGCCGGAGACGTCTTTCGCCATTGGCCCGCATGAAGGTATCTTCGCCCCAGGTAGCGGCCGGAAAGATAATGTCGGCATAACGATTGCCGATCGGGTCGACCAGGTAGATATCCTGGTTGACGACGACCATGCCACCTGAATCGGCCCGCTTTTTCAAGGTGTCGATGATGTCCTGCTTATCATAGGACCGCACCTGATGGGGGTTGGCCACGGTAAGTTCCTCGAACCGCTTGGCCAATTGTTGCGAACCGCACATCGACTGAATCCACGTCGTGCCGATGACATGCGCAAAACGGGTGTGTCCGGACATCGTCCAGGTATCGGTGTCCAGTGCCCGGCGCCTACGCCCCGGCACCTTCATTGGCGATTTGTTGCGCGGATACTTGCCGCCGCGTTGCCCGCCACGCTGATGACCACCGGCCCTGCCGACAACTTGACCGGGCCTGCCACCGGCACCGACGATGATCGCCAACGCACTGATTGCCTGGGTGTTGCCGGTGTTGTTGGACCAGTAAAAACCTTTCTCGATCATGATAGAGGTTTTCGGATGCTTGCCATTTTTCGGCTTGGCCATCCACTCGGCCGCCGTCCGAATTTTCTCGACGTCGATCCCGGCCACCTTGGCCGCGTTTTCCGGCTTGAACTCGTCCTGGGCCAGGAGCCACTTCTTCCAGTCTTCGTAGCCGTTGGTCTGGAATTTTCCCCAAGTGGTGCGCCATTGCCACGGCGTGTTCCGGGTGCCCTGGCCGAAGCCTGAGCTGGACCCCCACTTGTTGTTCACCCAGTTCTTGATCCACTCGGCATCCTGCCATCCGTTTTCGGCAATGATCCGGGCGATGGCATTGACAACCAGGAGGTCGGTGCCGAGATTAACGTCAAGCCAGAGCCCACCATTCTTCTCGGCGTACGCCACGCCGGCAGTACGGCGCGGGTTCATCATGATGCATTTCTGACCGTTTTGGATGCCCTTCATAATCCACTGTGTCCAGAGGATCGTCTTGGTTTCGTACGGATCCGTCCCGCAGACCAACAGAGTTTCGGCATTCATCCAATCTTCGTAGGCCGGGCCGAAATTGTCGAAACCAGCATCACGGAACCCCGGCGTCGACGAAACGTCAGATGGGGTGTCGTGGAAGGTGAAGTTGGCCGTATTGACATGCCGCAGCGCATACTTGGTGATGGCGTAGGTGTTTTCGATGTACTGATACGAATACGTCTTAACGCCGTATGCATTCGCGCCATGCGCCTTACGCACGTAGTTACCGACTTCGGCCGCCACGTCGAGGGCGAAGTCCCAGGGGACGGGTTGCAGAATGCCGTAAATTCGCATCATCGGCGATTTCAGCCGGTCGCGGGTCGGTGTTTGCGGGTTATAGCATTTCTGCGCAATGCAGCCACCACGCAGGCTGGAATCACCGTCCGTGTTGACGAACTTGGTGTCTTTGTCGGGGATGATCACCACGTGGTGCGGTTTGCCGTCATGCAGCACGATGTTGTGCTGATTGGGCGCGACCCAGGGGCCAAGCGGTTCGACCGGAAAGTCGGTCTTGAACGCATTTTGGCCGGCCTTCGGGCCACCGTTATGCGCGCCTGCCACCGGCCATCTGTAGACCTTGTAGCCGCACGCAACAATGCAGTAGTCGCAGGCCGTGGTGATAACATCCGCGCCCTTGGGAGGAAGAGGAACGTCGGTTTCTGGAATGTAATACGGCGTAGACATCGCTCGTGTCTCCCTATCCTTGCAAGTTGTCGTAGCGACCGAAGATCAAGCCAAACACGCCGACGGCGTAAATGTCGTCGCCTTGCAGTTCGAGCAGGATCTGGGGAAGGCTTTGGTAGGCTTGGCCGGAAATGAGTATTCCGTGTCGGGTCAAGTCATAGGTGGAAAGATGCAGCGGGCAGGCGCCCAGCGACTTCGTGTCGGCTTTATAGGTCCCTGACAGGTCACCGCCCTGGTGTGTGCAGAAGTAATTGAAAGCGACAACATCCTTTTTCTGGCCCACGCCGCCGCCTGCCTCCGTGCCAAGCTTGACGAGCATGGATTGCGCGTACGCACCTTCATCCGGGTATTCGAACTCCACCGGCTCGTCGGTCTTTAGTGCACTCAGCTTGCTGATTTTCTTGCGCGGATAAGTGCTCACGATTGCGGGAATTTTAGTTGCGGCTGTGCCGGTGTTCATGGCGACCATAACCGTTGATGTCGCCACCCCGGATGACAGCAGAAACTTCCGGCGCGACATCAGGCATTTTCCTGCCGGGTGATCCACCTTCGACGGCAATTCAGGGGTGCCAATGTCTGGTGTCTGGATTTGATTAGTCATTGTTCAAATTCCCTCAGTTCACGTTTGGTACGGCGGGAAGCGGCGCATACGGTGGAAGTTTCGGCGTCTGCATCTTGATTTCCTCGCCACTGAGAGACTCCAGGAACGCGACCAAATCCGCCTGCTCCTCGTCTGTCAGCCCAAGCTTCTTCAAGAGCTTCGTCTTGTTCTTCGCCATGACACCGTTGGTGAATTCGTTCTCGCCGCCACCTTCGTTATAAAATTCGACGATTTCGTCGAAATCGAAGAAGGTGCCGTTGTGCATGAATGGCGCCGTATAGGCGGTGTAACGCAACGGGGGAGTGCGGAACTTGCCCATATCGGACTTTTGCTTGGTCCGGTAATAAAGGCCTGCATCGTCTTTGATCTTACGGTACAGTTTTTCGGTCACGCCCTTCGCGTATTGCTCATAGCGGAACGTGATTTGGGCGAGTCCGCTCTGCGACCAGTCCTCGGCCCTGGGGACCCCCAGATTGTAAAACTTCTGATCGGTCAGAAGCGGCCCATTGTGGCATTCGATGCAATTGGCCTTGCCTTGAAAAAGCTTGAGACCGCGCACCTGTTCTTCACTAAGTGCGGTCTTGTCGCCGCGCATGTATTTGTCGAATGGCGTATTGTCATGAATCAACGTCCGCTCGAAGGCGGCCATGGCCTTCCAGACGTTGTTCACCTTGGGCCAATCGTCACCAAACACTTGGTTGAAGCGTCTGACATATTCGGGAATGAACGCGAGGCGCGCCTCGACCATGTCCCGTTCACCGTTGCCTGAAACCGCACCGAGCGCGGCACCGGGGGCTTGCGCCTCCAGAGATTTGGCCGCGCCGACCCAGAATAGCTTGCCGAGATAAGCGGCGTTGATCACAGTCTGGCTATTCCGCCAGTGAATGACGCCCGGATAACCCCGAGAAATGGGATCGTTGAACCCCCAGCCCTGTTTTGGCACATGGCAGTCAGCACAGGAAACGGATGCGTCGCCGCCAATGCGCGAGTCGAAGAACAACAGCTTGCCGAGTTCGACCTTCTCCGGCGTTTGCGGGTTGTCGCGGGGAACCGGCGGCGGCCCAAGGGCAGCCAGTGGCGGATTTACATCGGCGAAAGCGGAAGTACCGAGACACGCGAAACCAAAGGAGGCCACGATGACCGCGAGGGAAAGTGTTTTGCCCTTTTTCATCTTCCTGCTCCTAATTCCTCTGGTTGAGCCAATCTTTGATCACCGCATAATTAACGTTGATCGTGTCTTTCCAGACGTGTTCCGGGCCGGTCAGGGGCGTGCCTGACAATGACTTCAGAAAGGCTACAAGGATGGTGCGCTCTTCTTTGCTCAGGCCTAGTGGTTTTATGCGTGGATCCTTGTTGGGGTCGTCGCCCCCGCCGCGATTGTAGAAAGCGACGACATCTTCCAGCGTCTTCATGACGCCGTTGTGCATATACGGCCCTGTATGGGTCAATTCGCGTAGCGTCGGGGTCATGAATTTCCCGATATCCGAACCATCAGATTTATGAGTGCGTATATGGGCGCCGACATCGCGGCGGATGTTCATATAGTTCTCGATGCCCATGAACATGCCGAAAGCCACATAGGTCATATGCCGTGCGGGATTCGACCAAATTTCCGGATTTTCGGGCACGCCGATATTATGGGCCGTATCATCGGAAAACCGGGAACCGGAATGACATTGAGAACAGCCGGCTTTACCTTTGAATAACTCGAAACCGCGTTGCGCGCTGTCCGACATTTTGCCGGAATCGAAAGGCGCCCCTCTTGACGTCAGCGTTTTTAGGTATTCAGGAATCGCCTTCCGAACCGAACCATTCGAGGGTTCGCCATAACCTGCGTCCTTAAACATTTTCACATAAATCGGATCCTGTTTGAGACGCTCCTGCATTAGGCGCATATCCATGTTCATGACATAGGTCTCGGTAATCGATTCCCGGGTCACATCATTGAGGTTGGTACCGATCCGGCCGTCATGGAACCAAGCCGCCTTTTGCGCCGTGTTGATCAACGTCGGCGTGTTTCGAAACCCATCCGATCCCGGATAGGCCTTGGACAATGCCAAACCATCGCTGAACCCTTTCTCCGGGATATGACACGTGGAACAACTGACACCGGCGTCGCCGGAAAGCCGAGCATCGAAAAACAGCCGCTTACCCAACGCTGCCTTCTTGCTATCGACCTTCATCATCGGTACGGCACCAAAATCAGCCGCCACGGTCGGTGATGCCATTACCGCAGCGCCAATCGCCAATACAGCCCACCATGAACTTCTTGATGAAACCGTTCTATTCATCGCTAGATCCCTTAAAATAATGACTTGCTAGCCATTCATTTGCGCCTGATCCCCAACCGGCAAAGAAACACCGCTGATAAGCTCGAGAAATTCCCTGAGTTCCGACAGGTTCTGGAAATAGTTCTCTTCCTCTCCTTGAACGTGTTGAACGTGACCACGCCATGTCGGGTTATTTCCCGGCTCACCTTCCAACCAAATTCGAACTACGAACGATTCCAGCGTTCCCGGATCAACCATTCCGATTTTACCGTCGTGCGTTTCAGCCCTACCCCGACGGGATAAGTTCGATTGAAGCAAAACGCAGGTTGGTTACACCCTGGTAACATCGAGGAAACCACCACGATCCATCGCGATTCCGATTAACGCGGACGTTAGTAGGCGGCGGTAACACGGTGGTAACACGGGGTGTCACCGAACTGTCGATGTGGAAATGCGATGATGTGAGTTAGCAGCTCGCGCTGGACCGGTCGCCAATCAATTGGACAAAAACTCGCATCGTTTCAGGCGTCGGTTGCAGGCCGTATTCGTACTCAAGGCTTCGGCGCCACGCTTTGAACTGGTCCTCGGCCCAATCGGGCCGACCGAGACCGACCAAGTTTTCCAGCAAGGCGCGGAGAAAGCTCTCGCGGCCCGGGTCGTTATGGAGCGCGGTCTTGCAGACCTGTACAGCCTCCATGAATAAACCTTCTTGGGCATAGCATTTCGCCATACCGTCGAGCATTTCCAGGTAGACTTCGCGTAATCGTTCCCGTTCTTCCGCGCACCAGTCCACATAGGGCTCGTCTTCCAGGTAATCCCCACGATAAAGGCTTTGTGCCTCCTCGAAGCGGGACCGTGCCTCCAATCCATCATCATTTTTTAACGACCGCCAACCCGCGGCGACCAAGTCTCCGAAGGCATCCGAATCGACCCAGACTGCGTCACGCCGCAAAATATAGGATTGGCCGACGGTTTCTATGGTTTCTTTGGCGGCACCGCCGCTGCGCAATTTTTCACGCAGGAACGAAATCGTCACCTTCAGGCGTTGCCATCCGCGCGTTATGTCGGCATCCGGCCATAGCCAGTCGATCAGGCGTTCGCGGTGCACGGGACGCCCGAGTTGACTGACGAGGCATTTCAAGACCAATACAGCCTGTTGACGCTTCCAGTTATCGACCTCTAGTCCCTTGCCCGCTATGGCCAAGCCGAAATGCCCGAGAGTGAAGATCCTCAGCGGCTGTTTACCGATCAGTTTGGGGTCGACCCAGCCCGCTTCCCGCAAGAACACGACAGCAACTGCTTCGCCTCGGTCTTCTTCTCGAGCTTCCGAAGGAATAACCAGTGTGCTAATGCCGGCGGAAATCATTTGGCCATTCTTATGCCTGATTTTGCACGTGCCAATATTCCATTTGTCGCCGATGGAAATGCACGCTCGGCCCTCGCACATCATCGAACAAAGTGGTTCTCCGGTGGGATAAAACGCCTGCAATACCTGGCTGCACTTCTGGCCGGCAGCTTCGGCCGCCGAATACCCCAGTAGTTTCACCGCACCGGTATTCCACCCCACCACCCGCATATCACGATCGAGCGCAAACGCCGGATCAGAAGCGAATTCGACAATGTCGACCGTCTTAATGTCCCGTCCTCCCGCCTGGTATCGCCAGTCATTTTTATTGTTTAGAACTGGTCTTCTTCAGAATACCTGCTGCCTTGGCAATGATAATTGACCTAAATCAAATCGATCTTGGACGCTGACTTTTCCCGTCACTGTCGTCAAAGAAAAATCGTCAGACTTCAATTCTAATGGGGCAGCAAATAGCCGTGCGAACAGACGGGCTGCTTCGGGCGGATTTTTTTAGGTTAATTTATCCGTGCCGACTGGTGGCGCGCCGGCGACCGCATTCGCCGTCCGCCGCGCGCACGGTTCACTATTCAGGCCTTACGACGAAGACGCGCTGAAGAGACTATGTTGACGGGCGGCCTTGCCAACCGCCTCCACCAGTTCCTTTTTCTCCACGGGCTTGACCAAGAACTCAACTATACCGCTTTTCATAAAATCGATCGCCAATTGCGTATCCGGATAGCCGGTCAGCACGATGATCGGGATGGACGGGTAGTTCTCGCGGAAATAAGCAACGGCCTCGATGCCATTGAGCTTCGGCATGCGGACATCGCAGATGATCACGACGACCTCCAGGATGTTCTCATTATCGAGCAGCTCGATGCCCTTTTCGCCATCCTCAGCCTCGAGAACCTCGTAGATGGTCCCCTCAAGTTGCAAGCATATGGTCCTGCGGATTTCCGCTTCGTCCTCGACCACCAGTATCTTGTGTTTCATATCAAAGGTCCTCTCCATTTGGCTCGCGGACCGGAAATGAGATCGTGCATACCGTTCCTTCGCCCACCCGGCTATCAAATTCGATGGCGCCGCCATATTTCTCGACAATCTGCCGGACCACGAAAAGCCCAATGCCTTCGCCCTCCTCCGGTCCCTTGGTCGTGAAGAATGGGTCGTAAATTTTCGCCAAATTTTCGCGTGCAATCCCCAGGCCGGTATCGCGAATCCGCACTGACACCCGGCCCGCCTCGTAAACACTCTCAATGTCGAGGACTCCCTCGCGATCCATCGCCTGCAAGCCGTTGCGGATGACATTGAAGAACGCCTGTTGGATATCCTCGGACTTGGCGGGAATTGCGGGCACCGAGCCGAGACGTTGCTCGATCTCGATGGTGTCCGACCGGAACGATAGCCGGATCATCGCCACAGCTTCCGCAATCGCAGCGTTTACATCGATGGCTTCCAGCCCGTGCTTGTCGGCGGGTTGCGCGTAACTGGTCAGGTTCTTGATGATTCCCGACACATGTTTGCAATAGCCGATGATGTCCTGGGCGTGCTCCTTTCGACGAACCGGGTCGTCACCGTCGCGAATGGCCTCCGCTGCCCCCAGAATAGCGTAGAGCGGATTATTGATTTCATGCCCGATGCCGCTCGCCAGCGTACCCACAGCGGCCATCTTCTCCGCTTGAATGAGCGCCTGTTCGGCCTGTTCCTTGGCGGCGATGAGAACCGCTTCGGCCTGTTTCTGGGCTGTCACGTCATGCAACATCACGGTAAAAATCATCTCGCCGTCCATCTCCAGCTTGGACACTGAAGCCTCGGCGGGGAATTCCGAACCGTCCGCACGCACACCGATAATGACACTGCGGTCGGTCATCAATCGGCTTTGTTCGGGCGAGTCCTGGAAACGTTCCAAGTGTTTCTTGTGCGCTGTCCGGAAACGTGCGGGGATCAAATCGTCTAGCGTCCGACCCATGATATCGGCGGCCCGATAACCGAACAGCTTCTCGGCTCCCGTATTGAAAATGCGAATCCCCGCATTGCCGTCAACTGCAATAATGGCATCCGGAGCTGCAGATAGTACGGCGGATAATCGAAGCTCACGGTTTTCGCCGGGGTCTCCACGCGGGCTGCCGTTTTCCGCCGCTACGGCGTCCGCCTCGCGGGCGCGCAGTGATTCCTCCTTCGGCTTTGAACCGGTAACCTCGGGGTCATTCGGTTTTGGATCGGTTCGGCCGATCATCGCCATGCCTACGCGTTGTGTTTCACTTTGTGCAAGCGAAATTAACCGCACAATTGGAATGGTTATGTAAACCGTAACACACATGTGAGCGCGCCGGTAGGGACTTTCAACAACATCTATTGCGGGTGAGTTGCGCGCTGGCTAATGACGTGCTGCAATTGCGCCTGCTCTGTGGTCTTGGCAAACCCTTACGGGCTGCGGCACCACGCAGCGGCAGTTAAAGAAAATGTGGCAAAACCTTCTCGGTGAAGCGTATGAAGCTTTCGTGCCCCAGCGGTGCGATCATGAGGTAGTCGAGTGAATTGGTTTCGCGGAGGCGCTCGATATCGTCTATCACCTTTTCCGGGGAACCGCACAGTGCGACTTCGTTGACGTAACGCTCCACCGGATCGACATTCTCGCGCTCTGCGGCAAGCATCGCGTCGTTGGCTTGCGTCTTTCCTTCTGCGGCGGATTCCGGTCCGCCCCGGATATTTCCCTTCTTTCGCAGATAGCTGCCGAACATGAACTCTGCCCCGCGTCGGCCCAATTCAAAACCTTCTTCTACCGTCTCACCGATGCCGATGGTCCGGGTGACCGGTATGTCGCGGCCTTCGAAAACGTGCCCGGCGGATTCCAGTTTGGATTTGTAGAAATCTCGCTTCTCCCGGTTCTCCGGGTTGGTGGCATGCGGACCCAGGAGGATCGAATACCCTTTGGTTGCTGCCCATTCGATCGAAGATTCCGATGTCGCACCGATCCAGACCGGCATGTCCTTCTGGTAGGGTTTCGGTAGAACTTCAATGTCCTCATATTCGAAATATTTGCCTTTGTGCGTAAAAGAGCCGTCCTGCCAAGCTTTGAGTACAACCTCCACGCTTTCGCGGAATTTCGGGTAGCTGTCTTCGGGCGCAACACCGAACGCCTTGTGCTCCTTCGCGTCGAAGCCCCTACCCGCGCCCCAGTTGACGCGGCCATGGGTGAGTTGGTCGAGCAGGGCCACTTCCTCCGCCAGCCGCAGCGGATGATAGAAAGATGCCAGGGATATCCCTGTCCCAATACGGATGTTTTTGGTATGCGCCGCGACATGCGCGCCCATGATATGGACCGAAGGGCAGACGCTATAAGTGCTGAAATGGTGTTCGGCCAGCCATACGGCGTCGTAACCGGTCTTGTCCATCAATTCAATCCGATTGAACGCCCGCTCGTACACCTGTTCGAGCGGAATGCGCCGACCCGGCCAGCTAAAGAATTGTAAAACGCCAAACTTCATTTTGGTATTGGCCTCTAATATTGCCTGTTCAATTTGTCTGACATGTACGGTAACAAACGAATTTCTGCGTGACCAGAGAGAGAAGCGCACTCCTGCACTGACGAGCCCGATTCTGGCAGCCAAGCCATAACAACTTGCACTTGGAACGGGCGGCGACACTAACCGCTCTAATTGGTGGCGCCACGTAAACCTTCATGGGTATAGGTTCACACCCGACCACAGCAGCTACTATGCAAAGGTTCGTCCTTGTGCCTACCACGAGGCCCCCGTCAAAAGGCGGGCTGCCGGTGTGATGTCGTTGGCGCGGTTGCAGGCTCCCCCCTGGGAGATTGAACGAAGGCATTCCGTTGATCAACGGTTGCGGGGCATACAACCAGCGTTACTTGCACCTTAATTACGCTGCCTTCTAGCCCTACAAAAGCGCGAATTGAAATTATGAACAAGTGCGGTTGGATCATGAAATATGTGAGGATAGCCGGACGATCGCGTAAAACGACCGTGCCGGAATGATCTGGTCGTGAGATAGAAGACTTCATATAAATACCATCTCACGCAGACTGACATGAGGTACGCCATGGAGATCCACATCGGCGTCGACGTCGGCGGAACTTTTACCGATTTGGCGGTCAGCATTCCCGGCGAGAACCGTCACATTCGCTACAAGGTTCCAACGACACCCGATTGTCCCGATGTCGCCATCGTCGAAGGCATCGCAACGGTGCTCGCCGAACATGGGCTCGATGCGGGCAACGTCATCCGCTTGTCCCACGGCACCACGGTCGGTACGAACGCCCTGATCCAGCGCAAGATCGGCAAGGTGGCGGTCGTCACTAGCCAAGGTTTCCGCGATCTGCTGGAGATCGGCCGACAGGTTCGCCCCAAGGTCTATGACATCCATCTCGACTTTCCCAAACCCCTCGTGCCGCGGCGGCTGCGCCTTGAGGTGCGCGAACGGCGCCGCGCCGACGGCGGCGCGCATGTCCCGCTCGACGAGGATGGCGTGCGCGAAGCCGGCCGCCGATTGGCGTCCGAGGGCATCGACTGTGTGGCTGTCTGCTTCCTGCACTCCTACGCCTATCCCGAGAACGAGGAGAGGGCGGTGGAAATCTTGCGCGAAGTCTTGCCCGACAGCGTCTACGTCCTGTCGTCGACGGAAATCTATCCCGAGTTTCGCGAGTATGAGCGGTTCTCGACGGCTGTCCTGAACGGCGCGCTGCTTACGGTCGTCGATGCCTATCTCGATCGGTTCTCCGACGAGGTCGCGCGTCTCGGCGTACCAGCGGAACCCAAGGTGAGCCAGAGCAGCGGCGGCCTCATGTCAGTTCATATGACACGCAAACTGCCAATCCGCGCCTGCTTGTCGGGCCCCGCAGCCGGGGTGCTTGGCGCCGCCCACCGCGCTCCGGCGGCCGGCTTTCGCAATGTCATCACCCTCGATATCGGCGGCACCAGCGCCGATGTCAGCGTGCTGATCGACGGCGCCGCGACCGAGGTACACAACCGCATGCTGGCTGGGTTCCCATTGCGGCTACCGGCACTCGACGTCAATGCAGTAGGCGCCGGCGGCGGCTCGATTGCCTGGATCGACGTGGACGGGCTCCTGAAAGTCGGACCGCAGAGCGCCGGCGCCCATCCAGGTCCCGCTTGCTACGGACTCGGCGGCGTCGAGGCGACGCTCACCGACGCCAACGTTCTACTCGGCCGCCTCAACGACCAGGCTCTTCTGGGTGGCCGCATGCAAATTCGCCGGGACCTCGCCGAAGCCTCTATCAGCCGCCTCGCCGGGGAACTCGGGCTTGACCTTATGGAGACGGCACGAGGCATCATCCGCGTCGCCTGCGCCACCGTAGTCAAGGCGATCCGGCCACTCTCCGTCGAGCGCGGCTACGATCCCGCTGATTTCTGCCTGTTCCCGTTCGGTGGCGCCGGACCGCTGCTGGCCACCGAGACTGCCCGGGATCTCGGGATCAAGACAATTATCGTTCCGCCGAGTCCGGGAATTTTGTGCGCGGAGGGGCTGTTGAATAGCGACCTGACCGCGGATTTCATGATGACCGCGCTGATGCCGCTACACGAAGACTCGCACGACACCCTCAACGCCATGCGACGGGAGTTGCGGCAGAAGGTAGAGGGCTGGTTCGGACACGAGGCGGTTCCGGCCGGCCAACGCCGCGTGCAGTGGACGGCGGAGATGCGGTACCGCGGGCAGAACTATGAACTGTCTCTCCCGCTCGAGGGCAGGGAATTGCGCGCGGAGGATTGCGAGGGTTTGGTAGCGACGTTCCACGCCGCTCACAAACGAACCTACGGGTTCCATTCGGAGACAGAGACCGTCGAGTTCGTCAATTTGAAGGTCAAGGCGGTGGGCTTATATGACAAGCCGCCGCTGCCGACGCTTGCCGAGAGGCCAGACGCCGAGCCGTCCTCGCGCCGGAGAACCTTCTTCACAACGGGAACCTGGCTTGACACGCCGGTACTCCAGCGCGACTCTCTCGCCGCCGGCCAGGCGTTGACGGGGCCCGCGATTATCGAGCAACTGGACACGACGACGCTGATCTTCCCCGGCGACCGCGGTGTCGTCGATGCGTGGGGAAATTTGATCGTCACCCTGGCTCCGGGAAATGAATCATGACGAATCTGACCGCCATCGAGGTCGAACTGCTGCGCAATGGCCTGACCAGCATTTGCGATGAGATGTATGTCGCGCTGATGCGGAGCGCCTATTCGACCAACATCAAGGAACGCAAGGATCACAGCACTGCGATTTTCGACGTCCGGGGCCGGGTGATCGTACAGGGCGAGAGCCTGCCGTTGCATCTCGCCTCCATGCTTGGGCTGGTGGAGGTCGTACTCGAAAGAGTCGGGCCCGAGAACCTACAGCCCGGTGACATGTTCATTTCCAACGATCCGTTCGTCGGCCGCGGCTCGCACTTGCCGGACGTCGCCCTCGTCGCGCCGGTATTTTACGGCGACCAACTCGTCTTCTTCGTTGCCGATATCGCCCATCACGCGGACATCGGCGGCATGGCGCCCGGCAGCATGGCCGGCGGCATGACCGAGATCTATCAGGAAGGATTGCGTATTCCGCCAATCCGGCTGATGCGGGAAGGCGAGATCGTCGAGGATGTGTTCGACTTAATCCTCCTCAATGTGCGGGTGCCGGAGGAACGGCGCGGCGACTATTTAGCCCAGGTCGCAGCCAATCGGCTGGGCGAACGGCGCCTGCACGAGCTGTTCCGGCGCTGGTCGGTGGAACAGCTGCGCGAGGGCGCCGACGCCCTCGTCCACGCCGTCGCCCGGCGCATGCGGGCTGGTATTGCCGGGCTGCCAGACGGCAAATACAGCTTTGCGGACATCATGGACGACGACGGCATGGGAACCGAGAACATTCCGGTCCGGGTTCGTATCGTCGTCGAGGGCGAAGAAATCCTGTTCGACTTCTCCGGGTCGGCGGCGCAGGTTCAAGGAAACATCAACATCAGCTATGCCGGTCTGCAGGCCAGCGCGCTTTTCGCGCTCAAGGTCCTGGTTGACCCCGACGGCCCGACCAACCATGGCATGCTCGATCCCGTACGCATCGTCGCCGAACCCGGCAGCATCACCAACGCGGTTTTTCCGGCGGCAACTGCCGCTCGTGCGCAGACATGTCAGCGGGTCATCGACGTCATCCTGGGAGCCTTGTCGAAAGCCGTTCCGGATCGCGTTATCGCCGCCAGCAACGGCGCCAATGGCGTCTCGGCATTCTTCGGGGCCGGTCCCGACGGACGCTACTATGTCTATATGGAGACGATCGGCGGCGGCGGCGGCGCACGAGCCTACAAGGACGGCAAGGACGGGGTTCAGGTCCACACGACCAACACCTCGAACCTTCCCGTCGAGGCGCTGGAGAACGAGTACCCGTTGCTCATCGAGCGCTACGAACTGGTACCGGATTCGGGCGGGCCTGGCACCTGGCGCGGCGGCTGCAGCTTGCGCCGGGTCTACCGGCCAATCGGTCACACCACCATTTTCAGCGGCCAGGGCGAACGCTGCATCAGTCACCCTTGGGGCCTCTTCGGCGGCGGCGAAGGTGGCCTCGCTTCGTTCTCGCTCGATTTCGACGACGGCCATCGTCAGTCCTTGCCCGTCAAACCGATGACGGTCGAAATATCGCCCGATGCCACCGTCACGGCGATCACCCCCGGCGCCGGCGGCTATGGCCCCCCGACCGGGCGAACCAAAGCGGATCTCGAAAACGATCTGGCCAACGGCCTGTTCTCGGCTGAATACATGAAGGAACATTACAGCTTCGAGGCGGCGGGCGGAAAATCCGGCGATCCCGGCGAGGAGTCGGAGACATGAACCGAGCCTACGACGTCATCGTGGTGGGTGCGGGCATTCTCGGCGCCAGCACGGCCTATCACCTTAAGTGCAACGGGGTTCGGCGCGTGGCTCTCTTCGAGCGGCGCCGCCCGGCCGCCGGGGGCACCGGCAAGAGCGCCGCCATTGTCCGCCAGCACTACTCGACGGCCCTCCTGGCACGCCTCACTAAGGAAAGCATCGGCATGTTTACCACCATGCCCGATCAGATAGGGGCCGACAGCGGCTATGTCGGGTCGGGTTGGGTCTTTCTGGTGCCGGACATCATAATCGAAGCGGCCCGCACCAACGTCACCGATTTGCAATCCTGCGGCGTCGAAACCCGTTTCCTGGACGATGACGAAATCGCGGTCCGCCTGCCCTGGCTCAACCCCCAGGACGTCGCCGGCGTGGTCTACGAGCCTCATGGCGGCTACGCCGACCCGGTGCGGACCACCGAAGCCTACGTCAAAGGCTTCTGTGATCTCGGCGGCGAGTTGCGGATCAACACGCCGGTCCGGGCGCTTTTGCGCAAGGGCGACGCGGTGATCGGAATACTCACGGACGACGGCCCAATCGAAGCCGGCAATGTAGTCAATGCCGCCGGCCCCTGGTCCAAGTTCCTCACCGAGGATGCGGGGATCGAGATGGATTTGCGCAGCATCCGCGAACAGGACACGGTGTGGGAGGCACGTGGTGACAGACCCATCCCCGAGATTTCCATCTCTAATGGCGTAGACGCCATTTATCTGAGACCGCTTGGCCAACGCCGCTTTGTCGTCGGCCGCGGCTATCCCAAGGACTATTTCGATGTCGATCCTTACAACTACAAGGAAACCGCGGACGAGGCCTTCGTTTCCGACGTGCAGGCCCGCCTGGAACACCGCTTTCCGCCGTTCGCTGGTGCGCGGCGCATCGATTCCTATGCCGCGCTCTACGACGTGACGCCCGACTGGTACCCCTACATCGGTCCGCGTAAAGGCCTCCAGGGATATTACGATGCCTGCGGCGGCAGCGGCCATGGGTTCAAGATCGGACCGGCCATCGGCCGCCATTTGGCGCTCTGGATCAGCGAGAATGTCGTCGACGAGGATTTCGCACGCCTGAGCTATGACCGCGTCGTCACCGGTAAGATGTTCGTCGGCGCCTATGGCGGCAATCGCGCTTAAGGCAAATCAGTTGATGGAAAAGTCCAGCGAGAAGGTGAAGAGCCATCTGCATTTCTGGACCGAGGTCTCTGTGGCGCGGCACCGGGACCGGCACCACACTTGGTGTGGCCGGCAGTGTGGCTTCTGCGGGTGATTACCCTGTGCTTTGCTAGGGCCTAAGCGCCAGAACCAACACAGGGCTCTGGCTCCATGCGATCATAATAATTTCCCGAAGATAGATGCCAAGATCTACTCGCCGGGTACCGATCAAGTTGATCAACGTTCTCCGACCGCATAGAGCGGTGGCCGGGCCTTCCTCTGGTCGATATGTCGCGCCGAGGCAGGGGGGGGTCTAACCGCCATCGCCGACCTGGAAAGGATCGCACATCAAGTCTGTCAGGAGGCGGGTTGCTCGTGGAGCCTTTCCGAGGCACTCTCTCCGCACAGGAAGGCGGCTACATGGGATGTGCCGGGTGTACGCGCCAGATACTACGACGCTGACGATATTGGCGACCTCTACGACCTGCGCGAGGATCAGCGACAATGGCTAATTTTTGGGACGATCCGTCGTGTCGGTTGCTGAAATCCGACCTCCTGGCCGATCTCTGCTACATTCTGGCGGAGGGCAGCACCGAACCGCTGGAGAAAGCATCGCAGGCATGACCAGGGCTGCGAAAACCACACCCACCATGTGCCCGATGAATTGCCACCCGACGCTATGCGGTATGCGGGTCACGGTGCAGGACGGCAAACTGATCAGTATCACCGGCGACAAGGACAATCCGGATAGCCAAGGCTTCCTGTGTGTGCGGGGGCGGGCGGCGCATCAGATCATTGGCAACCCGAAACGGATTCTCAAACCCCTGATCCGCGAGCGCCGCAGCGAGGATGCCTGGCGGGAGGCGAGTTGGGACGAGGCGCTGGACCGCATTGCCACACGCAGCGATGCCGTGGGCCGCGCCGCGACCGCGACCTGGGCCGGGCATGGCAATTTCGCCAATAGCTACGGCTTCCCCATGGCGCGTGAATTGATGACCCGCTTCGCCGCGACGACCGGCACTCAGAACTGGAGTCCGGCGATGATTTGCTGGGGACTCGGCGGCTTCGGCATCGGGCTGACGGGTGCGCTGGAAACCAACACCAAGGAAGATATGGGCGCCAATGCGGCACTGATTGTGTTCTGGGGCGCCAATCTAGCGAGCCAGCCCAACACCGTGCGGCACCTGAAAGCGGCGAAACAGCGTGGCGCGCGGATCGTGACCATCGACGTGCGGCATACCGAAGGCGCGGCGCAGTCGGATGACGTCCTGCTAATCCGTCCCGGCACGGACGCGGCCCTGGCGCTGGCCATGATGCATGTGATCGTAGCGGAAAACCTGTACGATGCCGATTTCGTTCGCGATCACGCGGTGGGCTTCGACGAGCTCGCCCAACACGTTCGGCAATTCGATCCGGATTGGGCGGCGGACGAAACCGGGATTGCGGCGGAGCGGATCGTCTCATTCGCCAGAGACTACGCCCGTATTAGACCGGCGATGATCGTGCTCGGCGGGAGTTCGATCCACAAGGGCACCAATGGCTGGCAGGCGGCGCGGTCAGTGTCCTGCCTGCCGGGATTGATCGGCAGCTATGGCATCGCCGGCGGCGGGCTCGGCCCCCGCCACGGCAGCGCTTCGCATGGCGCCGGTTTCGCCAATATTACCGCCGGGCTGCCGGCCCGTCCGCCGGAACGTATTCCTGATCAGATGTCGGAGGTCGCTGCGGCGCTGGGTGATGGCCGGATCCGCGCCCTGCTGATTTTTGGCTCCAACTTCCTCTCCTCCTATCCGGATTCGCGGGCCGTTGAAACGGCTCTGGCAGGGCTCGACCTTGTCGTCTGTCACGACCTGTTCATGAACGAAACGATACGTCGCTGTGCCGATATTGTGTTGCCCGCCACCGCCTGGCTGGAGGATATCGGCTGCAAGGCGACCAACACGCATGTCTATCTGGCCGAAAAAATCCTTGAGCCCGAAGGCACGGCGCGCCCTGCGCAGGATGTGCTGAAAGGACTGGCGGCGCGGTTCGGCGTCGCCGAGTTCTATCCTTGGGGTTCACAGGAGGCACTGCTTGACGTGATCCTCGATCACCCGGCGACCGGGCATGCGACTGTTAACTCGCTACGGGCGAATGGTGGACGGGCCGCGCTCAACATTTCCCATGTCGCCCATCCGGACCGCACGTTCGGCACGCCGTCCGGCAGGATCGAATTCTATTCCGCAAAGGCCGAAGATGCCGGCCTGCCGCCGTTGCCGGTGCATGAGACGAAGAACCCTGCCGCTGCCTATCCGCTGGCGCTGTGCCAGGGGCGGACCCTGACCCAGTTCCATGCCTTCTACGACCACGGCAAGGCGCTGCCGCTCTTGGCCGAACGCGATCCGGGGCCGGAACTGTGGATATCGCCGGCGGATGCTGCGGTGCGGGCATTGTCGAACGGCGACGCCATTCGCGTCCACAACCGGCACGGTGCCTTCGAGGCTGCAGCCCATGTCACCGACCGCATTCCCCGAGGCACAGTGTGGATGCGCGACGGCTGCGAGGGCCTGAACCAGGTGACCTCCGGCGCGCCGGTACTGCCGCAAGCGGCGCTCAACCTTTTCCCGTTCACGGCGGGGCAGGCGGAGTACGACGCGATGGTGGAAGTGGCGCGGATGTAAGCGTTAAGCGCCCTGCAGCATTTCCTTTATTGTGCCCCGCCGCCGCCCTTCCGCGCCACATTGAACATTAATGCGATTGACGCGGCGGTCTGCTGGCGTATTTGACGAGCTTGCGGAGGTTCTGGGCTGTTGCGGTAAACAGTATTTCGGCGCGGGCGCCGGAAAGGCCCCATAATCTGAGGCGGTCGAGTTTGAAGTTCCGTTTCATAGGGGCGAACGCCATCTCGACTTTCTTTCGTTCATCACGGGACCGTTTGAAAACGGGTATCTTGGCCACGGCGCGGACCCGGTCTCTGATCGGCCCGTCGATATCGCGCGGCAGCCGGCGGTACGGCGTGTTGGGGCAGTTGTGGACACTATGCGGACACGAGTTGTGTGTGTTTTGTGAAGCGGATACACGAATGCCGCCAACTGATTGCGTTAGCGGCGTGTATTTGGTTGCGGGATGGCACGGCGCCAAGGCCGTTTCATAATTTGAATGTGACACAGTCTGCGCGCGGGCCGTTGGCCCGTGCTCAACCTTCGGTCTAAAAACGCACTTTTGAGCGTTTTCTTGACGTCCGAAGCCTTCATGTTATGAGCGCTCCCGTTGGTCGCAGCGCAAAACTTCAGGGTCATAGGTTCAGA
>JAJFJB010000224.1 GCA_021774435.1 Alphaproteobacteria bacterium
CTGTTCCTCCGGCGGGATCAGCGGCGACTCCGATATGCCGATGGTGCCGCGTATCCCCGGCTATCAGGTGCCCTTCGCGGAACGGGTGAAGCGCGAGGTCGATATTGCGACGATCGCGGTCGGGGGCATCACCGAGGCACAACAGGCCGAGGACATTCTGCAAGCCGGTCAGGCGGACCTTGTTGCCCTCGCGCGCGAATTTCTGTGGCATGCGGACTGGGCGGCGCATGCGGCGCACGATCTTGGAATCGAGGACCCGTTCGAGCAGATGCCCTATGAATATGCCTACCGGCTGCGCCAGCGTGAAAAGGCGAAGTCGATGCCGATCAACAGCGGTGGCGCGGAAACCCAAGCGGCCATGAAGTCGTTGCTCAGGTAAGGAGAGTGGGATGACGGATGCAGCATTGGAAACTCGGCAGGGATTTGACGTCAGGCCCTTATCCGATCTGATGGCGGCCGAAGTAATTGGCCTCGATCTTTCACAGCCCTTTGACAAGGAAACAAGGGACGCCGTTTACCGGGCGTTCCTCGAATATCAAGTGCTGGCGTTTAGAGGGCAGAAGTTGACGAAGGATGAGCAGGTCGCCTTCACCGAACAGTTCGGCACCTTGGAGCGACATGCCGCACGAAACCGGGGCACTGCGACGCATCCGCTCGTCCATACAGTGAGCAATCTGAACGCCGAAGCAAAGCCGAGCGGTACTGTCAGTTCGACGCGCTGGCACACCGACAAATCCTTTCGGCCGGCGCCCTCCATGGCGACGGTCTTGCACGCAATCACGCTTCCGCCCGACGGTGGCGATACCGTCTTCGCGAATATGTATGCGGCGTATGAGGCACTGTCCGAGTCGGAGAAATCCGAAATCGACGGTGTCGGTGTCATCCATAGCTGGGAGCTTTCGCGCGACAATATCGGCCGGGTTATTTCCGAGGAAGAAAAGCGCGATGCCCCGCCGATGACCCATCCGCTCGCCCGGGTGCACCCAGATACGGGCCGCAAATGCCTGTTCATGGGCATGCATGCCTCGCATCTCGACAATGTGCCGATGGCAGCCGGCCGCGCGCGTATTGAAGCGTTGGAGGCGCACGCGACGCAGCCGCAGCTCCTCTACCGCCATCACTGGCAGGAAGGCGATGTGCTGATGTGGGACAATCGCTGCCTGCTGCATCATGCCGACACCAATTTCGATGCCGCCCGATATCCTCGGGTGCTGCATCGAACCTGTCTGCGCGGCACGCCAACGGGATAGGTTGGCCGGTACGGTTGTGGCGCCGGTCCCGCGCGCCTATATAGATCAGCAGTCAAATTCAATGTAGGAGGCGGTCATGGCTCAAAGAGATTGGGTTGTCGAACATATGAAACGCTATCGGGAGACCGGCGGCGAAGACGGCCATATTTGGAAAGGCCGTGACGGCAATCAAAGCCTGCCCTGCCTGATCCTGACGACGACGGGCCGCCGGTCCGGCAAGAAATTCGACACGGCGCTGATTTACGGTAAGGACGGCGACAATTACGTCATCGTGGCCTCGGTCGGCGGCGCGCCGAAGAGCCCGCTCTGGTACGAAAACCTCGCCGCCAACCCGCAGGTCGAACTGCAGGTGAAGGCGGATAAATTCGCTGCCACTGCGCGCACGGCCTCCGGCGAAGAGCGGGCCCGGTTGTGGACGATGATGGCGGAAATCTTCCCGACCTATGACGCCTATCACGAAAAGGCCAAGGACCACCGAGAAATTCCGGTCGTCGTGATGGAGCGCGCGTAAGGCGGCGTATTGCGCGCGATTGGGGCTTCAGTAGAGGCCCCACATTTCGAACCGGTACCCTTGTCCCGTTAAGAGGGACGGCGCGCCGGGGTTTTCGGTTCGTCGGATCGCATCGTAGACCGCTTCAAAGGCGCGCGCGTCCCAGCTATCCGTATCGGGCTTGGTGTCGTAGCCAAGCGCTTCCGTCAGGGCGGGCAGCGCGGGCTGCGCGACCTGCGCCAGGTTTCCCAAGGCGACCGCGGCCGCGCCGCGCGGGACCCAGAACCGGTCGCTGTCGGTGAGCACGCCGGTCAGCGGCGGGACGGCGGCCGGGTCGTCCATGCCACCGAGGGCTATGGCAGCCGTAACGCAAAGATAGTTTTCATCCTCCAGCGCGTTGATCAGGGCTGGTATTCCTTCGCGCTCCCGTTGCGTGCCGAGCGCATCGGCAGCGGCCACCCGTTCCCCATAGGCTTCATCGTTGCCGTTGGAATTCTGGTTCAACTGGGCGACGAGCTGCGCTACCGGAATTTTCTTGGCCGGACCGGAATTTTCGAAGTCGGTTGCACGGTTCGCACGGTAGCGCGACCGCCGCCACGGATCCGCCCGAAACCGCTGCCAAGCTATTTTCAGACGCAACGTGGCATGTTTCGAGTGCGATAACCCTTCCAACGTCAACTTCCCCAGGAAGAGATGCCTGATCCTTTACGACAGTGCACCAGTCCCGCCTCAAGCGGCAAGATGCCCCTAAAGAACAAAGGGTCCGGTTTTGAATGGTACGCGCATTGCCTTGCAGCGTGGCTGTATTTCAACGTTCAAGCCCCGGCCTCATATCTCTGCTACTTTTTTCGCCTAGGGTCCGGTTACAAATTTTTTTAAATTGTCGTCGTGCCCTTCAACCTGGAAAATTTTGAATTGTGTTAGTGTCCCCGAAACTCTCCCCGAAACTCTCGCGCGGTTAACTCGTGGAAGAGGCCGGGCGATCTCCACCCATGATCGAACACATCGACCTAGGCACGATTGGGCGATAAACTCTCGACATCCTGCGGGAACATCGGCACGGAGGCTTTGCATCGTGGTGGCGACTACCGAATGGGATTACAGCACGGCAACGGCGCTTGGACAGGCACTTGCCGCACGCAAGGTCTCTTCAATTGAACTTGTCGAGAACGCGATAGCTCGGATCGAGTCGCTGGACCGCAATCTCAGTGCCATCACCGTTCATGACTTTGAGAACGCCCGCGAGGCGGCCAGGCTTGCAGATGTCAGGTTGTCCCGTGGCGAGAAGGCCCCAATGCTCGGCATCCCGATAACGGTCAAGGATGCCTTCAACGTCGCCGGGCTCCCGACGACTTGGGGGAACCCAAAGTTTCAAGATTTTTTGCCGCAACAAGACGCGGTCGTTGTTTCCCGTGTCAAGAACGCGGGCGCCATCATCCTCGGCAAGACCAATGTTCCGCTGCAGTTGGGCGATATGCAGAGCTACAATGATATCCGGGGTACAACCAAGAATCCCTGGGACCTTGGTCGCACGTCCGGAGGCTCATCAGGTGGTTCAGCTGCGGCACTCGCAGCCGGTTTTGGGTCGATCTCGCTGGGTTCGGACCTTGGCGGCTCGATACGCATACCGGCGCATTTCTGTGGCATCTTTGCGCATAAGCCAAGTCAAGGTCTCGTCCCGAATCGTGGACACACCCCACCACTGGTTCCGCCGATCGCGCGCGATGCCGATCTATCGGTGGTTGGTCCCATGGCGCGATCCGCAGCCGATCTTTCTCTGGCCTTAGATGTGATGGCTGGCCCGGACAAGGAACGTGCGGGTATAGGTTTTAAACTGGCGCTACAACCGGCGCGACACGAACAGCTGAAAGATTTTCGTGTCCTTATCGTCGAAACCCATCCGCTCGTGCCGACTGCTAATGCCGTGCGGACGGCTATATTGGAATTTTCGAAGAGACTGGCAACGTGCGGGGCGAAAGTGGCGCATACAAGCCCTTTGCTGCCGAACTTGGCAGAGGCGGCAAGGGTGTTTGTCAAGCTATGGTCGGCGTTTCGGGGCGCCATCGTTCCCAAGGAACTGTTCAATCAAATGCGCGAGGAAGCGCAAGAACTACCCGAAAACGAAGATAGTCTCGAAGCAAACCGCATTCGGGGTGCGGCAATGACACATCGTGAATGGTTTGAGACCGACGCGGCTCGAAATCGGCTTCGCCAGCAATGGCGCGTACTATTTCGCGACTGGGATATCGTAGTCTGCCCGGTCATGCCGTCACCCGCGTTTGCGCATGACCATTCGCTCCCGATCGAGGCGAGAAATCTAGACATTGATGGCAAGAGCTACCCGTACCGGGATACGCAGCTCGTATGGTCTTCCTTAGCGACCGCATCCGGGCTTCCCGCTACCGTCTTGCCAATCAGCTGTACGCCAGCCGGATTGCCGATCGGCGTTCAGGTAATTGGACCTTATTTGGAAGATCGCACGCCGATTGCATTTGCCAATCTTGCAGAACGCGAGTTCGGTGGATTCATGCCCCCACCACTGACTTGCTGAGCGGACACCATTCTTCCTGTGTTTCAATATTTGAAACTGTGGAGACATGGTACTTAATTAAAAGGGTCCCCCGAGGAGACGATTAAATAAGTATAGCGTTGTCTAATAGCGTGTTTAGTTACTCTCCGCGTTTTGGTTGCCCTGACCGGGTTCATGGTTGTCTCCGAGGTCGGCACATATTATTGGCCGCCTCATGATGGTGTCGGATCAGGGAGAGCGCCTCAGTGTCCCAGCCGCGCCGTCATGGAAGGGTCGAGAAAGATTTCCATGCGGCAACAATACTTGCGAGGTCACTCGCCATGTGCGTCCCGGTCGGGACGTCGTTTTCCCCGATTTGGGGAAGCCAGTTTTCCTTTTCCGTTCGGTTACGCGGCCGCCTTCCAGCGGTAAGCTGTGCCGTCAGCCAGCATTCGGTGCAAGATCACCGCGAGCTTGCGGGCGAGCGCCACGCGGGCCTTCTTGGCCCCGATCCGGCCGGCCAGTTTGCGCGCCCAGAGTTTGAGCGGCGGCCAGGCCTTGACCCGCACCATGAGAACGTTGGCGGCCTCGTAGAGCAGCGCGCGTGTCAGAGCGTCACCGTGCTTGGAGATCCGCCCGGTCCACGCGACCGCGCCCGACTGGTGGCCGCGAGGGGTCAGACCGAGATAGGCGCCGAGCGCCGACGACTTGGCGAAGCGCGCCGGGCCGTCCACGGTGGACACGAAGGCCAACGCGGTCAGCGGTCCGACGCCGGGCATGGTCTGCAGCAGCCGGCAACGGGCGTTCCCCGCCGCCATCGCTTTAGCTTCTTTGATCAGCTTATCATCTGCGCTCAGCAACGAACGCCGCACAAGGAGAAGCTGGTCGATTGGAGCCTCTACCGCCGGAAGCTGGTCGGCGAGGTGGCGAACCCGAGCCTCGAAACCGGCCCGCGCCACCGCCCCGACCTTGAGCCCGAAGACGCGCAACAGCGCCCGGAGCTGGTTCTCCAGGTCGCGCCGCGCCTTGGCGATCTGCTTGCGCGCCAGAAGATGCGCGCGGATCACGTGTGCTTGCGTACTTTTGACATAGACTTCGCGGTACCAGCCGGTGCGCGCCAGCTGCGCCAACCCTTCCGCGTCGTTCGCATCGGTCTTGTTGACGCGGCACTGCAACACGCCCTTGGCGTGACGCGCGCACACGCAAACGATGGGAACGCTCGCTCCCTGCAAACCGCGATACAGATGAATTCCGCAAGAGCCGGCTTCCAGAACCGCCCGCATCAGACCCGGCGCATGGCGCGACAACGCCGTGCACACGGCGATGGCATCGTTCGCCACATCGCCACGCCACAAAATGGTGCCCGACGCGTCCGTCACGCATATCGAAACCGCTTTTAGAGAAACATCAAGACCGGCATACTGTTCCATGGTCACTCTCCTTACCTGGGTTTAATGAAGCTGTTCGCTACAGACTTCGTACTTTAAACCCGGAGAGTGACCACCGTAGCGCCATTACACCGTGTCCCCGAAATTCTTGGACGCAAGAAACGTTAGCAAACTACCACGACGAACACGAAGCGCTGACCAACCACCGCATTGCCGAGTCCATGGAGCGGCGGAAGAAACAAGGGCAGGTCCGCAATAAGGAACTAAGGGACGGTGACGATGGACAAGTGTTTCATTGGGGGCCAACTGCTAGGCGAAAATGATTGATCCGCATCCCGGATGCATGAGATCTAATACGGCGCAGTAATTTCAAACTCTCGCCAACGTGCCATTTGTTCAACTAATGCGAAACCCTTAAGGTTGACCCTCGCATAAGTAACAAACTGAGACACGATTATGGCCTATACGAATCTGTTGCTTGAACCTATCGTCATTGATTTCCCCAACTATCGTAAGCAGACTTTCAAGACGATCGAGCAAATTCTGGATTTCGGGCAATCGGAATTGGATGCGTGGGAGGCTTTTCAAACGAAAACAAACGTAAGTCGCCCTGTTAATTCTACAAACCCAGCTGACCTCTTAGTTAATTCAGCGCGTGAGGTTTGCAAAAGAGCGCAGCAATATATTGATAGTCGGGCTGCTGACCGCCAGAACAGTATCTACCCAAGGCTAAATTTGGCCTTAAACGCCTACGCCAAGGACGATCAACTCGTAATGGCGGCATCGGCATCGGGGAAAATCGTTTTATCCCTCGTTGACAAGAATCCTGCAGCTGCGAGTGTCCTTTTATCGTCAATCGTCGGTCAAACGATACCATTCAATCACGTGGTTGACGCCTTGGCGTTTTCCCAAGCAGTACATCATGCAGAACAAGCATGGGAAAAACCGGAAAGCTATGCTGCCGCGCACAAATCTATGATGAGGGAAATAAACAACGAGTGGGAGGAACTTGCAGAGTCCGTCCAGTTAAACATCCAGGCGCGGGTGATTAGGGCAGAACAAGCGACTAACACTGCAACGAAACAGGCTAAAGCGCGCGATCGTCATTTTAGAAACGCATTCAAAGCCATCCGCAACAAGTATGACGCTGCCGTGGAAAATCTAACCAACCTAGAAATCACGTATCACAAAAAGCTGCAACTTGAAGCGCCTGCTGCGTACTGGGAAGAGCGCAAGAAGAATCACTTGCTCGCCAGCCGGATAGCTGCTGGAGTTTTCTTAATAGGAATTGGCCTGACCCTCTGGTATGTGATCACGCACGGTACGGACTTAATCGGAATCCTTCCAAAAGACAAAGCAGGTAATATCGGGCTTGGTGCAATCGCTATTTTGACTATTCCAGCTGCAGGCGTCGCCTGGGCTCTTCGTGTTTTTACACGACTATTCAGCCATCACATGAGTATGGCGGCAGACGCGGCCCAGCGACAAACAATGGTTACGACCTACCTGGCGCTCGCCAACGATCCGAATGCCAATCTTGGACCTGATGAACGCATCCTCATCCTGAATGCTCTGTTCCGGCCGAGCGAGAACCACGGCAAAGCCGATGCGCCACCACCGAACTTGCTTGAAATAGCAAAGGCGGTGAAAGCGAAATAGCTATTCGGAGCGGCAGACAAGGATAGCAAAATGTATTTCCAGGTCGTACTGACATTCAGTCTGTTAATCTCCCCAGGAATTGATGCGCTTCCGCGGGACGGCACTATGTACTTTTGGTTGCCGGCGGGGATGGCGTTAATTTGGATTAGACCGGCCTTCGTATACGGTTTGCCGCTTGGCGCGTTAAGCGCGTTTTACTATTCATCGCTTATGCAAGACGCCGGAAACGATGATGCATCAAATCTTTCGTTGCTGATGGGGTTCGGCCTGTTGATTGCATTCCCATTTGTTTTCCAGCACGAAAAAGCAATAAGGGAAGTGTGGCCAAGCGCGTTTATTTTTTCGGCGATGTGCTGGGCAACGTGGCTCGCACAAGCTCTTGCTGTAATAATCTACGTGCTCCCGCAGTTTGAATGGCCTTTTTGGATTTCTGTAACCGTTGCTTCGATGGCGTCTTATCACTTGGTATTGGCTTTAAAAACAAGGCAGCCCCAAACCACCTTTTGTATTTTAGCTGATCGCAATGGTTCCGTACGCTGAATAATCGGGGGCCTTTTGATGCATCCCAATCGGACTATGCTGCACGTACCATTCAAGTATCACTTATTTGTAGGTTTCAATGAAAGATGAAGAGATCCTGTATTGGTTGGAGACATATGAAGCACGTCTTATATCGCCCGATTACAGAGAACCAATCCTGTTAACACATGAATGGACTACGCGTTTCCGGCATATGCCGGTGTCTATGCCGTGTTTGATAGTAACAACCTCGTGTATGTCGGTGAAACCGGTTCAATCCAGGGCCGGATGAACGACTTGCGTCATACACAGCATCACACGCTGCGACGAAACGTTGGAGCCAGTAATTTCGTCGATGTCCCCGGATACGAAAAAGCGTCGTCACACAAAAAATACACGCCGCATATCGAAGAATTGGTAGAGGGATTTCTGAGGCGGTTGGAGGTGAAAGCATTAGAGATTAGTTTTGGTCGCAAGGAAATCGAAGAACACTTGGTCGGTAAGTGCCGTCCTATTTATAACAGCAAAGGTAAACGGGGTGGATCAAGCTAGGGTAAGAACGCCAGAATTATAAGCTTTCAGCCTACACAGAGCAGAGGTCCGAGTGTTAAAAAAAAATATAGCCGACTATCACTATCCGCGACATCCGTATTGCTTTCCACCGTCCAATGCCTCGCCGACGTGGCGGACAGCAGCGCCTTCGCCGACAATCTTCACGGCTCCCATTACAGGCTGCGCTGATCAATCCATCTTCCGTGAGGTTCCGCGAGAGATGCGCATCGCTTTCTAAAGAATCGTCCTAAACCCGTGCCTACGTTGCGGCAGGTGCAAAAACCAGCCGTCCGTTTGCGTCGAATTCCGCGGTCACGGCCATGCCGATATGCGGCGGGATGGGGTCTTCCAAAACGGTCGATAGTAAGAACGGTCCCTCCCGCAACGTGATAATCGCTACATTGTAAGGTGGTACGAAGCTCTCATCGTATTTTCGGTGATAGACCGTGAGGGCGGAAAGCGTGCCGTGGCCGCTGGCCCGCTTCCAAACAATTTCGTCAAGCGTGTAGTTTTCCAATGTGCCGATCTGAACGACGGCGCCGGAGTCTTTCCGATAGGGCAGCCAGAGTTCCTGCTTGGCAATGAATTCGGTAAATTGCGCTGCCGGCGTGCCGGGGCTCGGATGATCCGTGGCGGCGGGCGCGGTCATGCTAACACCTGATGCGGGCTGAGCAGGGCGGTTGCGTGATATTCAAGGCAGCCACCAGAGTTCGAAACGAAGACGACGTCATGTCTGTCAACCTGCCGTTCACCGCCGGTGCCGCTTGCTTGTATCGCGGCTTCCAGCAAGGGGGTGGCGCCTTGCAGATAAAATCCGGAGAGCTGTCCGCCCCCGGTATTGACCGGGAGTGCGCCGCCTGGCGATGTTTCGCCAGCGGCGACGAATGCGGGGGCATTGCCGCGCTCGCAGAATCCGAAATCTTCCAGGGCGAAAAGGCCGGAAAACGAAAACGCGTCGTAGAGCTGGCAGATGTCGACGTCCCGATAGTCGAGCCCCGCCATGGAGAGTGCCTGTTGCGTGGCATAGCCGGCGGCGGTGTCGTCATCCATTACCAGGGCGGTCAGCGCGGAATGGCGGCCGTGGCCTTGTCCGAACCCATGCAGATAGGCGGGCGCATGGTCGCTCTTGGTCGCCTGGTCCGCCGCGGAGAGGACAAAAGCTACCGCGCCGTTGACCGGCAGGGCGCAATCCAAAAGGCGCAGCGGTTCAACGATGAATTTCGCGGCGATGTAATCGTCCATGGTCAGGTCGGTTTGCATGAAGGCCGCCGGGTTGCGCTGGGCCCATTTCCGGCACGCTATGGCATAGGCGCCGAAAGCGTCATCGCCCAAACCGTATTTCGCCTTGTAAGCCGAGGCCGCGAGCGCATAGGCCGCCATTGCCCCGAAACTGCCGTACCCGGCTTCCCAGCCCGGGAGGTTCATAATATTCGACGGTCTCGCGAAAGACTCGCCCGCCCCCCTGTCGTGACGAATCGGCGTATCCGAGAATACGCAGACCACATTCTTGGCCATGCCCGTATTGATCGACATTGTCGCATGCTGCAAGGCCTGCAGCATGGTCGTGCCCTTGCCTTCATCGATCACCAACAAGCCGAGCGTTTCAAAGTCCAGGCAATGGCGGAACGCAATTGTCAGCTCCGGCGTGGTCAAGGTGTCGCTTTGGCAGAGGATCAAACCGTCGATATCCTTCACCTCCAACCCGGCATCGGCGACCGCCGCGACGACGGCGTCGCGCGCGAGCCCGGCAATTGTCGGGCCCGCCTGGCGGGACAGAACGCTTGTTCCCCAGCCTTGAACGGCGGATGCGGCTTTTCGGTTCATGGGGCGCCGTCGGTCATATGATGAAGGCAAGCGAGGGCAGGTTTCCGGTCGCCATGATCAGGTCGACTCTTTTCTGCACGATTTCGAAAGAATTCCCCTTTTCGCGTAACCGATATTGCACCCGGCCCGGCCATGTGTTCATCGTCATCGTGGATTGGGTTTGATATTCGTAGACGACGAAATTCGCCTCGACTTGTGTCAGCCCGTCATCGGCCAGCCGGACGACGATATTCGAAAGCATGCGCCGCATGATGGAAATCGGCGATTGGCTGTGCCGGGTCCCGGTCTTGAGTTGTTTCAGGCGGGTTCTCAACCGAGACCGGTTGTCATTGATGATCGACACATCTCTATCCGGGTCGGCATCCGCGCCGGCGACCGGTACCCAATAATGCATGTCGTCGGCGAGGAGCGCTTCCCATTCTTCCCATCGGGATTCGTCGGCGAGTTGGCATTCATTGAATATGAAATCGCAGACGCGCCGATACGCGTTTTCTTCAACCGTTGACACAGGCCGCTCCTGAAATACCGTGTGCAGATAGGGCGTTAGACATGGAAATCATGCCGCGAAGAGCGATTTATAATGTTCCCAGAATCCGCGGTTGGAAGTCTCGTCCGTATAGTGGGACTGAACGACGCCTTCGTTCGTTACGGTTTCGCGGTGCGCGCCCCGGCTCAAATCAAGCCAGCCCGGTGCCCCCTGCAGAGCGCGCCATTGGCGCTCCGCGATGATGGCGTCGTCGGCGGTCAGAAACGAAGACGGTCCCATGGCAACTTCGCCTTGGCGCAGAATGCGCCGATTCACGGCGTCGGGAACACCTTTCATATAGAGCGGCGTATGCCAGTTGACCGTCTCGCCGACACCAAGCGGCTGAATCATGACAAGGCATGTTTCGGCGATGAACAGGTTTGGGAATATGAAGGCGTGCGGCGGACCACAGCGCAACTTTTCACGCGCTTGCGCTTCGCCGTACCGCGCGCACATTGCGGTCAAATATTCGGGATAACGATCTTCCTTGACGCGCAGCCAGGTCATCGGGTCCGCGTAGGTCGATTCATATTCGAGCTCGGTGTGCCCATTGCCGAGATATTTGCTCACCGCCCCGACGTCGCTTTCGTCGTCCACAAGGATGTTTTCGTATTTTCCGCTTTGGTCGATGGCCCTGGCGAAGGAATTGTGCACGAAGTTGACGTGATATCCGTCCGCTTCGTTTTCGGACATCATTTTCCAATTCGCGCGGAATAAATGCCGGACCCAGGTGGGGCCGATGTCGAGTTCGCCGACGGGCGACAGGTCGCAAACGCGATCCAAAACCTGTTTCGCCACGCCAAGGTAATCGACGAGAGGGCTCACATCGTGGTTGAGAGAGGCGAAGATGAAACCGCGATAGGTCTCGACGCGGGCGGTTCTCAGGCCGCTTTGTTCACGATCGACATTTGCGCACCCGCTCGGATAGGGAATGTCGACGAGGTCCCCATTCTGCGCGAATGCCCAACCGTGGTACTGGCAAACAAAGGACCGCTTTCGCCCGCGTTCCGGCGCACAAAGAAGATTACCGCGATGCGCGCAGCGATTGACGACGACGTGGATCTTGTCGCGCGCCCTGGTGACGAGTACCGGCTGGAGTCCCATCGTTCTGCGGATGTAATTGCCGTCCTGGGGAATCTCCGACTCATGGGCGACATAGACCCAATTTCCCTCGAAGACATTCTTCAGTTCACGTTCAAACACCGTCGGGTCCGTATAAAGGGCGCTGTGCACCCCGGATTGTTTGACGAGTGACCCAATGTCCGTTTCCTGGTCCATGTCCAAGGTTCACATCCTCTGCGCAGCGATCATGGCTGATCGATAAGGCGACGAAATCTCTTTATTTAGAAAAATATCAATATTATTATATATTGGTCAAACAAAAATACCTATAAATCTCAATATATGAGAATTATTGTATTTTATTGGAAGTTTGCATTGGAGAATATCGTATGCGTTTGCGCGCCTTCGGATATGCCGGCGTTGGGACTGAGAACCTGGCGGACTGGAAAACGTTCGGCACTGAGGTGCTCGGATTGCAGTGTAGCGAGGAGACCGCCTCAGCCCTGCGGTTTCGAGTAGACGACCATGAACAACGCATCCTGATCGATTCTGCGTTGGCGGATGGAACGGGTTATTTCGGCTGGGAAGCGGAAGATGCGGCCGCGCTTGATTGGTTCGGCGGACATCTTGAAGCCAATGAAATTCAAGTCACGTGGGAGCCGAAGTCCGTCGCGGAGTCGCGGAAGGTCGCCCAACTCATTTCATTCCGGGATCCGATTGGAAACCGGTTGGAAATTTTTCACGGAGCGCAGATCGCCGGCACGCCATTTACGCCGGTGCGCGCGCTCTCCGGCTTTCGCACCGGTGCGCTTGGATTGGGCCATGTGGTCTTGACTGTCCCGCAAATCGAAGACGTTCTGCCCTTTTATCGAGATATCCTGGGATTTGGCGTCAGCGATTACATGCTGAGCCCGTTTCCGGCGTACTTTCTGCATCTGAATGCCCGACATCACAGCTTGGCTTTAATCGAAACAGGGCAATGCGGCATTCATCATTTGATGTTGGAAGCCTATTCTCTCGATGACGTCGGGCAGGCTTTGGACCTCGCCGGTGAACGGGACGCTGTCAATGTTTCGCTGGGGCGGCACACAAATGATTTCATGACGTCGTTCTACGCGAAGACTCCGTCGCCTTTCATGGTCGAGTTCGGCTGGGGCGGGCGCGAAATCGATCCACGGACCTGGCAACCCGTCGAACTGAACGATGGCCCGAGTCTCTGGGGGCACGAACGCCATTGGCTTCCCGAAAAAGACCGGGATATGGCGCGGCAAATGCGTATTGACGCCGCTGCCAGGGGATGCCGCCAGCCCGTGCAGGTGATGGACGGCAACTTCGTCAAAATGAACGGTGCTTGTCCCGAAGTTGGCGTACGCGAGAGTTACTGAAATGAGCGAAATAATCGAGGTGCGCTAAATGTCGAGTTTGAAACGGATGCTTGAAATTATCGACTTGTACTCCGTACGGCAGCCTCTGCTGACGGCCGAGGAAATTGCGACAAAGCTTTCCTATAGCCGCGGTTCGACATACCGGTACCTCAAAGAGCTTGTTGCTGCGGGCTTGTTGGTAAACATCGCCGGCGGTTATGCGCCGGGGCCTCGTGTTATCGAGCTTGATTTCGTCATCCGGCAGAACGACCCTTATAGCGGCATTGTCTTGCCGGTGATGCGCAGCCTCAACGAACGGCTGCAGTGCGAAGTCTTGGCCTGCAGCTATTACCGCGGCCGGGTTGTCGTTAGCCATCAATTCCGGGGTACGGATAACTTGACAATAAGCTATGGCCGGGGCCGGCGGATGCCGATGTTTTTGGGCGCGGGATCGAAGGCGATCATGGCGAGTATGAATAAGCGCGAATTAAAACAGATTTTCGACGCGAATGAAGAGCAGCGGCGCGCGCAAAATGTAACGTCCGACTGGGAGATATTTTTCGCTGACATCAGGAAAATCCGCCGCCGCCGATATGCCATTTCATATGCCGAACTGGACGAAGGAAATGTCGGTATTGCGGCGCCGTTAAAACTGAAACCCTATGGGAGCGTGGTTCTGGTGTTTACGCAAACGCGCTTCGACATCATCGATGAGAAGCGGGTTATCACGATGCTCATGGAAGCCGTGGAACAGGCGAATGCGCTAATTGCAAACATCGAAGCGGGAGGCACGCCCGTCGATTGGCTGGCCCCGACCCAAACGGGGATCGAGCATGCGGCCATGAGCGCCATTCGCAATGGTTCCGGCCGGCTTGAAAAATAAACGGGCGCTGTTGTCGAGGTGCACTAATTGTTTGATGATGGCATCGAAACTCAGGGGTAGGGCGAATGCGCATTTTCCTCGTTCGGCATGGCGAGTCTATTTCCAACGTTGATGCCAGTATTTATGCGACGATGTCGGATCATGTCATTCCGATGTCGGAGAGGGGGCAGGCCCAAGCGGTCAAGGCGGGCGAATTTTTGCGCGATTATTTGAGCGCTCTGCCGCGGGACGAGAACTATTCCGATGTCCGTATGTGGACGAGCCCGTATCGTCGAACGCGGGAAACGGCCGACGGTATTGAATCAGCGATTGGTGATGCCGTCGTGCTTGATCGGCGCGAGCATATCAATCTGTGCGAACAGCAATTTGGGCTTTTCGATGGCGTTCCGGATGAGGAGTTGCCGGTCCGGTTTCCGAACGAACACGCGCATTACCAGAAATGCGTCGACCATGAAGGAAAGTTCTGGGCCCGGGTTCCGTTGGGCGAAAGCCGGTTCGACGTCGCGGTGCGGGTGCGTGAAACCTTCGGGACTTTTCTAAGGGATGCTGAACGATATCAGTACAAAAATATCATCGTCATCTGCCATGGCGTGACTTTGCGCGCCTTCGTCATGCAATGGCTGCATCTGACCCCGGAATGGTTCGAAGCCGAATCCAGCCCGGGCAACTGCTGGATTCGGATGATCGATGACGATGGCGACCAGGGCTATATTTATCGGGGCGAGTAGCCTCGGTCACCCGATACAGCATCTCGAGCGCGAGACCACCGTTAATCGTACATGTCTGTAACTTTATAGCGCGACCCCTGTTTGATAAGGGTGAATTTACTGGAATAGTCGTGTTCTGAAAAATCGAAATTCGCGACAATCTTATACTTGGCGTGCACGGTCACTTCGTTATCCGTTTGGTCTACCGTTTCGATTAGATAAAATTCCTCCATTTTCATGCCTTCATTGGAGGTATAGTCGTTTAAATATCCACCATTGTCATAATGGTCTGAAATCGCATGCATAATTGCGCGACAATCTTTTTGAATGTCGATTGTCGTGCCGGCGCTGACGGCGAGGGATTGGGACGTGCACGCCTCCGATGACGTTGATTGAGACGGTGTCAGCGCCGCCAATTTCTGCGGTGCCGCTTTTTTTGCCGCCGCTGCGATACGCGCGGCTTCAGCTTGTCTGGCCTCGTCTTCCCGTTTATTCGCTACTTCGCGGTCGCGCACTTCCTGCGCCAACCGGGCTGCGTCGGCGGCGGCCTGAGCACGTTGATTTATTGCTTCCCGTTCTATCGCCTCCTGACGCATTCGAGCGGCTGTGGCGCGCCTTTGTTGCTCAAGTCTTTCTTTTTCAGCCGCCGCTTGTTTTCGCGCCATCTCTTCGCGCTTCACTTCGGCTTCACGGGCCAGCCGCGCTACTTCTATCCGCCGTTGTTTTTCCGCCGCCTGTTCTGCAATGAACGTGTCTTTGTCCTGCAGTAATTTGGAATAAACATATCCCAGGCGTTTGCCGTTTTGATTGACCGCCAGCCAATCCTTTGCGGTGACTTTCCCCGGCACATAGACCTCGCTGCCCTTGTCGAGCGATGCCACTTTTGCGGCCCCGACATCCGGCGCGGCGCGCACATTTACATTTCTCAGCGCAACAAAGGTCGATTCCACCGGTTCCAGGGTAATGCGCGGTGCTACGGAGGCGGTCCTCTTGCCCGTTGCCGCCTTTAGCCGAACCCGTGCCAATGCCGCAAACGCGCCGGTTGGAAAAGTATCCAGATACGCCTGATAGGATTCGGCGTCCTTGCTGTCCTTAATCGACTGCCAGAACAATATTTCCGCCGATTGCCCCGTTGGTGCCGGAGTGGTGGGTTTTACGCCGAGCGCGGCTGGGCGCGCGGTTGCCCTCGCAGCAACCTGAAACACGAAATCGCCCAAGTCCAGATCGGGGTCACTCAGCTTGCCGTTGCGCGGTGTCTGGTTTCCGTCGGTATAGTTGGTTATCTGGCTGGTCATAAACAAACCGAGCTCGCTGGCTGCAAGATACCCATCCCGGTTCGCATCGGCGCGGCTCTCCCCGTTTATGGCGCGGAGGAACAATTTTCGGAACGTGCCGTCATCGGACACTTCCTGGCCGGCATCGCCGCTCGTCAGAAACTGCCGGACGGGACG
>JAJFJB010000225.1 GCA_021774435.1 Alphaproteobacteria bacterium
CCTTAGCCGGATCAAGCTGAACCGTTGCGCCAGCCTCGGTCCTACCAACGACCGTAATCTTACCGTCCCCCGCAAGCCGATAAGGCGTGCCTCTTGAAGGTGACGTGCGGTCTTGTTGAAGACAAAACGAAGAGAATTCAGCACTGCAGTGACCATTCTCGCAGACGAGAGGTGTACTGCCTTGCGTTGCGACCAACGCCAGGGCCTGCGGCGCGGCGAAACTGCTGGCAGGAAGAGCGATCATCCAGGCCATGGTGAACAACAGGAACAAACCAAAACGATGCGTAAATCCGTGCATGACATGTCTCCTCAGAACAGATGTGAGATCCGCGAACTCCCCTTATTGATGCGCCGGCGGCACAGTCGAGAATGCACCAAACCGCAACGGAACATTTCGTTCTTCTGATTCGTACTCTGAAATTATACCCGTTTTACGAGGGTCGTCGAATTTCCTTGAACAAATTGTTACATTCTCGCCCTAAGTCTTATTCCGCCAGCCCGAATGCACTACCGGAAATCAAATGACCGAACCGCTTCGCTTCGCCGTCGTCACCGACATTCACCACGGCCCAACGCGCTATACCAAACAGGGCGCGGCGGCGTTGCCCTTGTTGGAACGTTTCCGGGCGCACGTGTCCAAGGTTGAGTTCGACCTTGTTGTCGATCTCGGCGATCGCATTTCGAATGTCGATCACGATACGGACATATCGCTGACACGCGACGTCAGCACCATATTCAAGGAAATAGAAACTCCTTGCCAGCATCTCCTTGGCAATCACGATTTGCACTACATTTCGAAGGCGGAGAACGAAGCAATATTCGGAAAGTCGTTCGACAGTCAAAGTCTGGATATCAAGGGCCGGCATCTCGTTTTCTGGCAACATGATCTGTCAGGAAAGTTCGCCGAACGCCTCGTCCCCTCGCAGGACGATCTCGACTGGCTGCGCGCGGACCTGAGCAGTACATCGCGCCCCTCGATCATTTTTACGCATGTCCCACTGAACGACGCCGCGATGACCGGCAATTTCTACTTCGAAAATAATCCAGCGTCCGCAACGCTGCTACGCACTGCCGAAGCGCGCGAAGCCATAGAAGCGGCGGGCAATGTCGTGATGTGCATCGCGGGGCATGTGCATTGGAACAAGAGCGACACAATAGACGGTATCCGCTACCTCACCTTGCAGTCCTTGAGCGAAAGTTTCACAACGCAGGAAGAAGCATCCGGGGCCTGGGCGGAAATCGAAATTGATGACCGGGTCCACTGGCAGGCGCATGGCGGCGACCCGATGCGTTTTGAAGCGCCTTTGCGAAGCTCCAATATGCAATGGGTGCGGCCTCTGCCACCGTTCCACGTCTTGCGGCGGCAAGAGAATATGAAGGGGCTCGATGAGCCGGTTCGCGGCGTTATTCTGGATATGGATGGCGTTTTGTTTCGCGGCAACACGCCCATCGACGGCGCCGCCGAGGCCGTCCACGATCTTCAAAGCAATGGCATCAAGGTCGTTTGCGTGACGAACAATGCTCGGCGGTCGTCCGAGGATTACGCGCAAAAACTAGGCGGCTTCGGTATCGAGCTCGATCCGTCGAATATTTTCACCTCCGGCATGGCGGTGGCACATTACCTGACAACGCAAAGCGATCGGCCGAAAACCCATACCGTCGGCAGCGACGCACTCCGGGATACGCTTCTGGCGGCTGGTGCCACGGAGAGCGACGATCCCGAATTTGTCATCGCCGGCATCGATCTTGACCTCAAAATTTCAGACCTCACACCGGCCATCCGCCATCTTGCAAACGGCGCCGTGCTGATTGCCAGCAATGCCGACGCTGTCATACCCACCGCGGACGGACCGGAGCCGGAAGCCGGCCCAATCGCGGCATTCCTCGAATCGGCGTCCGGTCAAAAAGCAATCATGCTGGGAAAACCGCAAACGGAGATATTCGATATTGCGCTTGAACGGCTTGGCCTGACGTCAGATGAGGTCATCATGATTGGCGATACGCCGGAAACCGATATCGCCGGCGCCCATAATGCCGGCCTCCGGTCTATTCTCGTTGAATCCGGCAATACGCTGTCAAATCGCGCAACCGATATCGAACCCACGGCGCGATTTCCAGATTTGCGCGCTGCCGCCCATTTTCTGCTAGATCGGTGACCCTCGGCCCTTAGCCGTCCTTATTCTGCAGCCATGGCCAAGGGAGTCGGCATCGGCACGTCGTTGATTTCCGCCAAGGGCTTGCCGAAATGTTTTTCGATCATCGGGACAACCTTCGTCGCGAATTGTTCCATCGAATTCATGACGGCGCCGTGTGGCATGTCACCGACCGCAAAATAGATATTCATATGAAGCGGCCGATAGAGCTCGATCTCCTGGCACATCCGCTCCGCCACATCCTCCGCATTGCCGACGAGCAGGTTCTGCTTGATCTGTTCGAAGCTTTCCTCGTTTTCGCCCGGAACCTCGGCGACCATGTAGTCATCCACCAGCGTCTCTTTGCGGCTGCGCAGCGAGTTCGCGATCCGTTTCTGGAACCGCGCGCCATCGACATAGCGGTCGATTGTCGCTTGATCGTCGCTGATGCAGGCGAAGCGTAGCACGCCGAGCGGCACCGTCGCCGGGTCCTTGCCTTCGTCGATGTAGCATTGCTCGACTTGGTCGCGCTGCTGCCGGAGCGCGTCGGCGCCGCCGATCCCACCGGAAATGAACGGGATGTAGCCATCCCGTGCGCAACGCCGCTGGCTGACCGGGTCCTTGCCCGCCACCCAAATCGGCGGGCGCGGCGTTTGCACCGGGCGCATATTAATCGCCGTTTTGGGCTGTTTATAGTATTCGCCGTCATAGCTGAAATTCGGCTCGCGCAATCCCGTCTCGATCATGTCCAGCATTTCGTTGAACATGACTTTGTTCTTCGTCAGATCGGCGCCAAGCCGTTCGAACTCATAGTTCTGGTAGCCGCTGCCGACACCGACATCGAGCCGTCCACCCGACATCGCATCGACAAGCGCGATTTCCGCGATCACCCGCGCCGGTGCATGTAGCGGCAGAATCAGAACCGCGCAGCCGACGCGGATCGTCTTCGTCATGGCAGCCGCCTGCGTGCAGAGCAGCAGCGGCGAGGGGCACAGGCTGTAATTCGAGAAATGGTGTTCGGCAAACCAGACCCGGCTGAACCCGAGTTCTTCCGCGTATCGCGTGTGTTCCAGCGCTTCGTCCAGAACGGCGTGCGGCGATTTGGCGCTGTCCCGATGTTGCAGCAGGTTAAAGATGCCAAAATCCATTTTCGTTCTCCCCGTAAACTCTAATCAGGCCAACCTCAGTATGACTTCGGCAGGCCCAATACACGTTCCGAAATATAATTCAAAATCATCTCGCGGCTAACCGGCGCGATGCGGGCGATCATCATCTCGCGCAGATAACGTTCGACGTGGAACTCCTTCGCGTAGCCCATGCCGCCATGGGTCATGATGGCGCGCTCGCAAGCGCTGAATCCCGCTTCCGCCGAGAGGTATTTCGCAGCGTTCGCTTCCGCGCCGCATTCCTCGCCATTGTCGTAGAGCGCAGCGGCGCGGTATGTCATGAGGTTCGCTGCTTCAAGCTCGGCCCAGCTTTTCGCCAAGGGGTGCTGAATCGACTGGTTCTGTCCGATGGCCCGACCGAAGACTTCCCGCTCGCCGGCATATTGCACCGCCTTTTTGAGCGCCACCCGGCCAAGACCGACCGCTTCCGCTGCGACCATGATCCGTTCCGGATTAAGGCCGTGCAGAATATAATAGAAACCCTTGCCTTCTTCGCCGATCAAGTCGTCTTGCGGAATTGGTAATCCGTCAATAAAGACGGCGTTCGAATCGACCGCTTTACGGCCCATCTTCTCGATCTCGCGAACCTCGATATAGTCACGGTTGAAGTCGGTGTAGAACAGGCTCAGCCCTTCGGCGCGTTTGCCCTTTTCGTCACGTGGCGACGTACGTGCCAGCAAGAGGACCTTGTTTGCCGTCTGCCCCGTCGACGTCCACATCTTGCGGCCATGCACAATATAGCCGTTGTTGGTTTTTTCCGCCTTGGTCTGCAAATTGGTTGTATCAAGGCCGGCATTGGGTTCGGTGACCCCGAAACAAGCGCGTTCCTCACCGCGGATCAGGGGTGGCAGCATGCGTTGCTTTTGTTCATCCGTGCCAAAGACGACAACCGGGTTGAGACCAAAGATGTTCAAATGGACTGCCGATGCGCCACTGAACCCCGCTCCGGATTCAGCAATCGTCTGCATCATGAGGGACGCTTCGGTAATTCCGAGGTTGGCGCCGCCATATTCCTCCGGCATCGCGATGCCAAGCCAGCCACCATCGGCGAACTCCTTGACGAAATCTTCTGGGAAAGTCCCCGTTCGGTCGGTTTCCAGCCAGTAATCGTCGCCATAATTGCTGCAAATCTTCGCGATCGCATCCTGAATCGCAGTTTGGTCTTCCGTAAACATCTATTCCGTTTTCCCTGTAATTATGCCGGGGTTTTCATAAAGTCGAATACCTGCTGGCGATGTTCATCGAGTTTTGGTGCATGGCTTACCGATGCGGGGCGTACGCCATCAAGACGCATGGGCAATCCGACGAACTGCATGGCCTCATCGTCACCGGACCGCAGCAAGCCAAGCGCTTCGGTTTGCGGATGGGAAACGACCTCTTCCACGGTTTGCACCGGCGCGTTGGGGATGCCGGCTGCGTTCAAGCGTTCGGACCACGCCGCCCTGGTATCGGTTGCAATGATCTCACTGACCAAACGGCTTAACTCTGCTTCGTTCGCGAGGCGGTCCGTGCTCTTGGCGAAACGCGGATCATCCGCCAATTCTTCACAATTCAACGCGGTGCAGAAACGCCTGAACTGGCCGTCCGTGCCGACGACAATGACCTGAATCCCATCCGACGCCTGATAACCCCGGTTCGGCGCAACGATAGGCCCTTGCAAGCCGCTGCGTTTCGGCGCTTTCCCGGACACCGCCAATTCCGCCACCGGCAACGTAATCCAGCCGACACTGGTTTCGAAAAGGGAAGTATCCACAACCCCGCCCTGTCCCGTCGCCAAACGGCGATAAAGCGCGCTTATTATCCCGATTGTCGACCACATGCCGGTACCAAGATCGATTAGCGATACCCCGACACGCGAGGGCGGCCGGTCCGCTTCGCCCGTCAGATTCGTGATCCCGCTAAAGGCCTGCATCAACGGATCATATCCCGGGAGATCACCCAGCGGACCCTCTCCAAACGCACCGGCATTGCAGTAAATCAGTCGCGGGTTTTCTTTTCGGAGTGTCTCGGAATCGATTGAAAATCGTTCAACCGCTCCCGGACGCAAATTCTGAAGCACGACGTCTGCTTTTTGCAGAATCAGCGTCTTTAGCCGTTTCAGTTCATCCTGATCGGTCATATCGACGGTAACGGAGAACTTCCCCATATTGACCGACTGATAGGCTGCGGAATTCCCCTCGGGCAATGCCGGATACCAGCGCCGCGCCGGATCACCGCCATCCGGGTTTTCGACTTTGATGACAGTCGCACCCAGTTCAGTCAGTATCTTGCCCGCAAACGGCGCTGCGACGCTCGTTCCCAACTCAACGACGGTAATTCCCTCAAACGGCAATGTCATTCCATACTCCGGCATCATCCCCTACGAACCGCCCAACATATTGGCCGGCGGCGCGCCTTCATTAGACCTTAAAATTTTGGAAGCGGCGAGGCTTGAACGGTTGCTTTTTATGATAGGAGGCTAATAATTAGGGAGCAAACAATTTTTCCCGCCACCCTCGCCACACCCGATACGGTTACATTGCGTGTCGCATACGGGAATTCGCCCTTCACTCTGTTCCTGGATGCGCCGATGACAGACAAGCAAGCCCCCACCAAAGCCGAGCCGGTAGCCCCCGTTGACGCTGCGACCGTTCTTCTCATTCGGGATTCGAGCGACGGCATTGAAGTTTTCATGGTCGTACGGCACCGAAAGATCGACTTTGCCGGAGGCGCCCTGGTTTTCCCGGGGGGCAAAGTTGACCCCGAGGATGGCGATACGAGCCTGGAAGGGCACCGGGGCATGAAAGGCACGCTGCCCTCCCGGCTGATGGCCTTGCGGGTCGCCGCAATCCGCGAAACGTTCGAAGAAGCCAGTGTGCTGTTGGCGCGGGAACGCGGCAGTGCCGAGATCATCGGTCCCGACCGCCAGGCGAAAATTGTCGAACAGTATCGCGACCCCGTCTATGCGGGTGACGTTACAATGGCTGAAATGGTCGCCGCGGAAAATCTCGACCTGGCCTGTGACCTGCTCGTGCCCTTCTCGCATTGGATTACGCCGGAATCGCGGCCGAAGCGATTCGACACGCATTTTTTCCTGGCCCCCGTCTCGGCACAATTGACGGCACTGCATGACGGTACGGAATCCGTCGAATCGATCTGGATTCGTCCCGCCGATGCGATTGCCGAAGCGGAAGCGGACCAGCGATCGGTCATGTTCCCGACACGCATGAACCTGGGTGTTCTCGGGCGCTCCGATACAATTGCGAAAGCCCTGCAATCCGCAAGCGAAACGCCCGTCGTGACCGTCCTACCAAGAGCTGAAAAAGTCGAAGGCGGCCGCATCATGCATATTCCGGCGGAAGCGGGATACGGCGTATCCAAGGTTTTTGTGGATTACGCCGGCGCGTAACCAGCAGACGATGCCCGACACAATCGAATATTCTCATGTTACCGCGCCGCCACCGGGCGAAACGATCGAGGTTCATCCCGGTATCCATTGGCTACGGATGCCGTTGCCGTTCCAACTCGACCACATCAACCTCTGGCTACTCGAAGACGGCGAAGGTTGGACGATCGTCGATACGGGTCTGTACGACGAAACCACTGTCGCACTCTGGCAGCAAATTCTGACAACCCGGCTCAACGGTAAACCAGTCACGCGGGTCCTTGTCACGCATTTCCACCCCGATCACGTCGGCATGGCGGGGTGGCTCTGCGAGAATTTAAACGTCCGCCTTTGGATGACCGAGACGGAATGGCTCTGGGCCCGGAGCTGGAGCCTCGATACCGATCCGACGGTATATGACCACCAGGCCGCGTTCCTTAAAACGACAGGGTGCCCGGACACGCTACTTGCGGCGACACGGCACGACAGCCCGCGTTACCCGTCATTGGTCAGCCCCGTCCCGCGTGCTTTTACCCGGCTCCGCGAAGGACAATCGGTCGAGATTGGCGGGCGGCGCTGGGAGATCATAATCGGGCGCGGCCATGCGCCGGAACACGCCTGTCTTCACTGTCCCGAACTGTCGCTTATGATCTCCGGGGATCAGGTTTTGCCGAAAATCACGCCGATCGTCGCCGTCGAAATCAATGAGCCCGACGCCAACCCCTTGCGTGATTTCCTCGCAACGATCGAAAAGCTGAGAAACGTGCCGGACGGGATCGACATTTTGCCGTCGCATAATTTTCCGTTTTTCGGTCTGCACGGGCGGCTGGACGCCCTGAAGGACCACCACGACAACCGTTTGGCCCAGTTTCGCGCCGCGTGCACCAGCCCCATGACCGCAATGGACCTGTCCAACGCGATCTTCACCAGGCCGATGGACAGCCAAAACGTCACATTTGCCATTGGCGAGACCGTCGCCCACTTGAATTACTTGTGCTGGCGTGGCTCGATAACACGAACAGAACGTAACGACGGCATATTCCTGTATTCTCCGAATTGAATACCGGGTGCCGGATAAGGAACGAGAGGGAGCCTCTAGATGACCGATATGCAAAAACCGAGCGGACCGCTGACAGGCGTCAAGATTGTCGAACTGGCGGGTATTGGCCCGGCGCCGCTTTGCTGCGCCCTGCTGTCCGACATGGGTGCGGACATTCTTCGCGTTGATCGCAACAGCGATCCAGGCCTGGGCATAGGTCGTCCCACAAAAACAGATGTGACCCGGCGTGGCCGTAAATCCGTATCCGTCGATCTGAAACACCCCGACGGTATCGAAACGGTCATGCGGCTAATCGAAAACGCGGATGCGGTGATCGACCCGTTTCGGCCCGGCGTTACTGAGAAACTGGGGCTGGGGCCGGATGATTGCTCGGCACGCAACAAACGCATCGTTTACGCGCGGATGACAGGCTGGGGACAACATGGGTCTCTGGCGCAATCCGCCGGACACGATCTCAATTATCTGGCGATTACCGGGGTCTTGAACGCGATCGGCCCAAAGGAAATGCCGGTACCGCCGCTTAACGTGGTTGCGGATATGGGCGGCGGCGCCATGTTCTTGGCTGTTGGCATTCTCGCCGGTGTTCTGGAAGCGCGGGCGTCTGGCGAAGGTCAAGTTGTTGATGCCGCGATGTCTGAAGGCTCGGCGTTCCTGGGCATGGGCATGTACGGCATGTTGGCGGCGGACACTTGGGTCGATGAACGGGTCTCCAATTTTCTCGATGGCGGGGCGCATTTCTACCGTTGCTACAAGACGAAAGACGAAAAATTCGTCTCCATCGCCTCAATCGAGGCGAAATTCTACGCCATCCTGCTCGACAAGCTGGGACTAAATCCAAAGGATCTGCCCGCGCAAATGGACCGCGATACCTGGACCGATATGGCGCAAAAATTTGAAGCGTTGTTCGCACAAAAGACGCGCGACGAATGGTGCGAAATCATGGAAGGCACCGACATTTGTTTCGCACCGGTATTGAGCTTCGCGGAAGCGCCGAGCCATCCCCACAATAAGGGCAGGGGCAGTTTCGTCGACGTCGATGGCGTTTTGCAGCCGGGACCCGCACCGCGGTTCAGCCGCACGGAATCAGTCGTGCAATGTGCGCCGCCGACAATCGGCGAACAAACAAAAGACGGCCTCGCAGGCTGGGGTTTCAATGCGGACGAGATCGAAACGTTACAGGCCGCCGGCGCGATCGGTTGGCGCGGCTGATCGGCCGCCATGACCGAAAGCGGACAATATACGCTGTCCGAGGAACAGCGGCTGTTGCAGGAAACGATCCGGGCGTTTACGCGCGATAAGGTCGCACCCCGCGCGGCTGAAATCGACGCCAAGGCGGAATATCCGCAGGACATGTTCGAAGCGTTGAAGGAACTCGGCCTGTTCGCCCTGCCATTTCCAGAAAGCTATGGGGGTGCGAACAGCATGTTGTCCGCCTGCATCGCAATCGAGGAGCTGGGCCGGGTTTGCTACAACACCGCCTATCTGCTGATCGTTCAATGGACACCCTTCTGTGCCATCCTTTATGGCGGTACCGACGAGCAGAAGCAGAGACTGCTGCCGGGACTGGGTTCGGGCGCGCTACGAGCCGCGATTTCCGTCACGGAACCGTCCGCCGGATCGGATGTGGCGGGAATCAAAACCCGTGCGGAACAGCGGTCGGGTGGCTACGCGCTCACCGGATCAAAGATTTACTGCACCAATTCCGCGATTGCCGACTTTGTTATCGTCGCGGCGAAAACAGACCCGGATAAACGGCATGGCGGTGTATGTCTCTTCATCGTCGAAAAAGGAACGCCCGGATTCGAGGTTGGCCGCAGCGAAACCAAACTCGGCTCTCGTGGTGTCCCGTCTTCTGCTTTGCATCTGGATAATGTCTTCGTACCGGAAGAAAATCGCCTGGGCAGCGAAGAAGGCGGGTTCAAGCTGGTCATGGAAGCTTTCAACAAGGCGCGGCCCTCTATCGGCGCGCGCGGCGTCGGGTTGGCTCAGGGTGCCATCGACCATGCTGTCGCCTATGTCCGGGACCGTGAAGCGTTCGGACAGCCGGTTTCCGACTTTCAGGGCGTGCAATGGATGCTGGCGGACATGGCGACACAGACGGAAGCCGCCCGTCAGCTCGTCTACAAGGCTGCCGCCATGGTCGATGCCGGGGAGTCCGGCTTTGCCCTGGCGCCCATCGCCTCGATGGCCAAATGCTTCGCCACCGACGTCGCGATGAAAGTGGCAACCGATGCGGTACAGCTTTTCGGCTCCGCCGGAATCTCCACCGACAATCCAATCGAGCGTTATTTCCGCGACGCAAAAGTCCTACAGATCGTCGAAGGCACCAACCAGATTCAGCGCAATATCATCGGCAAGCACGTCGTCCGATCCATGTAGCGTGCTATCTGACGCGAACGCGCGGAAGCTGGCTCACCCGGACGGATGCCAAACGCCGCTCGCGATACAGAATGAACAAGCCGCTGGCGACGACAAGCGCGATACCGATAAAGATTTCGAGCTCCGGAATATCGTTCCATATCAGGAAACCCAGCAGCAGCGCCCAAGCCATCGACATATAATCCAAGGGTGCGATCGCCGCCGCCTCGGCATAACGGAACGCTTGGGTGAGGCAATATTGACCGATGCCGCCAATGACCCCCACACATATTAGAAGCACCAAATCCACAAGCGGGGGCGCGACCCACCCAAATGTTAGAACCATCGCCGAACCGGCAACGGCACCGATGAAGGTAAAGTAAAAGCTAATCGCTGCGGCACTATCGGTCGCACTCAGATGGCGGACCGTAATCACCGCCAAAGCGTACAGCACTGCCCCGCCGATCGCGGCCAATGCGCCAAGCTGAATCATGTCCCCGCCAGGTTCGAGAATGACCATGACCCCGAGGAATCCAACCAATACCGCAGACCAACGGAAGATGCCGACTTTCTCGCCGAGCAAGGGAATCGATAGGACGGTCATGAACAACGGCGCCGAAAACAGGATCGCCTTGGCATCCGCCAAATCCATCAAGGCAAAAGCGTAGAAATAGCAACCCATCGCAGCGAGACCGATGACGCCTCGAACCACATGCACCAGGGGCCGCCGCGTCCGCAGCGTCGCCAAACCGCCGGAGCGCGCAATGAAATACAGGCAAGGCAGCAGCGCGAACACGGTGCGGAAGAAGACGATCTGATGAACCGGGTAATCGGCGACCAGCCACTTCACCATCGCATCCATAATCGAGAACAAAAAAACGCCCGCCAACATATGGAGGGCACCACGCGCGTTTTGCACATTTGAGGCGGATAGTGTCGCTGCCATTACGGCATTCCTTCTAAGTCGGCATCGGAGCGGGTAACGGCCACGTTCTCGCTCTAATGCGTTACAATAATGTGAAGAAATGCGCCTGTTTGATGCGGCTGACCATTGCAATTATTGCAATACAGGACAGTGATTCTGACATAATGGCCGGGCCGTGCGACATAATCCGCCCCGCGATTGAAAACCGCTATTCGGCCGCGGCCGTTTCCATCGTCAGCAAGCAATCATCGTCGAGATTTTGCAACGGCGTGAAGTCCCGGTGCGCGACCCATTCCGGCCGCTTGTACTGCCGAATATGGTTTTCGACATGACAGAGGCTTAGATAAACGATTGTCCGGTCGAAGGGCGACATATTGGAAGGGCTGCCATGCACCAGATTACTGTGGAACATCACAACCGATCCGGCCTTGCCCTTCGGCGCGATCAGGCCTCCCTCATCGACTAAACGCGCGATCGTTTCGTCGTCGATAGTCCAGAGCGGATAGCTGGTTGTTTTCAGATCATGGCCGGCTTCGATCACGCCCCCTTTATGACTGCGCGGAATGAACATTAGCGCGCCATTGAATTCCGTGACGTCATCGAGGAACAACGCGATATTCATGGCCCGCGGTTCGGGCATCTGGTCGTCGCGCGACCATGTCCCATAATCCTGGTGCCATTGCCAGACATCGCCGTTGAAAGCAGCCTTCGCATTGACCTTGTATTGATGCATATAAACGTCGCCATCGAGGAGCTGCTTTACCGGATCGAGCAAGCGCGGATGACGGCCAAGACGCCGAAACGCCTCATTATATTGTTGTGCCGCGAAGGCGGTGCGCGCCGTCTTGCCATACTTTTCGCGGAACACTTCCTCGCGATCCATGGCAAAGACCTGATGCGCTTCACGGTTTAATACAGAGACTTCCGTTTCGGAAAACAGGTCCTGCAGAAACAGATAGCCTTCGCGATCAAATTGCTCCAACTGATCATTGGTGAGCCGCATGGCGGAATCCTTCGTCGTATGTTTGCGCTGAGGGCGGATTAAATCACTAAGAGGATGACTCGTCACCTCTCGAAATTTTAGCCGCCACCCCCTCGCTTCCGTGTTGAAGCCAGGCAATATCTTCACCGGAGAAAAGCTCTCCCATACGGGCGGCGTAGACAGCCATGTCGTCATCGCTCAACACGCCCCGCCACTGGTTGTTGGCTCCCTTGTTAAAGAACCGACCTTCATCCTTCCAACGCCCTTGCCCGGCGCCGGGAACGAACTGATCTGCCCTCTTCTTCATATTTTCGAAACTCGCCGTACTTGCCAGTTCATCCATCGCCGCGCCGGTATGAGAAATGCCCAACACGTTCGAGATCTGTTCCATGCTTCCACGGAGGTCCCGCTTCAAATCGGCATAATGGAAAAGATGTACGTTTGGTAGGTGTGCAAATTCCTTGAAGGTTTTGTAGTGATGAGCAAAGGAGACAAGCGAAAAATTATCCTCGTCACCTTCCACATAAGGCTTCCCAACCCATCGCCGGAACCCTTCCCCGACGTTTTTTGTCGCGCGGTGCGCGTTTTTCCCGCTTGCTTGATTTGTCGCGTGATTGCGCATCGAAAAATGAACATCCCTCGGGTCGCGGAAAACCGCCAGATAAATGCAGTTGGAGAAAAAGGGGATACCATCAAGGGGCGTATGCGTTTTAATAAAACGCTGATGATCCTGCGCCTGAAGCATTGCTATCGTCTCGTCAATCGGCGTGTGCGTGGCATCCAGCCAAGGTGAAACAACACCAGGTTTTACGTCGATGTCGGCACGGCCAAATATCAGCAATGCGCAAATTGCCTGAGTCCAGGTTGTCCCGCATTTCGGCGGCGTGCAAATGAAAATATCATCGTCGCGGGGCTCATAACCGTCCCATCGAGCCGCGTCGATTATTGGCGAATCGTAACGTACCGTGCGTTTAGGAAGTACCGTGCTCATACGATTATTCATCTTTCATTTTTATGGCGGCTTGGTCCTGCATAAACTTTCCACAGGCCACGGCCATGGCATCATCGCTGCGGCTTAATGCATCGATTACATTTTTCCGGTCATGATCTGGCCGGTTTTGACTGAGTTTGAATTTCCCTTCAAGGCGCTCAATTGGTATCCGAAAATTCACGATTGACCGGATCATACCATCGACAAAACCGCGATTCCGGTCTTCCAAATGCCACGGCTCGGCAAACCCTCCCTCGTGTGCATCAACTAACTTCTGCTGATCGGTATACGCCAATTCCGCATCATCAATGATTTCAGGGTTTCCATAAACATGCACAGCCGCATAGTTCCAGGTCGGCACCGCCTGTTCCTCTTCGTACCAGGACGGAGAAACATACGCGTGCGGTCCCTGAAAGACACACAGGACTTCCCGGCCATCTGCAAAACTCTGCCAATGCGGGTTCGCACGCGCCATATGCGCCACAAGCACATCGCCTTCCAGCAAGAACGGCAGGTGCGACACAAAGGGACTTTCCGCTACTGTGCTGGCCAGCATACCAAAATTATTGTCCCGAATGACGCCATAGAGCGTTTCACGGTCGTCGACTCGAAAGTGTTCAGGCACGTACATTCGCGGAATCCTCTACATATCAGATATCGCTGCCAAAGCAGCGGTTATGGCAATTATGAACAAAAGAAAAGGGGCCGCAAATGCGACCCCTCCGTGATGTGTTCGCGCGTGATTGAGACAGTGTCAGACTTGGCGTTCTACCAACAACTTCTTGATTTCGGCGATCGCCTGGGCCGGGTTCAGTCCCTTCGGGCACGTCTTCGAACAGTTCATGATGGTGTGGCAGCGGAAGAGACGGAACGGGTCTTCCAAATCATCAAGGCGCTCGCCGGTATGTTCGTCGCGGCTATCCACGATCCAGCGATAGGCCTGCAACAGGATTGCCGGGCCAAGATAGCGTTCCGAATTCCACCAGTAACTCGGACAGCTCGTCGCGCAGGAGAAGCACAGGATGCACTCATAGAGGCCATCCAATTTCTTGCGCTCGTCCGGCGATTGCAGACGTTCGCGATCCGGCGGCGGCGGCGACTCGCTCTTCATCCAAGGCTGGACGGAGGCAAGCTGCGCATAGGCGTTATTCAGATCAGGGACGAGATCCTTCACCACCGACATATGCGGCAGCGGATAAATCTTCACATCGCCCTTGGCGTCATCAATGTATTTCGTGCACGCCAGTGTATTCGTGCCATCAATATTCATGGCACACGAGCCGCAAATACCTTCGCGACAGGAGCGCCGGAACGTCAACGTCTGATCAACCTCATTCTTGATTTTAATCAGGGCATCGAGAACCATGGGCCCGCAATCGTCCATGTCGATCGTATAAGTATCGACCTTCGGATTTTCCCCATCATCCGGGTTCCACCGATAGATCTTGAATGTCTTTGTGTTGCTGGCGCCTTGCGGTGCGGGCCACGACGTGCCCGTACCAACCTTTGAATTCTTGGGGAGACTGAATTCGGCCATGATTGCCCCTTCTTATTGCTCTGCCGTAACCGACGATGCGTGCGAGACCGTTATCCCTAGTAGACCCGTGCTTTGGGTGGGAAAGGCTGGATCTCATTCGTCAGTGTTTCCATATGGACCGGGCGATAATCGATCTTGACGTTATAGTCCTCATCGATCCACGCGATTGTATGCTTCATCCAATTCTCGTCATCGCGATCCGGCACATCGTCACGGGCATGCGCACCGCGCGATTCATTCCGGTTCGCCGCCGAACTCATGGTGACGGCCGCTTGCTCGACAAGGTTTTCGAACTCCAGCGTTTCGACCAGGTCGGAATTCCACACCATGGACCGGTCGCTGACCTTGATGTTGGAGACACCGTCGGTGACATCCTTCATCTTGGCGACACCCTCGTCCATGACCTCTTGGGTACGGAACACAGCGCAGTTGTTTTGCATGACATGTTGCATCTGCAGACGAAGCTC
>JAJFJB010000226.1 GCA_021774435.1 Alphaproteobacteria bacterium
CGATGGTTACACCTCGTTCAAGGTCTACATGACCTATGACGGCACCAAGCTAGACGACTATCAGATGCTCGAAGTGCTTTCGACCGCCCGGCGAGAGGGCGCGCTGACCATGATCCACGCCGAAAACTGGGATATGATCCGCTGGCTGGCCGGGCGGCTGATCGACGGCGGCAACCGCGCGCCGGTCTATCATGGTGTCAGCCACGCAGAGGTCGCCGAAGGAGAAGCCACCCACCGCGCGATCGCACTGGGCCGGCTCCTCGACACACCACTGCTGATTGTTCATGTCTCCGCCGAAGAGGCGATGGAAGAAATCCGTGTGGCGCAAGCGAAAGGCTTGAAAGTCTACGGCGAAACCTGCCCGCAATATCTTTTCCTGACACTCGACGACCTGGACCGCGAAGGCATGGAAGGCGCGATGTTCTGTTGCAGTCCGCCGCCACGCGACAAGGCGGGGCAAGAAGCGATCTGGCACGGCATACAGACTGGTGTGTTCCAGGTCGTCTCATCGGATCACGCCCCGTACCGCTTCGATGAAACCGGCAAGCTGAAAGCAGGTCCCAACCCATCTTTCAAGGAGATCGCCAACGGCGTCCCAGGCATTGAGCTGCGCATGCCAATGCTGTTCTCCGAAGGTGTCGGCAAGGGCCGGATCGACATTCATCGTTTTGTCGACATTACCTCGACGGCCCATGCGAAAATTTATGGCCTCTATCCGCGCAAAGGCACCATTGCCGTTGGCGCCGACGCCGATATGGCGATCTGGGACCCGGATAAGGAGGTTACGGTTACCGCCGAGATGTTGCACGACAATACCGGCTACACACCCTATGCCGGCATGGAATTGAAGGGCTGGCCCACGACCGTCCTCAGCCGCGGCCGTGTCGTGGTCGAAGGCGGTGAACTGAATGCGGAACAAGGTAGCGGGCAATTCCAACCCTGCGAGAAGCCGGACAGCGCCAAGCCATTGGGCCGCGTGCAGCGGGAGCTCGACCCCAAACGCAATTTCGGCGCTCAGATTTTGTTCTAAAGAAAGCCCCATGAAAGTTCCTGTTACCGTCATTCCCGCACGCGGCAAACCAACTCCTGTTGTTTTCGACTCCCCGCATAGCGGCTCACACTACCCAGAAGACTTCGATTACGTCGTCCCGTTGTCGATGCTGCGGCGTGGCGAGGACCCCCATGTCGAGGAACTCTTCGCCGCCGCACCCGATAACGGCGCCCCGCTCATCGCTGCGGAATTCAGCCGTATGTATATCGACCCGAACCGCTCGGCGGCGGATATCGACCCGGACATGTTCGACGGTGACTGGCCGCATCCGTTGGAGGTGAGCCACAAGACCAAATCCGGCATGGGCCTCATCAGAACCCGGTCAGGCCGCAACCGGAAACCGATTTACGAGCGCAAATTATCGGTTACGGAAATCCGGAACCGTATCGAAAATTATTGGCAGCCGTACCACGACACTTTGCGGGAGGCCCTGGATCAGACCCACGAGCGGTTCGGTGCCACATGGCACATCAACTGCCACTCCATGCCGTCGAAATGGGCCACCGGCTTCGAGAAGGCCGGCGAGCCGAACGATAATGATTACGTGTTGGGCAACCGGGACGGCACCACGGCAGGCGTTGAATTCACAGAATTGGTCCGGGAAACGCTCTCAGGTTTTGGCTTCAACGTCGGAGTCAATGACGGCCAAAAGGGTGTCGAACTTGTCCGAGCCTACAGCGATCCCGAGAACGAACGACACAGCCTGCAAATTGAAATCAACCGCCGGCTTTATTGGGACGAACGCAACATGGTGAAACGAGACGGCCATTTTGAAGAGCAGCGCAAAATCATGACGGCCTTGGTCGAAGTGATTTGCGACTACGCGCGTAGCAAAGCGGGCTAAACCTTGCGCCGATACTGTTTGAGAAACTTTTCGTGGTCGTTCCGATACCCGCGGAACTTAAACAGCTCGGCTATTGCAAACATCAGCTTAAGTGCAGCGACGAACCCGACGACAGCCGAAACAAGCACGATGGCGCCATAGATAAAGAATTGCGTCATGGCCGGATCACGCTTGTCGACATAGGTCAACCGGCCATTGACGATTTTCTCTTCTGCGCGGATCGGGTTGCGCTCGTAATCGCGCGCTTTGTGGAAAGACATCGCCACAATAATTGCCGCCGCGCTAAGCATTAGCAGAACCGTAAGGACCTTTACCGATCTTACCGCCCGAGCCCACTCATTATCGATATATTGCCGCTCGTGACCCGAAAGCGTCAGGCGTAGCGGCTTGTTTTGGACCGCTTCAACAGATTTTTGCGACATACCGTTTTCCAGACGAGATGGCTGGTGTCACCCACAGCGCATCCGACCCAGTGCCATGGCAACCGCGGATTGAGTCGGTTCCACAACAGGCATATCAAGTGCACTTGATACTTGGTCGCGGTACCGTGCCATGCCGGCACAGCCAAGGATCAGAACATCGGCGCCATCTTCGTCCCGTAGGGCGCGGCCCGTATCGATCATCCGGTCGAGCACTTTGTCTTCCTGGCTCAACTCCACGACACCAAGCCCGATGGCACGGTCGCCGGCACTTCGCGCCTCGATCCCAATTTGCCGGACATAGCGGCCATGCCGCCGTACCGACGGTTCCAGGATGGAGATCACGCCGAACTTTTCACCCTGCGTCATCGCGGTCATGTAAGCCGACTCCGCAATCCCCAGCACGGGGTGATCCGTCGATTCACGGGCGGCATGCAAACCTGGATCGCTAAAGCAGGCAATGACGAACGCGCCCGCGTCGTTGTCTCGGGCTTTCACATAATCGCAAAGCGGCATGATGATACTGTCGGAATCGCTCTGACTTTCTACGCCCGGCGGTCCTTCCGTCATGGTCACGCATTCGATGTCCGGTCCCCCCGCCAGGCGCAACGGCCCCATCGCGGTGTCGATGGCATCGGTACATGCCGTCGTCGAATTCGGATTGATGACGATAATCGATTCGGTCATGGATCTACTCCTCTGGCGGCGGGGTCACACCCACCTGCTCGGTGATGATCTTATAGTGCTCAGGACGGCGGTGCGCCTCGAAGTTGAAAATCGTCGTCTTGTTGAACGTGCATTCGTCGAGATCGCATTCCGCCACGATGAGTTCGTCACCCAGCGTATGCGCCTGCGCAACGATTTCGCCTGACGGGGCGACGATCACGCTGCCGCCCATCAGATCGCATCCTTCTTCCGGCCCGGCCTTGGCGACACCAACGACCCAGGTCCCGTTCTGGTAGGCGCCAGCTTGCATGGTGATGTGGTTGTGCATCATCCGCACATGGAACGGCTCCGGTCCGACGGCATTCGCCGCGGGCGTATTATAGCCCAGCATGACCATCTCAACCCCTTTCATGCCCATGACACGAAAGGTCTCCGGCCATCGACGGTCATTGCACAGACACATTCCCATGACACCGCCCATCGTCCGCCACACGGGGAAGCCAAGATTGCCGACCTCAAAATAACCTTTTTCCAAATGCTGCCAGGGCCGCTCAGGTTCGTGCTTGTAGTGCCCCGGCAGATGCACCTTGCGATACCGGCCGATAATGTTCGACTCGGGATCAACAAGAATCGAGGTGTTGTAGCGATGCGTCTCGCCATCCTCGACGGTCTTCTCCGCATAGCCGAGATAGAAGCCGATACCGTATTCCCGCGCCTTATCGAACAAGGGCTGCGTATCCGGACCGGGCATCTCGCTTTCGAAAAAGGAATCGATTTCGTTCTGGCTTTCCATCCACCAGCGCGGGAAAAACGTCGTGAGCGCCAATTCCGGAAAAACCACCAGACCGCAACCACGCGCATGCGCCGTATCGAGCAGCGCCAGCATCCGTCCGACAACTTCGGCGCGGCTTTCCGCCCGTGCAATCGGGCCCATCTGCGCCCCGCCCACAGTGATCACTCTCGACATTTCTAATCTCTCCTATTCCGATATTGAAGCGTATCAAAAACCAACGGGAATTGCAGTGCAATGAATCCGATATTCGTCCAATCGCGCATCGTTTCTAGGGCGCCATATTGATCCAAATGCACAGATGTGTATGATTCAGGACATTGAGATTTAAAGCGCTTTGCCGCTGCCTGCCGTTTACGAGGCAATGTGAACCGAAATTTGTTAGGCGGTTGCACGTCATATACTCTGGAATTCGGCGAAAGGACGCGTTTGCGGCTGCTGATTGGTCGTGTCCTGATAGTGGTCTTAGTTGAACTCTCGATAGGCGCATAGCGCCTTAGGAGTAACAGGACGACGAGCGAAAAGCGCAAAGTATTATTAGGAGGAAACACGAGTGGCCGACAACGACGACGCAAAAGCGGACCAAGAGGGCGGGGAAAAGAAAGCCACGGATTCGGCACCACCGCCCCGCCGCAATCGGGGTTGGGTACGCTACGTTATTCTTCTTCTGGTGTTGGGAGTCGGCGGATATTGGGGCTTCCAGGAAGTCCGCAGCCGCTTTACCCATGTCTATGAATACGACGCCCGTATCGCCAGCAGCCTGATTACGGTCAGCAGCCGTGTCGCCGGTTGGGTTACCGAGATGAGCATCAGCGAAGGCGACGATATCAGCAAAGGTCAGGTCATCGTTCAAATCGATTCACGTGAATCAGATTTATTGGCCGAGCAGCTCGTCGCCCGCGTGCAAGGTGTGGAGGCGGAACGGCAGCGCCTCATCGCCGAAAAAGGCTTGGTCGACGTCCAGACCAAGAGCCGGTACAGAACACAGAAATCCGTACTCGGCACTTCGGAAGCGGAAGTTTCCTCGCTTAAACCGCAGCTCCAGCTCGCCCGCACAGAATTTAAGCGCACGAAATCGCTTTTCGATAAGAAAATTATCTCCCGTAAACAATATGACGAAGCGCAGGCCCGAGAACAGCAGCTCTCTGGTGAATACCGCATGGCCGTCGCCGAGGTACAGGCCGCCCGCGACAAGCTTTTGGAAGCGCAGGCGGAACGTGCTCGCCTCAATGTGCTGGACAGCGAAATTGCCAAACTAAAATACGAAGAAGGCTGGCTGCGGGCGCAACTGAAACAGCAAAGGCTGGATCTTGGCGACCGCAGCATCCGCGGTCCCGTCAACGGCGTGGTCGATAAGACCTTCGTGGAAGTCGGCGAGTATGTCACACCGGGGCAACGCCTCGCCTTGGTGCACGATCCGGATACGGTATGGATCGAAGCCAATGTGAAAGAAACCGAGGTCCGCAAACTGCGTATCGGCCAGGAGGTCGACGTCGCGGTAGATGCTTATCCCGGCGAAGGATCGTTTGATCGAATCTTAGGGGCAATAGGTATCGAGTCGCATGACAATGGCGACGCCGAACAGGGATTCGTCGGACATGTCATCGCGATTGGCAACTCAACGACGGCCGAATTTGCCTTGCTGCCAAGCCCCAATCCAAGCGGGAATTTTACCAAGATCACCCAGCGTTTACCGGTCCGAATCGCGATCGATCAGAAAGAACGGAAGCTTCGTCCCGGTATGATGGTCGAGATCAATATCGATATCCGCGAGCGTTGATAAATAAACGCCTGGGTAAACCGACCAGCCAAGGCGTGCCGCCGCGATCAAATGACAGCGCAAGGAATGCGGACGGTTTTTACCGCCTGGATTTGGGCAAAGGCGGCCGCGTAGCGTGACGTCGGCGCCAACGATTGAAGACCGCTTCGCGCAGTTCGGGCCGAACTATCGATACTATGTCGCGTTTGCCGGCATGCTGGGTGTCATGTCGATGGTTCTGTCGGTGACGATCGTGATCGTCGCCGTGCCGAGCGTCATGGGCGCCTACGGCATCGGCCA
>JAJFJB010000227.1 GCA_021774435.1 Alphaproteobacteria bacterium
AGAGCGTCAACGCGGCCTTCGACACTGTCGTGAGCATTGCTTGATAGCGTCACGCCGCCCGCATCGCCAATCTCTTGCAGCCGCGCCGCAATGTTCACACCATCGCCGAAAATGTCGTCTTCGTCGACGATCACGTCGCCAAGATGTACGCCGATTCTGAATTGGATGGCATGGTCGCCGGCCTCAACATTGCGCACAACAAGGCCTTCTTGCACGGCAACGCAACACTCCACCGCCGCCACGATACTTGGAAATTCCAGCAGTAGGCCGTCGCCTGTCGTCTTCACGATCCGGCCACCATGTTTTGCGATCAACGGGTCGCTATGTTCCGAACGAAGTGCCTTCAAACGCCGCAACGTGCCGGCCTCATCCATGCCCATGAGGCGCGAATAGCCCACCACATCAGCGGATACGATAGCCGCCAGCCTACGTTGAGTATCCCCCACCATGGAGGGAGTGTAGCGGCGCAAGTTCGTTAAATCTACGCACGGCGTCGAGGCAGCCTGCATGCCGGTTCTTGGCTAAAACAGTGAGCCTGCGGCGCTTCGGAACGACTGACCTGCTTCCCCTACTTCCGACATCGGCGCGATGATGTCGGCTTTCATCTGTTTCACATCTGGGTTTTCCCAGCTACAGAAGTGCCCATCAATACCGCGTTTTGGTAATTGTTGACCCGACTCGGAAGTGGCCCGCCTTCACCGGTGGACACCCTTAAGTGCCAACCATAGACTAAAACCCATAAGCTTTGCCCAGGATGGGGACATGGTCGCACAGAACGAGCAACGCAGACTGGCAGCGATTTTAGCCGCTGATATGGTTGGGTACTCGCGGCTCATGGAGGTGGATGAGCGCGATACGATTGCACGTCAAAAGAAATATCACACTGAACTAATCAATCCGAAAATTGCCGAACATCATGGTCGGATTGTGAAGACGACGGGCGATGGCATGATTGTCGAGTTCGCGAGCGTCGTCGATGCCGTCGAATGCGCTATTGCTATCCAGCAGGAAATGATGGCGCGAGAAGATGCTGTTCTAGAGGACCGTCGTATCCAGTATCGGATTGGCATTAATCTCGGAGACGTAACTGACCAAAACGGTGACTTGCTCGGTGCCGGAGTCAACGTGGCAGCCCGGCTTGAGGGGCTTGCAGAGCCGGGCGGGATCTGCGTCTCCCGCGCTGCACGTGATCAAATCCGCGACCTTTTGAACATAACCCTGGACGATATGGGTGAGGTCGAGGTCAAGAACATTAAGCGACCTGTCCGGGTATTCCGGGTCTTAAAGGACGGAGAGAGGCCGAATGCACCGCGTCGTTCGCGCATCAGTAACCGAAAACCGGCGCTGATTGCGGCTCTGGTCGTACTGGCCGTCGCTGTTGCCGGGCTCGGCGCTTGGACAATCTTGCCGACTTACACATTGGTTAGTAATGAGAAACCGCCGAGCATTGGCAATCCGCGACTCTCCATCGCTGTGCTGCCGTTCACCAACTTGAGTGGTGAAAAAGATCAGGACTATTTCGCGGATGCACTGACCGAAGACCTTACCGCGGACTTATCGCGTATTTCCGGCAGTTTCGTGATTTCGCGAAGTACAGCGGCGACTTATCGCGGACAGAATGTCGATTCGAAGCGCGTGGCCGACGAACTCAAGGTTCGTTACTTGCTAGAAGGGACAATACGTAAGGCTCGTTCGGAGGTGCTCGTCAATGTACGGCTTACAGACGGGAATACCGGGCAACAAGTTTGGTCGGAGCGGTACGAAAAAGCTGCTGGCGACATGTATGCTTTTCAAAATGAAGTGACGGGCCAAATTGCGCGCGCCCTCAATCTGGAACTTAAGGATGCATTAAGTCGTCAGGCTACCCGCGCCAACGCCGGAAACCTTGAAGCCAGTGACTTTGCGCTACGAGCGTGGGCGGACCTTTGGACTAGGCCGCAATCTCCTGTAACCAATAAGTCAGCATTGGCTCATGTTGCTCGTGCATTGGCGATTGACCCCGACAATGCCGAAGCATTGGGCGTCGCCGCATACGCTTACGCGCGCGCCGCCACATACAAATGGGGTATGTCGAAGGAGGAAGCGCTTCGAAAAGGCATTGCGGCTGGCGAAAAATCGATAGCGCTCGATTCCAAGAACGCCGATGCGGTCTATTCCCTTGGCTTTCTTTACTATGCAGCGGGAGATACCCGGAAGTCGCAAGAGCTGATGCGCCAATGTATCGACCTCAACCGCAACCACGCCCCGGCTTACTTTTTCTCCGGCCTAAATCTCATCCGCTTGGGCCGTCCCCACGACGCGATTCATTGGGTAGAGCGTGCGCTCGCGCTAAGTCCTCGAGATCCGCTGCGTTCCGTCTGGTACGGCACGATCGCTCGAGCGCAAACTTTGATCGGCGACGATAGGCTGGCTATCGATACTGCCCTGAAGGGCGTTGCGGCGAACCCAAAACATTCGCACAATTATGCTGTTCTTGCGAGCGCATATGCGCATCTCGGTGACATGAACAAAGCAAATGCGGCGCTTCAAGACTTCAAACGCCGGCGGCCTGCAATTTCGCTTAGCGGTTATCGGCGTCAACTTGCCGCTGACGATCCGGTCGCGTTAAAGACCTACGAGCGCCTATTGAACGGTCTCCGTAAAGCTGGGCTGAAAAATTAGTGCGCGACCTTGCTAAATTGCCCAAGGGCTTGGTGTTGCTATATGTGGTGGATGTCCGAGTCTGGCTAATTCCGGTCCTCACGGGCTAGCCCGTGGTACTTCCGCAGTTTCCTCAACAGGCGACATCGTCGCGCCGATGTCGGGTTTCATCAATTTTTTTGTCCGTGTTCTACGGGGTTTAGACGTG
>JAJFJB010000228.1 GCA_021774435.1 Alphaproteobacteria bacterium
AGTCTGTTTGCTGTTCGCGGTCCCAAAATTTTGGATGATGCAAAATTGGCACCGACGCGGTACGCAACGGTTTCGACATTTCAACTACCCTCTTACGCATCTTTAGCGATGCTTGCAGAATGAAATACCATCGAGTCATCGTCGCGGCTGTGACCTAGGTCACAAATAAAAACTTTGATTTAGATTTATCTAAAATTTGCGTAGGAAAATAAGTGTACCGCGACCACATGACGCATTCATTTCGTTGATTTACTGAGTACTGTGGTTACTGGCGTACGTTAAGTATTTAACGAACGGTCGCTTTATTTAAAAACTTCAAACTCCGGCTAGGGAAACAGGCTTAAGCGCCCGAATTTGCCTGGACGAAAAATCTCGGAGATACGCCCGACATGCCATACCGGTACATTCCGCTCACCGCACTTTTCGCAGCAGCTTTCGCAACGCTTGCGCTGCTATGGGCGACAGAAGCCCCCCGCGCTGATGACAACTCCCGCATCTCGCCATACGGCGAACGTACACACAACTAATATGACTGCTGATATCAAAAGAGTACGCGGGGCCTAAGATCCCGCGATTTTTGGCTTGGTGTCTGTTTGTTGTTCATTCAAGTTGCTGGCGCTTGGCATGGCCAGCTTGAAAAATACCGTTATCGCCAGGATCATATCCACGGTTTCACCGTCGGATGCGAGGGGCAAATAAAGCCGCTCCAATTCCGCATAATCTTTCTCGAATCGAATAAGTGATTTCCCGCGTCGCCAATTTGGTTGTCCGGATTCAACAACATCCATGAGAAAACTATGTACGCCGGATAACCGAGCGCCGCTCAACCGGTCGCCAACCCAACCTCCGGTAAGATTCATTCCGGCAAATTCTTCAATTTTACTGCCGACTAAGCGACGCCAAAATCGTAATGGCTCGCGATGTACTTCGATCAGCCATAAATTCGGCAATAACAGTGGAACATCAACCGGATCGAAGTGCTGGCGACCAGGGAGCTTTCCCTCCGGCGATATTGAGCGCCAATAGTCATACAGCCATTTAATTTCGATATGGGCTTCCTGCGGTAACGCCACGTCAGGTTCGTTTCATCCTAATTTCAAACTGAGAGCTTAAACGAAGCATCAGACATTTTTAAAAAACATAGCAAATACCAGCTAAAGAGAATTATAGTACGACAACAACTTAAGTTAAACTCACGGTTTCCAATAATGACGTGATCAAGTGCGGTATAATAGGAGCGCGTGGGAACAAACTGACGAGAAAAGAGACTGAGACAAATTTAGAATTACGGAGTAAGAGTCCGCTGTGTGGCGCGGTTTTACTCGGTTTACACGGCTTCAACTTAGGGCCTGGCCGAAATTGAGAGTGTCAAATAAATCGTTACGACCACTGGGATTTTGACGAAGCGTATGAATACCTTTGACATCTCAAGCTGGGTTTCAGACAACGCCGAAAGGTCTCCTGAAAAGGTTGTGATTCGCTTCGAAGAAGCAGAACTGACGTATGCGCAGATGGAAAATCGAATCGCGCATCTCAGCGGGGCGCTAAGCAAAGTACTGGGTATCCGCCCCGGGGATCGCGTCTCATTCCTGGGTCAAAATTGTCCTGAAATATTGGAACTATTGTTTGCCTGCGCTCGGATTGGCGCAATTTTTGTTCCGCTCAATTCAAGAATGACGACGGAACAGCATTGCATCTTTATTGAGAACGCCACACCGAAATGCCTGTTCGTCGATGCGACGTACCTAGACGCGGCGGATGCCTGTCAGCGAGCAGCCCCTGTTGAGTCGGTGATTGTTTTTGGCCACCGCCCGCAAAGTCGCGACGAGCTTCCTTACTTGGACGATATTTTGATGGTGGCCGAGCCGATCGCATGCGGACGGCGGATTCCCATCACGGCTCCCGTCTTGATGGCCTATACGTCGGGCACCACGGGTTCCCCTAAGGGTGCCCTCCTGACACAGGAAGCGCTTTACTATAGCGCGTTAAATTCCACCGGCATGTTCGAGATGACAAGCCAGGACGAAATACTGACGGTTGTCCCGATGTATCACATCGGCGGTTTGAGCATCCAATCGACGCCGGCAATATTCGCCGGCGCGACGGTGACAATACACCGCGAAATCGACCCGGCGCTCGCATTGCGTGACATCGAACGGTACCGCATCACGTTGCTTGTCGGGCGGCCAACCGTCTCGCGGGCAATTTCGTCCCACCCAAATTTCGAAACCGCTGACCTTAGCAGTTTTCGCGTCCACAGCAGCGGTTCGACACGCGTACCGTTGGAAGCAATGGCGCCATGGTTCGCGCGCGGCGTTCCCGTACAGCAGCTCTATGGTATGACCGAAGCATTGCCGCCGGTTATCGGAGTCCCCCTTGCGGATGCGAGGCGAAAGGCGGGTTCTATCGGAAAACCCGCCGCGCATGTCGAGGCCAGAATTGTCGACAAGAACATGCGCGACTTGCAACCCGGAGAGCGCGGCGAAATCGCGCTACGCGGCAAATGCGTCTTTACCGAATATTGGAATAATGCAGAAGCGACGGCACAGACCTTCCGCGACGGCTGGTTTTTGACGGGCGACGTTGGACATGTCGACGATGACGGATATTTCTATGTGGACGACCGAATCAAGGACGTCGTTATCGTCGGTGCGTCAAATGTCTATCCGGCCGATGGCGAACGAATTCTGGCGGAATGCGATGCGATTGAAGAAGCCGCGATAGTCGGCAGACCCGACCCAGAGCTCGGCGAATCCCTTGTCGCTTGTGTGGTACTGAAAGAAGGCCACGAAATGGATTCCAGACAATTACGAGAATTGTTTAAAGGAAGGTTGGCGTCATACCAACACCCCCATCATGTGATGTTTATGGACTCGATCCCGCATACCGCGCTTGGCAAGATACAAAAATCCGCCTTACGCCAGATTGTACGAGATTAAACTTCGTCTAGGTTTTGCTACAACATATGCGCACCGAAGACGAATTTACCGCTAAATCTTGTTGACGACGGGAAGATTGGACTGTTAAACAAGAGGCGTTCAAGTGCATGGATGCGGGGTCCATACGATCTGGCCATGTGTCAGAGGCCCGGCGCGAATTTAGGGACAGCCCGAAAATTCGTGTCGGGCCGCTTCGTTTTCGCTGGATGTATCGGATAAGGTTGGACCGCTCCGACGAGCGCAAGACCTGAGTTTGCTGGAATCGCTAATGGCGTTTCAAGAGCCGCGCGGATCTAATCGAATCTGCGAACTAGGTCTTAATCTAAAGAACAGGCCATAAAAAACGGAAAAGATGTCAGGTGCGCGGACGCGGGGTCCATCGCTCGTGCCCCGAAGGACACGCCTGACACCTTCCGAGTGCGGAACCCCGAAGGATCCTACAACTCCGAGGACCATTCCGCCCGAAGGCGTTCCTGTCCTCCGGAACCAATCCGCCCGAAGGTTTCCCGGCCCCGCGGCGCACCGCCCCGAAGGGAAGCTTGCCTCTGAGCCGCTTCACCCTAGGGTGTCTCGGCTCAGGCGACGCTTCAATCCGAAGACATCCAAATCGCAGTTACATATTCGGAAAAATACGCATTGGGCACAATAAGAATATAGCTAATATTGTTATTTTTCAGTGGATTAACTAACGTTTCTTCCACAAACTACCAACTGGTTATCCACAGTTTTTTACCCAATTCAAATTCGAATCAAACGCCGTATCCTTCATTGTTCGGTCGAATTGGGCATTCATGGCCGAATTCAAAGGCTTATCTATCCGGTGGCTTCGTTCATGGCCGATCGAATGTTGGATATTTTCGTGGCGCCAGGCCGGCATGAAACCAGGAGGCAAACGTAACGATATCGAAAACCGGTAATTGCAGATGCGCAGCAAGAGCGTTCGAGAACGGTCCCATATTCGTACATTCGAGCACAATGGCACCGATATCGTCGTGCTGCGCCAGTAACGCGTCTCCCGCATTCAGGATATCCGCCTCGGCCGCGGCGATATCCATCTCCATTTCATCCCCAACGACCGCCCGCGTGAACTCGCGCCCGCCCTCAGTCCCCACGACAGGTGTTGCGGGTTCTACACCCGCTTTTTCGAGATGCTCGGCGGTAAGCGATTCAGCACTAATCGTGATAATCCCTGCCCGCTTTCCCGGCGGTAAGAGGCGTTGCACAAACGGCACCTGCATCAGACTGGATGTCGCAACCGGCACACCCGCATGCGCCGCCAACTCATCCTGGAACAGAGACAGGAAACCACAGGTCGTCGTAATGCCATCCGCGCCCAGTGAAACGAGTTCTCCGGCCGCTTCCTTGAACGCGTCAAGCAACCCGTCCGCCTTCTGCCGCACGACACGTTCCGACGACGCGCCGGGCACGACCTTATAGAGGACCGGAAATGGCCATGTATGGGCATTCCCGACGTCACCCGGCACGCGTGGGAATCGCGTCTCCAGCATCAGGATACCGAGCCTGGCGCCGTAAACCGATTTGCCGCCGGTTGCAATAACCGAACTGCTTGATTGGCTTGTCATCGTCAATACTCCCTATTTGCGACGCTGGGCGCGACACTGCGCAATTGCCGACATAATAGATCAGACCGGTGTTTGTTGGAGTGGCAAAGCGCTCGAAAACGAAAAAGGCCGCCCCCGAAGGTGCGGCCTTTCCCAGCACAGATTTTAAACGGCCTTACATTCCCATGCCGCCCATGCCGCCCATGCCGCCCATGTCCGGCATACCGCCCGGCATACCGCCAGCAGCACCAGCCGGTTCCGGCTTGTCGGCAACCATGGCTTCAGTCGTGATCAGCAGACCGGCAACCGAGGCCGCATCCTGAAGTGCGGCGCGCACGACCTTCGCGGGATCAATGATGCCGCTCTTGACCATGTCGCAGTACTTCTCGTTCTGCGCATCGAAGCCCCAGTTCGCATCCTTGTTCTCCAGGAGCTTACCGGCGATCACCGCACCGTCTTCACCGGCGTTCTCGGCAATCTGACGAGCCGGTGTCTGAATCGCCTTCCGGACGATATTGACGCCGACTTTCTGGTCTTCGTTGGTAAGCTTCAGCTTGTCGAGAGCCTTGATCGAGCGCAGAAGCGCAACGCCGCCACCTGGGACAACGCCTTCTTCAACCGCAGCGCGGGTCGCGTTCATGGCGTCCTCGACACGGTCTTTACGCTCCTTGACCTCAACTTCGGTCGCGCCACCGACATGGATGACCGCAACGCCGCCGGAAAGCTTGGCGAGACGCTCTTGCAGTTTTTCCCGGTCGTAGTCGGACGAAGTCTCTTCGACCTGCGCCTTGATTTGATCGCAGCGCGCCTGGATTTCCTTTTTCTTGCCAACGCCGTCGACAATCGTTGTGTTATCCTTGTCGATATCGACACGCTTGGCGCGGCCGAGCATATCCAGGGTTACGTTCTCGAGCTTGATGCCGAGATCCTCGGAGATAACCTGACCGCCCGTGAGAACCGCGATATCGGCCAACATCGCCTTGCGACGGTCACCGAAGCCCGGTGCCTTGACGGCGGCAACCTTGAGGCCGCCACGCAGACGGTTGACGACGAGCGTCGCAAGTGCCTCACCCTCAACGTCCTCGGCGAGGATCAGAAGCGGCTTGCCGGACTGAACAACAGCCTCAAGCAGCGGCAGCATCGCCTGCAGACCGGAAAGCTTGGCTTCGTGGATCAGGATATAGGGATCCTCGAGTTCAACTTTCATCTTTTCGGCATTGGTCACGAAGTAAGGCGACAGGTAGCCGCGATCGAACTGCATACCCTCAACGACTTGAAGGTCCGTATCGAGCGACTTGGCTTCCTCGACCGTGATGACACCCGCATTGCCGACCGTAGCCATCGCCTTGGCGAGCATATCACCCACTTCGGTATCGCCATTGGCGGATATCGTGCCGACCTGTGCAATTTCCGCACCGGTTGTGATTTTCTTCGATCGCTTGGCGAGATCCGCGACGACGACATCCACAGCAGCATCAATACCCCGGCGCAGATCCATCGGATTCATGCCGGCAGCCACCGAGCGCGAGCCTTCGCGGACAATCGCCTGGGCGAGAATGGTAGCCGTCGTGGTGCCGTCACCGGCAATGTCGTTGGTCTTCGACGCCACTTCGCGCACCATCTGGGCGCCCATGTTCTCGAACTTGTCGGTCAGTTCGATTTCCTTGGCAACCGTGACACCGTCCTTGGTGATCCGCGGCGCGCCAAACGCCTTGTCGATAACGACGTTACGGCCCTTCGGACCAAGCGTCACTTTGACGGCATCGGCCAGGACATCGACGCCTTTCAGCATCTTGTCGCGAGCGTCCGTTGAAAATTTGACTTCTTTAGCAGCCATTCGTTTTTTCCTTTTCCTTAAAATTCTCTGAGCTGCTTTAAATTAAGCAGCCTTTTTCGACGCTTTGGGCGCGTCCAGAATGCCCATGACATCAGATTCTTTCATGATCAGCAGGTCTTCGCCGTCGACCTTGACCTCGGTGCCCGACCACTTGCCGAACAGGATCAGATCACCCGCTTGAACGTCGAGCGGCGTGACTTCGCCCTTCTCGTTCCGGGCTCCGGAACCCACTGCAATAATTTCGCCCTGACTCGGTTTTTCCTTGGCGGTATCGGGAATGATGATCCCACCAGCGGATTTTTCCTCCTCGTCAATCCGACGCACCAATACACGATCGTGCAACGGCCTGAATTTCATTGCTAACCCTCCAACACTTTCGAATCCAAAAGAAATACAATTGTCTAGCACTCAGGTCCAATGAGTGCCAGCCGGGCATTTAAGCCACGTTTACCGCGAGTTCAAGAGATTTCAGTGAAAAAATTTCTTATAAGGGAAAATTTTTACAGCGATTGTTATATGTCATCATTCGCAGCCGTGAACATTGGCCGAGCTAACACGAACCAAACAGTTTCGCACGCAACAGAAGGCGGTTAGCGTTGAGATAGATGGGTACTTCGACCAGCGAACCGTCGAGTTCAACCCGCGCCTGCCCTTCTTTTCGTGCAGCGTCGAATGCCGCAACAATTCGCTCGGCCTTTGCAACCTCATCCATGCCCGGCGACAAAATCCGATTGATAAGGCCGGCGTGCGCGGGAAAAACCGCGCTTTTCGCCGTATATCCAAGGCGCCGCGCATAGCTTGTATCCACTTCCAGCCCCGCATCGTCCGTCCAAGTATAAGGACAATCAATGGACACCACGCCGGCAGCGACACATTCGACGTGGAAGCGTTCACGAACATACGCGAGTTCCAATCCATCTGGCCCGCGCTCCGCGCCAAGGTCGGCTGCCATATCCTCCGAAGCAACGAGGCAAGCGACGACCCTTTCGCTTGCCCGACAGATTGCGAATGTCTGAACGAGGCCTGCCGCGCCTTCGACATTGGGCACAATATGCGTTGAACCAGACGTCAGCCCGTGCACCGTTTCAAGGTGCGTCATGTGAGCCGCAAGCGCCACGATATCACTCGGACTTACCGTCTTTGGGAGCATAATGATATCAGGGGCACCTCGCATGACCGCCGAGAGATCCACCATGCCATCACCGCCCAGAGGGTTGATGCGCACTGCGCTGACAATCCCCGCCGCTTTCCAGCGCGCCACGACATCGGGACTAATCTCGCGGGCATGGGAACGCAACGCCGGCGGCGTAAAATCCTCCAACTCTTGGATTAGAACGTCGGCGCCGGACTCCTCTGCGCCGGCGAGCGCTGTTTCGTTCCCGCCTTCAACGAAAAGCCAGGAGCGCAGCGCGGCGGGCACGACTGAATCAATCTTCGACATTCGGCAGTTTCAATCCGGCATTCCGGGCGTAAACTTTGGCGACCGCCGAATCGTCCTCGCGCCCCAATCCTGCGCCGGACGCCGCAATAAATTGCTGCAACGCGGTGGCGGACAACGGGGCTGAAAACTTTGCGGCGCGGGCGACGTCAGAGACAATACCCAAATCCTTTACGAAAATGTCGACGGCGGAATGCGGCGTGTAGTCGCCTTCGGCGATATGCGGTCCACGATTTTCGAACATCCAACTCGACCCCGCACATTTGGAGATCACATCAACGGTCGTTTGCACGTCGACGCCCTGGCTGATCCCAAAGGTTATAGCCTCCGCTGCCGCGGCGATATGGACGCCGGCGAGCATCTGATTGATGACCTTCAACGCCGACCCCGGGCCCGCCGCATCACCAAGCCGGAAGACATTTTCCGCCATCGCATCGAGCGCGGGCTGCGCGGCCTCGAACGCGGCATTCGAACCCGACGCCATAATCGACAAGGCACCCTGCCCTGCCTTAACGGAGCCACCGGATATCGGCGCATCGAGATATTGGAGACCCAATACCGCGCAACGTGTCTCCATCGCCCGTGCGAAATCGGGAGACACCGTTGCGCAAGACATGACAACCGCGCCCTTGCGAAGAACGGATGCGAGACCGTCTTCGCCAAACAAGACGGTTTCCGTCTGTTGGGCATTCACGACAACGATGGCAGCGATATCGAGCGAGGGACCAACCTCCTGAAAGACCCCGCCCTGCCCGCCTTCGTTGCAAAATTCGGCGACGCGGCTCGCATCGACATCGAAGCCGTGCGTGGCGAGCCCGGCCCGAACCAGCGACCGCGCCATGCCACCGCCCATCGAGCCCAGCCCGACGACACCTACTGTCGGTGTGTTCTCGTTCATTCTTATATCTCGATCGATTTTTGAAAGACGGCCTCGATATGCACCTCAGCCGCGTCGATGACAGGAAAGCCGCAATCCTGCTCCTGAAAGGCGAGGAACAAATCCGTCCCGGCGAGCACGACCGCCTCCGCGCCCTGCTGCCCGCATAAAGCCCGCCCGACGCGAAAGTAGGTTTCGCGTTGTGCCGCTGTCACCTGCGCCGCCGTCGCCATCGCGACATAATCGTCATGCACCACGGCAATATCGTCGCCTTGCGGGATGACACATTCAACGGATGGCACGCCGCCATAGATATGACTTTCCATAACCAGACGCGTGCCCAGCAATCCCACCCGCTTCAAACCGCGCTGCGCGAACCCGGCATTCAGCGACGGAATAGCATTAAGGACAGGCAGCGGCGACACAGCCGTCAATTCATTGACGCAAAAATGTCCGCCCATCGACGTGACAACGACAGCCTCCGCGCCGGCAGCTTGGAGACGCTCCACCAGCGATAAGAAGACCTTTGCCTGCGCCTCGGCCGCACCTGCCATCAAGTTCGCGACCATCTGTTTGGCATCCGCATGGACGATAGTAAGGTCCAAAACGCGGTCCACCGCCGCATACGCGTTGACGAGCCCTCTGTAGTAAAACTCCGTCGCTGCCGGGCCAATGCCGCCAATAAGGCCGATATGCATAAGAAATTACCCCTGCTTTTTGCTCAAAACGGACCACCAATTGATCGTGGATTTAGCCTCATAGCACATCCACCTGACCCGACGCGCCATTATGGCGATAACTTCGAAAGTGCTCCCGCAATATTGGCACGAGCTTGGTTTTCGCACTGCAAATACCAGAAATCTGTCTGAAATATCGTTTGACGTTCCAGTACTTGCTTCAAGAAACCCGATCGACCGGCCGTCCATTCAGTTTCTGTAAGGTAGCGATACTCAATCCGGATATCTTGGCCATGACGGCTAAACGCTTCAGACGACACACCCAGCCGATATAAATCCAGATCGCAAAATAGCTTCGTGTCCCCGTCATCGTTCTTTCCATGATGGGAGGAGTGCCTAATCATTGCCGCGGCCGCCGACACCGAGTCGTCAGTGGCCAAATGCTCCAGGAACTCCGCCCTCGCCTCTTCATTTGTGCCCGGCTTCGCTCTAACCTCGTAAAACACATCAAGAAACCACACGGCTAGGGAAATAGCGCTCTTATCGTTCGTCAGGCCCGCGGACTGCTCAAGGCATTCCAGCATTTCAGGATATGGCCGAGCGAATGATAGCGCTGGTGCGGCTCCGAATACGCCGCCAACAGTTGTTCCAAGACCGAACCCGGCTTTTCAAAATACGAAGCAATTTCGTCGAAATTTCCACTCAACTTTTCCGCTGAATTCTTTATCATGATCTCGCAGATATCGATGAATGATGACCTTAAGAAAACCCGTTGTTGCTTTTGCCGACAGGTTGTCCGGTGTTCGGTATCACCTGAACAACCCGGTCATCCCACAGTTCGATCATCTTTGTGTCTTTTACATTGGTAATCGGCAGCACCCGTCCGATATGCAAACGGCATCATGCCTCGATCACCGCGCGCGCTTCCACTTCCTGCTCAGGGCGTGAAACTCGAGCTGTGAATATCCGAACGTCCAGCCCCTGTTCCAACCAGCGCTGAACACGGTCCAGCATCGCGGGAACGGGATCGCCGACATGCATGACACCAACCCAACCATCATATCGCGCCAGCGTGCCGTCCAGGTCGACACCAATCCAGCCGTTCACAGGCTCAACCCCTCTTTCGCAAGCGTAGCGACAACTCTGCCGCCGCCGATCAGGCCTTCTTCAAAGGCGCGAAGAATAGCGCCGTTTTTGTCCAGCATCACCCAATAGACTTTTGCGCTGTATTGGCTCGAGATCTCGGTTTCGAAAGTTGTGAGTCTTGCCATGATATCTTGATATTGCTTGATAAAAACCGCACTGATGTCTTCCTGTTTCTTTATCGAAAAACCGCTGCGTTCCAATAAATCAGCGTAATGTGCCATCGAGGCCATATTGGTAGAGGCGGTTGCGTCGTGGATTTGGGTTAATTGCGCCGCATCCATGTCACCGACCTTGAGCCAATCGGTAAAGGCGATCGTTCCGCCCCCCGTAAGCACGCGCGCGCATTCCGCGATCAGCGCCGCTTTGTCCGGGACATGGCACCAGGCATCCTGACCCCAGACAACATCGAAGCTGCGGCTTTCGAAAGGCATGTCGCCAGCATCACCAACTTGAAAATCAGCCCGGTTTTGCAAGCCCCGCTCCTTCGCGCGCCGCTTTGCCTCGGCCACGTTGGTGTCTACGAGATCTAACCCGGTTATCCGACAACCGCGCGTCTTTGCAAGATGCAAAGCTGGCCCGCCCAGACCGCTGCCAACATCGAGCACTCGCGATTCACGCGAGATCCCCGCATCATCGGCGAGGATATCCGTGGAGTCGGTGCCACCGATCGATAAATAGTCGCTGCTATACAGTTTCTCGATCAAGGCCGATCCAAGCTGACTGTAGTTTTTGTGTACCGCTTCAGTGCTCATAATCTTCCCGAAAAAATTGCGCATGCTATCCAGCCCGGCATGCATGCAAATCCATCGTAACACTCCGATACATTAGGGAACATGCAGGGGTGGGTCTCCCTTTCTGGCGTTTCTGCGATCGCCGAAGAACCAGTAATCGGTGTGTTGGCCACTTAATGGCCTGCGGTAAACCAGCCTCATGACCGGCCACACGAGTCCGAGAAGACAATATAGCCAGGCTGGTATGACGAGGCATTCTTCCGCCATCCATTGCAGCCACTCGCCATCGGGCGCCATCCTCGCGCGATCAAAGGGCATAATGACAAATTCAGTCCAGCGCGCGTCCGTGTCCGCTGGATCAACGGCAGCAGGGCGTGTCCGTGACGTGCAATCGGCTATTTCGATCACCTGACCGAAAGACAACGGGTGTCACTGGAATCCCTCGACAGTCCAGCGCGTATTCGCCCGCCGAAGAACAAAGGCGCCAGGTTGCAGAGCTAAGAATTTCATCCCTGTTTTTACCTTGCACCGGCATTTCCGCAAAGCTGAACCGCTTCCCGCACATATACCCCGGCGTTCGAACACGTCATAATAACCGGAGGGGAACGGAGACATTCATCATGACAATACTCGACTGTAACGGTGGTCCGCTGGATTACGACGTCGTCGATATCACACCGCCATGGGTCGAGGCCCCGGAGACCGTGCTGTTCTGCCATGGCGTCGCAACCGATCGGGATATTTGGGCCGGATGGCTGCCCGGGCTCACGGACCGGTTCCGCGTCGTCCGCTTCGATACCCGTGGCTTCGGCCGATCCCATGTTCCTGGACCCGGATTCGACTGGTCGATGGACCTTCTTGCGGATGACATCCTTGCGGTGGCAAAGGCAACGGACAGCGGTACATTTCACTTAGTTGGAGAGTCCTTGGGCGGCACGGTATCGCTCTACCTTGCAAGCCGAAATCCTGCGGCGCTGGCGAGCGTCACCGCCGTCTCAACCTCGCATCGCGGCGGGTCTATCCGCAAAGC
>JAJFJB010000229.1 GCA_021774435.1 Alphaproteobacteria bacterium
CGGCACCGTCCGCGCGGTCGAAGCTGCCATGCCGTTTCTCGAAGTCTCGGGCGACGGCTCCATTGTTGCCATTTCCAGCACCGCGGCGGTGAACACGTCCGGTGGCGTCCGGGCCTATAGTGGTGTGAAGGCAGCCCTGATCAATTATCTCTCCGGTCTGAGTACGAATCTCGGCGCCAAAGGCATTCGCGCAAACACGGTCTCGCCAGGCGCGATTTTCTTCGAAGGCGGCGTCTGGGATGTGCGGAAACAAGAAGCGCCTGAGGCATACGCCGCCGCCGTCGCTCGGAGCCCCATGGGAAGACTCGGGACACCGGAAGAAGTCGCCAACGCGGTGGTATTCCTTGCCAGTCCTGCGGCAAGCTATATCAGCGGTACGAACGTAATCGTCGACGGCGCAGCAACGACGCGGGTTCAGTTTTAAACTGCGATTGAACCGCGATACTCAAGCCGCGGACTTGGCAGATTGCTTCCCGAATCGCTCAAGTAAGCTTTTGAGTCCAGGCTCTTCAACCGCCTTAACCGCCTTCTCGATCGACATCCATCGACGCTTTCGAATCGACGCTTCGGGGTACTCTTCGAGCTCGCGTGCTACTTCGAGCGGATAAATGCGAACGCGGCAAAGTTCGCCGCCTTTTTCAGGTCGCTTTCGATATTTATAGGCGCCAAGACATCGGGTCGTCATCTTGCCGACGACACCGGCTTCTTCCAACGCTTCCGCCTCGGCGGATTCGCATGCCGTCAGTCCTGGTTCCAGGTGCCCTTTCGGCAAAATCCAGCGCCGTGTACCGATTGACGTGATCAACAATACTTTCACTTCCTTACCCTTCAGCGAATAAGGCAGTGCCGCGGATTGTTGAATAGTCGCAATGTTTATCATTTTATGTGCAATCGTCGCGCTTGGTCCAAAATTCGAAGAGATTCGGTAAAATTTCCCAGCAACTCGTCTATATCGATGACAGCCACAAGGTATTGATAAATTTTTTCCTTATTTGTCAATATATAGTGAAGGAGCGAATTTCGGACTCCAAGAAAGTGGACTAAGAGAATAAACATCGCTACCCAATCTGTACTGTCCCAATTCTGTTCCGATGCGAGTTTCCCTTAAATGTCGATATTTTCCCGCCAGGCGAGCAATTCTTCCTCTCCGGTAAAAAAGACGACGGTCGATAAAGACCTCAAACGGATCGTACAGCTTGAAAAAGCATCGTCGCGGATCAGTCGCCGCAACCTGAACATGGGCTTTAGCCTCCTGTTCCTGCTAGCCGTCTGGATTTTTGTCTTCTTCATAACCGGTGGGAGTGAAGTAACCTCTATTGTGACGATTGCCGCACTGATTGGCGCTTACATGGCCATGAATATCGGTGCCAACGACGTCGCCAACAATGTTGGACCGGCGGTGGGGTCGAAAGCGCTAACGCTTGTCGGCGCACTGATCATCGCCGCGATCTTCGAAGCGGCCGGCGCCTTGATCGCGGGCGGCGAAGTTATCAGTACGATTTCGAAGAGCATCGTCAGTCCGGACGCGTTTGCGGATAAATCGATTTTCATCTGGGCCATGATGTCTGCGCTGCTCTCCGCCGCTGTCTGGGTCAATCTGGCAACCTATCTTGGAGCACCTGTTTCGACGACCCATTCTATCGTTGGGGGCGTTATCGGTGCGGGTGTTTCCGCCGCAGGGCTTGCCGCGGTCGATTGGTTCGTGATGATGAAGATTGCCGCGAGCTGGATCATTTCGCCGGTGCTTGGCGGCATCATCGCGGCCGCATTTCTCGCCTTTATCAAGTTCGCGATTTTGTATCGTGAAGACAAAATTACCGCTGCACGGCGATGGGTTCCCGTTCTCGTTGCCATTATGGCATCGGCATTCTCCGTCTATCTGGTCATGAAAGGCCTCAAACGAATTTGGAAACCCGATGTCCTGATGCTCACGGTGATCGGTGTAGGCGCCTTTACGGCAACCTACGCCATTGTCGCAACCGCCATCGCCAGAGTGGCCGGCACCCTTGAAAACCGCCGCAAATCCGTTGGCGCGCTTTTCACCATTCCCTTGATCTGCGCGGCGGCCCTGCTGTCCTTTGCGCATGGTTCCAACGATGTCGCAAACGCGGTAGGCCCCTTGGCCGCCATCGTTAATGCCGTAGAGTTGGGCGAAGTCGCCGCAAAAGTGACGTTACCGCTTTGGGTCCTGGCGATTGGCGCAGTGGGTATTTCCGTGGGCTTGCTGCTGTTTGGGCCGAAGATCATTCAGATCGTCGGCGAGAAAATCACAAAACTTGATCGCGTACGCGCTTTTTGCGTCGCGCTTTCCGCGTCCATTACGGTCATTATTGCATCGACCTTGGGCCTCCCGGTGAGCTCAACTCATATCGCGGTCGGGGCTGTATTTGGTGTTGGATTTTTACGTGAATTTTTGACCAACCGGCGATTGATAATCGACCCGAGTTGCGCCCCGAAACCGCAGCCAAACTCCGATCAGATTGTTCGGCGCTGGGCGAAGGCACGGCGGCGAAAACTTGTTCGCCGCCGCCATCTAATGACTATTGTCGCGGCCTGGTTAATAACGGTTCCTGCTTCCGCAATCGTCGCCGCCGCAATTTATTTTACGATCAACGCCGTTCGTTAGGAACAATAGCTTTTTTAATCGTCGCCTGCCGCATCCTGAGCCGGCGTATATCCATAATATTCGCTGGCATATTCTGCTGAAATGAGGCCATCGCGGATATCACGTTCAATCTGAGCATGATCTCGGGCACGAGGGTCGCCCAAGCCTCCACCGCCTGGAATTTGGCACAGGAATGAGTCCCCGCCGGTCATCGTTCTTTGGACTCCGGCATTCTGTTGCTCACCGTTAACGAATAAGCGGCCCGTTGGCGACCCACCTCCGTCGAGCACACCGGGCACGGGGTTCTTGAACCGACCGCCCCGGAAACTGACCAATATCCCGCCATCCGGCCCCATATCGCCGTCGAGCACTTCGATCTCATACTCCTGGCCGAAACCGCCACGGAACTTGCCCGCTCCAGCGGAATCGGTCCAAAGCGATTTTCGTCGACAGAGAACAGGGACGTCACTTTCCAGTACTTCCACCGGTGCGTTTCCAACATTTACGGGAAAGGTCAAGCACGAGACACCGTCGCGGTCCGGGCGCGCGCCCATGCCGCCATTGACGCAGTTGAGCGGTGCGAAAGAGCCCCCGTCCTGCCGTTTGCCAAATAGATATTGCCCCCACATCGGCGTGGACCCTGAGCCCGAAACGATACGGTCCGGCGCCGCCGGTGCCAAAGCGCAGTAGATGATCTCGGCGAGATGGTTTCCGATACTCGTTCGTCCGAAGGTTGGTGCGGGAAAGGTACAGTTGAGAACCGTGCCGGGATCGGCCTTGATCGTCAGCGGCGTCAATGTTCCCTGGTTCATGTTAATCGACAGGTCCAGCAGGCAGTTGATCGCAAATGTCGTATAGGAACTGGCGTAGGTCAGCGTGCAATTCACCGCCGTCGCTACCTGCGGCGAGGAACCGGCATAATCCACTTCGATTTCGTCGTCGGATATCGTCACCTTGCAGCGGATCGTCACGTCTTCGCCGCTTTCGATATCGATCACCGTTTCATGCCGATAGACGCCATTCGGTAGCTTCCGAATCTCGGCGCGGGCCAGCGCTTCGCTGCGTTCGAATATTTCATCTGCCAACGGTTGCAGATCGTCCCAGTCCCGCTCATCGCAAATACCCCGAACCCGCTCACACCCGACATGGTTGGCGGCAAACTGCGCCCGAAGATCGCCAACCACCGTTTCGGGAGACCGCACATTGTTGCGGATAAAGGCCATCACATCGGTGTTGAGTTCGCCGGCCCGATAAATCTTAAGGTGCGGAATTCGCAGCCCTTCCTCGTAATTGTCACGGCTTTCCGTCGTTGCTCGGCGGCCGCCAATATCGACATGATGGCAGCACGATACGGTATAGGCGATCAGCCGGTCCTTCCGAAAGACAGGCGTCACGACGGTGATGTCATTGTGATGGCCACTGCCATGCCAGGGATTGTTGCCGATCAACACATCGCCATCGACCAGCGTTTCCGGCGGGATATCCGTCAGCATACAGCGCAACATATGGCCGAGCGGGCCGCACAAACCAGGCGTCGAATCCGGCGATTGCGCCAGCAGGCGGGCCTTGGCGTCGAATATCGCAGTTGCGTAATCATTCACATCACGGACAACCGTCGAGAAGGATGTCCGTTTCAGCGTCGCCGCCAACTCATCAACCGTGGAATCGAACCGACGCCAGAACATCTCCAGCGTGATCGGGTCCAGCTTGTGTTCGGTCATCAACCTAACTCCTCACAGAATACGCTCG
>JAJFJB010000230.1 GCA_021774435.1 Alphaproteobacteria bacterium
GATATCGCCGACCGGATGCACCGACCACGCCGCCAGCACATAGTCCGTGGCGACGAAGCCAAGCGGACCGTACCCCGCGCGCTCCATGCGCTTGGTCAGCAGCATGCCGAGCGTCTGGTGCGCGTTGCGGCCCTCGAAGCAGTAGGCGACGAGGTATTGTTTGTCGCCGCGCGGGAAGCATTCCACCAGCAGATTGTCGCGGCCGGGCAGCACGCTCTTCCAGCGCTGCAGTTGCAGCCACTCGCCGACCTGATCCGGCAGGTCGCGCCAGCGCCTGGGGTCGGCCAGCATCGCGCGGACCCGCTCCGCCAGATGGGTCGAGAGTGGCAGGCGGCCGCCCTGATAGGCCGGGACCTTGGGCGCGTCGCCGAAGCTGCGCGAGACGATGGCCATGGTCTCGCGCACGCCCTCGAAACGCAGCATCTGGCCAGAGAAGACGAAGGTGTCGCCGATCTCCAGCCCGAGGATGAAATATTCCTCGATCTCGCCCAGCACCGGGCCGCCCTTGACCTTCACCTTCATGGTGACGGCCTCGACAATGGTGCCGACATTCATGCGGTAGCGCTGCGCGCCGCGCGGGCTGGCGATGCGGTAGCCGCCGTCCTCGGTGCGGGCCAGACGGTGATAGCGCTCATAGGCGCCGAGCGCGTAGCCGCCATTCTCGACAAAATTCAGCGTGTCTTGGAAGTCCTTGCGCGACAGGCTTGCATAGGGGGCGGCGCGGCGGACCTCGTCATACAGGGTGTCGGCCTGATAGGCGGCGCTGCAGGCGAGGCCGAGCAGGTGCTGGGCGAGCACGTCGAGGCCGCCTTCCTTGGGCGGGTCGCCGTCGAGCGTATGCGCCTCGACCCCTTCCAGCGCGGCACGGCATTCCAGCACCTCGAACCGGTTGGCGGGGACGAGCAGGGCGCGGCTCGGGCTGTCGAGGCGGTGGTTGGCGCGGCCGATGCGCTGCACCAGGCGGCTCACGCCCTTCGGCGCGCCGACCTGCACCACCAGATCGACGGCGGCCCAATCGACGCCGAGATCGAGCGACGAGGTGGCGACGACGGCGCGCAACTCGCCGCGCGCCATGGCGGCTTCCACCTTGCGGCGCTGCTCGCGGGCGAGGCTGCCGTGATGCAGTGCTATGGGCAGGTTTTCCTCGTTGATGCGCCAGAGCTGCTGGAACACGATCTCGGCCTGCGCCCTTGTGTTCACAAAGACGAGGGTGGTCCGGTGCTTGGCGATGGCGTCGTAGACTTCCGGAAGCGCGTGTTTCGCCATGTGCCCGGACCAGGGCAGTTCCTCCTTGCTGTCGAGGATGCGGACCTCTGGCTTGGCGGCCTCGGTGCTGGTGATGCGCGCGACCTGGGCCGGGTCGGCCTCGGGCGACAGCCAGGCGGCGAGCGCTTCCGGCCAGGCAACCGTGGCGGAGAGTCCGACCCGGCGGCTGTTCGGCGCCAACGTGCTGAGCCGGGCCATGCCGAGCGCCAGCAGATCGCCGCGCTTGGTCCCCGCCAGCGCGTGCAGCTCGTCGACGATCACGGTGCGCAGTTTGCGGAACATGCGTGGCGCATCGGCATAGCTGAGCAGCAGGGCCAAGGATTCGGGCGTCGTCAGCAACAGGTGCGGCGGTTTCTCGCGCTGCCGTTTGCGCTTGCGCTGCGGCGTGTCCCCGGTGCGGGTTTCGGCGGCGATGCTGAGGCCCATCTCCTGAATGGGGGTCTGCAAGTTCCGCTCGATATCGACGGCCAGCGCCTTCAGCGGCGAGATATAAAGCGTGTGCAGCCCGACGGGGTCGTTTTCGGCGATGTCGATGAGGGAGGGCAGGAACCCCGCCAGGGTCTTGCCGCCGCCGGTCGGCGCGATCAGCAACGCGTCCCGACCCGTCCTTGCCGCGTCCAGCATGGCGAGCTGATGGTCATGCGCGCGCCAGTCGCGGGCGGCGAACCAGTCGTTGAAGCGGGCGGGGAGGGTGGTGGTCATGGTGTCGCGCAGTATGGCATAGGCGGTGCGGCGGCGGGGAGGTTTTCCCGGCACGCTTTCGTTTCTTGTTTCGTCATATTCGAACTTTTTCTTGTCATACTCGGGCTTGACCCGAGTATCCATGTCGATGGCAGACGCTCTCGTTGATGCATGGACCCTCGGGTCAAGCCCGAGGGTGACGATTGAGGTGTGTTTCATGGCAGAGGGTCCGAGTAGACAGGGGTGACGGTGTGGCGAGTGCCGATGTAGGATGCGCCGTCCAGATCGCCCACCTGAGGAGTACCATCCATGCAGCCCAAGAACATGCTCGTCCTGATGTCCGACGAGCACAATGCGAACATCCTCGGCTGTCATGGCAATGAAATCGCCAAGACGCCGCACCTCGATGCGCTGGCGGCGCGCGGGACGCGGTTTACGAACGCCTACTGCAACTCGCCGATCTGCATTCCGGCCCGGGCGACGTTCGCGACAGGGCAGTACATCAATCAGATCGGCTATTGGGACAATGCCGACCCTTACGAGGGCACGGTGCCGAGCTGGCATCACCGGTTGCGCGACACGGGGCACGAGGTGGTGTCGATCGGCAAGCTGCATTTCCGCAGCAATGACGACGATAACGGATTCAGCGAGTCGAAGCTGGCGATGCATGTCGTCGAAGGGCTCGGCGATCTGATGGGGCTGGTCCGCAACGATCTGCCGGTGCGCGGTGGCGCCTACAAGATTGCCCGTTCCGCGGGGCCGGGCGAAAGCGAATACACCGCCTATGACCGCGACATCACTGCCGCGGCGGTCGATTGGCTCAAGCAAGCGGCGGCAAAGGCGCATAACAAGCCCTGGACCCTGTTCGTCTCCTGGGTCTGTCCGCATTTTCCGCTGACCGCGCCGCAGGAATTCTACGATCTGTATCCGCCGAATTCGATGCCGTGGCCGAAGCTCTATGGCAAAGACGAGCGGCCGACGCATCCCTATGTCCACGACTATGCGGGGAGCTGCAATTACGACGACCATTTCACGGACGACGAAAATGTCCGGGTCGCGGTTTCGTCCTACTACGCGTTGTGCAGTTTTCTCGACGATAACATCGGTAAGGTGCTGGCGGCCCTCGACGCGGCCGGGCTCGCCGACGACACCAACGTAATGTACACAAGCGACCATGGCGACAATCTCGGCTCGCGCGGGATGTGGGGCAAGTCGACGATGTATGAAGAAGCCGCCGCCGTGCCGATGATCCTGGCGGGGCCGGATGTGCCGGTTGGTGTCGTACGGGATACGCCGGTGACGCATGTCGATTGCTTCCCGACCTTCATGGCGTGCGCCGGCGAGCCCCTGAACGACGCCGAGAAAGCCTATCCCGGCCAATCTCTCTTCGCGTTGACCGAAGGGGCCGAACCGGACCGGACGGTGCTGTCGGAATATCACGCGATGGGCTCGACCACCGGGGCCTTCATGATCCGTGAGGGCCAATATAAATACGTCTACTACGTTGGTTACCCGCCGCAGCTTTTCGATCTGGCGGCGGACCCGGAAGAGCTGGTCGATCTCGGCGAGAATCCCGCCCATGCCGAAATTCGTGCGGTCTGCGAGGCAAAACTACGCGCGATCTGCGACCCCGAAGACGTCGATGCACGATGCAAGGCGCGCCAGGAAGCGCAGATGATGCGCCATGGCGGCCGTGATGCGGTAATTGAACGCGGCGATCTGGGGTATTCGCCGCCGCCGGGCGTGCCGGTCGACTTCCGCTAACCGATGACTATTTCCGACCCTCGTGTGTTTATGACCGGCCTGTTTCAGACGGCCGTCGATGCTGCACAGCCGACTCTATGCTTGCCGAAGCACTTGCCCCTGCGACCTAAAGGCCGGACCATCGTCATCGGTGCGGGGAAGGCCTCGGCGGCCATGGCGCGGGTCGTGGAACAGCATTGGGATGGGCCGCTGTCCGGGCTCGTGGTAACGCGCTACGACCATGCGGTGCCGTGCGAACAGATCGAAATCGTCGAGGCCGCGCACCCGGTGCCCGACGCGGCGGGCGCGGCGGCGGCGTGGCGGATCCTGGAAACCGTGCAGGGGCTGACGGCGGACGATCTGGTGCTCTGCCTGATTTCCGGTGGCGGGTCCGCACTGATGACCTTGCCGGCCGACGGATTGACCCTCGACGACAAGCAGGCCGTGAACCGGGCTCTGCTGCGCTCGGGCGCGAACATTACGGAGATGAATTGCGTGCGCAAACATCTATCTGCCGTGAAGGGTGGCCGGTTGGCCATCGCCGCAGCACCGGCGCGGGTTGTCACGCTCAGTATCTCGGACGTGCCGGGTGACGATCCGGCTGTGATCGCGTCGGGGCCGACCGTCGCGGACGCCACGACCTATGAGGACGCGCGCGAAATCCTCGTCCGTTATGGCGTCAAAGCACCGCCCGCAGTCGAAGCGTGTCTGCGCGCGGCGGCGGATGAAACGCCAAAGCCTGGCGACCCGCGGCTGGACCGCTGTGAAACGGTTTTGATCGCTACGCCGCAGGCCTCGCTCGAAGCCGCGGCGGAAAAGGCACGGCAGGCGGGGATAACGCCGATCATTCTCGGCGATGCCATCGAGGGGGAGTCCCGTGATGTCGGATATGTGCACGCGGCCATCGCCCGGCAGGTTGCCCGGCATGGCCAGCCCGGCCAAGCGCCTGCCGTCTTGCTTTCCGGCGGGGAGACGACGGTAACGATGCAGGGTAAGGGGCGAGGAGGCCGCAATGGTGAGTTCGCGTTGGCGATGGCGATCGCATTGGATGGTGATTCAGGCATTCACGCGATAGCCTGTGACACGGACGGAATTGATGGCAGCGAGGACAACGCCGGTGCTTATGTGTCACCCGATACGTTGCAGCGTGCGTTGAAAACAGGCCTCAATCCGCGCGGGCACCTCGCGGACAATGACGCCTATGGCTTTTTTGAACCGATTGGCGATTTGGTGAAGACCGGACCAACGCTGACCAACGTCAACGATTTCCGGGCGGTCCTTATACTTTGAGGATCAGTCGGCACCTTTGCGGATGACATAAGTAAAGACGCCGTCCTCTTCCGACGAGTTGATCATTTCATGTCCTGCCGTGTTGCAGTAATGGCGCATATCGATCTGCGATGCCGGGTCGGTCGCCAATACCGTCAGTTCATCGCCAATCGCAAGATTGCGCATCGAACGGCGTGCCTTTAGGACCGGGATGGGACAATTGAAGCCCTTCGTGTCTAAAACGGTACTCATGCGTTAACTTATCCCTTGCGGAACAAGGCGTTGCCGCCCAACCCCGCCAACACGGCAATAACTATCGCAGCGATGCCATAAAGTGCGCTGTGTTCATGCGCCACGCGGAACACGTCCGCCTCAATGCCAATCTTGTTGATCGTGAGAGGCATCGTTCTTTTGCTGACGATCTTTCCCTTGTCCACCAGATAGGTGCGGACCTGATATTTTCCAACGGGGACGTTGGCGGGAAAATAGACGTTGCTTCTGAAAAGCCGGCCATCGACGATTTTCATCCGCGCTTCGACCTGGCCATAATGCCCAATTCGCTGCTTGTTGCGAATTAATGCGGCGCGATATTCCGCCGCCTCGGCGGGGGCAATTTCGTCGCGAGGCTGTAAATCGAGATACTCGACCCCGATCTGGTTGGCTTCCCGGACTGAGAGTGGCAGCCATTCGTCCAGGCTGCTCGTCGAAAGGATCTTATAGAAGGCCGGCGCATTCACGAAGTCGACTTGTCGTCCGTTTATCCAGATACCCGCTACTTTTTCTTTCCGACGGACCGCGAGGACCTCTTTCGGTCCTTCGACCACAACGACGACTTCGCCATAACCGTTCGTGGTGCCGAAAAGGAGCACTTCGGTACCCGTGAACCCCGCGGTAATTGCGACAAAATTTTTGGACAGGTCGACGATGACCGGTTCGGCTTTGGCGGCGGAGGTCGTCCAGGCCAGTAACGTTAGTGCCAGAAGCGTCCTGCGCCAGGTCAATGTCCGCCCCCCAGCGCCAGTATGTAAAGGTCTTCCGGCGTTACCAGCAGATCGAAGACAATCTTACCGCACACCGCGAGAACCATCAGCGCCAACAAACCACGCAGTTGTTCGCCGCGCAATTTCGAACCAACGCGAGTTCCCAACTGGGCGCCAATCACAGCGCCGATGAGAAGAAGGATGGCCAAGACGACATCGACAGTCTGATTGAACGTCGCCTGAAGGAAGGTCGCATTCGCGGTAACAAAAATAATTTGAAAGAGCGATGTGCCAACAACGACGGCAGTCGGCATACCAAGCAGATAGATCATGGCCGGCACCATGACGAAGCCGCCACCGACGCCCATGATCGCCGAGAGGATACCGACGAAGACGCCGATCAGAAGCGGGAGCAAGACGCTGATATAGAGCTTCGAGCGACGAAACCGCATCTTGAACGGTAGGCCATGCAAGAAGTTGTGCTGGTGTAGTTTTCGCCGACGCGACGGCGAACGAGCCTGTTGCATCGCGCGGATGCTTTCGACCAGCATCAGGAAACCGATGATGCCAAGAAATACGACATAGGAGAGCATGATGACGAGGTCGATTTGCCCGAGGTCCTTGAGCAATCTGAAGAGCCAGACGCCAAAGGTCGAACCGACGACACCACCGACCAAGAGCACGGAGCCCATTTTGAAATCAACGTTGCCGCGACGCCAATGCGCCATAACCCCCGAAACCGACGAGGCGACGATCTGATTGGCTTCGGTACCGACTGCGACTGCCGGTGGTATTCCCAGAAAAATCAGAAGTGGCGTCATAAGAAAGCCGCCGCCCACCCCGAATATCCCGGAAAGCATGCCGACCCCTATTCCCAGCCCTAGAATTACGAACACGTTCACCGACAATTCGGCGATCGGTAGATATAAAAACATTCAGGGCCGCCGTTTCTCCAGGGCCAACAGGACTCGATTGCCAACGATGGCTCGCCAGCAACTAAAGGGATAATCAGGACATCGTAGAATTTCGATGATCCGTACTTATACCTTTGTAGTCAATGCGTTTAGGGCGGCTCGCACTGTCTTGCAAGAAAATTTCTTACGAGAATGGAGTTGGGGCACTCGGCGGGCTCCAGTGCCGACAGGTTTACGAATCCTTAAACTGCTTCGCTTAATGTGAAGGAACGTCTGTTTTCGCTTTATTGGTGAACCAAAATGGCTTTCCTTGACGAAACCGAACAGGCCGATGCTGCCGCAGTTACGTTGCCGCCAACGGTCGATTTTGAGGCCGCACAGTCGGCGGTGGAGAAGTTGATTGGTGAGTACCCATCGCTCGCAAAATGCAATTTACGCGAGATGAAAAGCCGTTTCAGTGAATTTTGTGGCGATAATCCTGAAGAGGAAATGATGGAACTACGCCGGTTCGCCCATAATTTTACCGGCCAAGGGGCTTCATTCAATTATCCGCTTATCAGCGAAATCGCCGATTCGCTCCGTCTATATCTGCGTGCTTGCGGCGCTTATTCGTCACTAAAACGTGGCGTTGTCGAAACCCATTTGGACGCGATGCAGGAAGTTCTCGATAGGGGACTAAGTGGCGAAGGCGGCGATGCGGGTCTTACAATTCGCGCGCGCGTTGACGGCTCGATAGCCCAGGTCCAAGGCTAAAATTTACGTGCGCCGCGGGCGCTTGACGCGCGGCGCGGCGAATCACACAGTAGCGTTTCTTAAAAGCAGAACGAGAAGGTTCGATCCAAAAATGTCTTGGTTCGGGCACCTTTGTGAATCCGCTCGCGCTTAATCGGGAAATGGGTAATCTCGTCTCGTGCAAAATCGCGATGCAGGCCCACTACCGATTCGAACTAGGAGACGCCATGAATTCCGACCACGGAAAAGATACGATCGTCATTGGTGGCGGAATCGTCGGAATTAGTTGTGCTTTGTTTCTGCAGCGTGACGGGCACAAAGTCACGGTTGTCGATCCAGCCGTGCCGGGATCATCGGACCAGACGTCGTTCGGAAATGCCGGCTCGATCAGCAGCAGCTCGGTCATGCCGACGGCGTTGCCCGGTATTTACAAGAAATTGCCAGGCATGCTGGCTGATCCCACGGGTCCGCTTGCCATTCAATGGCGTTATCTTTTCCGCCTCACGCCGTTTCTGCTTTCGTTTCTGCGCTACTCGTCTCGTGCGCATGTCGAAGACAGCGGCCGCGCCATCGCGGGCATCATTCACCGCGTCCACGATGCCTATCAGATCTTACTCGAAGAATCCGGTACAGGTGATCTTGTTGTCCGCAATGGTTCGTTGAAGGTCTTCAAGACGGATCAATCTTTCGCCGCGTCGGCGTTCGAACGGGAGTTGCTCGAAAAGAATGATTGCCGCTACGACGTCTTGAACGAAGATGAGTTGCGTCAGCTCGAACCGTCATTGCAGCCGATTTTCAAACACGCGATCTTCATGCCGGATTCCAGCACCGCGCTGAATCCTGGTAAAATCGTCAGTCGCTTTGCCGAGCATTTCGTCGCCAAGGGTGGTCGCATCGTGCGTGCCGAGGCGCGGGACATTGAGTTCTCGGAGGGATTGCCCCGCACCGTCGTGACGAGTAACGGCAACCTGGAAGGCGAATTAATTGTGCTGGCCGCGGGTGCCTGGTCGCGCGATATGGCAAGGCGGCTTGGCAGCTCGGTCTTGCTGGAGGCCGAGCGCGGTTACCACATCATGTTGCCGAAGCCGCCGGTGATGCCGAAACGCTTCATCACCTTCGCAGACCGTAAATTCGCTATCCTGCCGCATCAGGACGGGCTGCGCGTTACGACCGGCGTCGAGTACGCCAAGGTCGATGCGCCACCGGATTATCGTCGCATTCGCGGCATGTTGCCGTTCGCCGGCGAATCAATTCGCGATCTGGAGCTCGACGAACAGAGCATCTGGTTGGGCCGGCGGCCGACCCTGCCCAACAGCGTGCCCGTCATCGGTCGTTCGCCAAAGTACCGCAACGTTCTGCTCGCCTTCGGACATAGCCATCTCGGTCTCACGATGGGACCGGCAACGGGCCAGATCATTGCCGATCTGGCGGCTGGCCGCGACCCTGGGTTGGATCTCTCCCCCTACCGTCCCGACCGGTAGCCAATCCTTCTGCTTAAGATGTCGTGACCCGCAACATGCTGTGCCCGCCCTTTTGGAACTCATAATCGACCCGCTGGATCGCGGTCTCGAAGCCCCGTTTCTCAAGAGCCAGCCGGACAGGATCGACATGCCGCGACGGCTCGCCATCGAGGTCGAGCAGCGGAAAGATCCGCGCCTCGGCGCCGACCCGCATCATTTCCGCGATGTAAGCGGTGTGCTGGTCTGCATTCAGATGGTCGCTGTAGAGAAACAGGAAATGTGAACATAGCGCGATATCGAAGGTATCATTCGCGAAGGGCAAGTCAGGCAGCGCGGCCGCTTCGTAGCGGGACTCGGATTTGCCACGCTCGAAATCACCCAAGAAACCACGCATCGCTGTCATGCGAACTTCGTCATGGCGTTCGATCGACTGATGCCAGGTAAAGACGAAGCGATCTTTCGCCGCCCGCAGACCGGCAAGCATTTTCGTGCGGGTCTGTTCGACGCGCCCTTCGATGTCCTTGGCAGAGAACTGATATAACGGGTCGGCTGAAACAACCCGATAACCCGCCGCCGTCATTTCCGCATTGAACGAGGACGGCCCGCCGGCACAATCGAGCAGCTTGGAGGCGGGCCCGGTTTCCCTCAGGTCGAAGAACGCTTCGTATTCCGCCCTGTTCCTGCCCCAGGGCAGAACATCTTCCAATTTAAACTCATCAGCCATGATCGCTTCCTCCACGTTAGAGTGCGACGCTGCGTGTGATAGAGCGGTACATCCGAGAAAAAACGAAGGGCCGCCCGATTTCGTGGCAGCCCCGCAATGGTAAAATAGATTGCTGGCCGCCTGTCAGACAGGCCGCCAGCAATTTTGTCGAAGATTATTCGTCGTTCGCATGACGCGGACAATTTCACGATGGTCCGCGCATTGCAACCGATCTATGCGCTAAGTCGCGTAGTTTGCCCCTTCACGGTCAAGCTGCCGGCGAAGCGCTTCCCAGGCGCGCTGGCCTATTTCGCCGGATTCGAAACGGGTTTTATATTGCCGGTGCGCGTCGGCAACGACGTCATCGGGGATTTCGGATATTTCGCCGCTTGCCATGGCGTCGATCTGGATTTGGCACGACGTGTCGAAGTAATAGGTGAATTCGAAACATTCCGGGATTGTCCGCCCAAGGCAGAGCGAGCCGTGATTCTTCAGCATCATGCAAAATTTGTCGCCGATATCGCGGCCCAATGATTCTCGTTCGGCCAAGTCGTTCGCCGGGCCTTCGTAATCGTGATAGGCCATGCTGTAGAGCGGAAACAGGGAATGCTGTGACAAGGGCCGTAACCCACCTGCCATGGCGGAAACGGAGACCGTGGCACGGGTATGGGTGTGCGTCACGCACATCGCATCGGGCCGGGCGATATAGATGCCGCTGTGGATGCAATAGCCGGCAAAATTGAACTGATCGTTGTCGCCGATGACATTGCCGTCCATATCCATTTTGACCAGGCTCGACGCCGTTACCTCGTCGAACATCTCGCCGTAATTATTGATCAGGAAGGTATTCGGCTCATCGGGAATGCGGGCGGATAAATGGGTGTAAATCAAATCCGTCATGCGGTATTTCGCGAGCACACGGTACAACATGGCGAGATCGACGCGTGTCTGCCATTCGGCATCGCTCATGTCGGATTTCTTGATCATTTCGGCAACGGCCATCCTACTACTCCATTTTTCATACGGTGCGGGGCAAGCTTGGAACTGCCAGCTTTGCGTGTCTAAGGCCCCTTCTGCTCGGAACCCTACTAAATTGGAAACTGATTGTAAAAGCACCGAATAGGCACACTGAAAAGAGGCGATTTCTTTGCGATGCCGGGATGAGCCCCTAAGATACTCGTGCTGTCCTGTGGTCAAACAGTCACGAAGGAGCGCGCGGTGGCGATACAACGTATGGAATTAACCGCGGCACCCGGCCCGATTATGAGCCGCTGCGTCATTCATGGGGATATGGTTTATCTCGCCGGCATTACCGCGCAGGATCTGTCAGGTGACGCTACGGCGCAGACCCGTGAAGTTCTTACGACGATAGATGCGCTTTTGGCCCAGGCCGGGACGAACAAATATAACGTACTGACCACCCAAATCTGGATCAGCGATATGGCTCTGTTTCAGGAGATGAATGCCGTCTGGAATAGCTGGGTCGATCCGGAAAACCCGCCGTCGCGGGCCTGCGTGAGTGGCGAGCTCTTCTGCCCGGAGGCGCTGGTCGAGATCGTTGTCTCTGCGGTCATAGAGGCATAGCACCATGGCAACCGCACGTTATGGCATCATTCACGGGCCGGGCCGGCCGTCGATTTGCCTTGGGATGGCGCGGGGCGACTGGGTAACTGTTTGCACAACCGCACCGGACCGAAACGCGAATATTGCCGGACAGACGCGGCAGATCTTGGCAATCTTCGATGGTTATCTCTCGGATGCAGGTAGTGATAAGTCGAACTTATTGACAGCCCAAATCTGGCTGAAGAACATGAGCGACTATGCGACGGTCAACATGGTTTGGAACGACTGGATCGATCCGGAGAACCCGCCGGCACGGTCCTGTGTTTCGGCAAATATGTCGAAACCGGAATCACTCATCGAAATCCGTATTACCGCCGCGCGCGATGTAACTTGTTGAGGAAATAGGCATGCAGTTTGGTTGGCTTACCTTGTCGTTGTCGCCGTCGCCCAGCGAGGATGCGGCCCGGATTAATCAACAGATCGACCAGGTTGTTTATGCCGAGGCTCTGGGGTTCAGCGATGTCTGGTTGACGGAGCATTATTTCACCGGCGAGAGCGTTTATAACGATGCGCTCACTTTTGCGTCGGCTTTGGCCATGCGGACGGAGAAGGTCCGTATCGGCTTTGCCGTCGTGCAGATGCCCTTCCATCATCCTGTCCGTCTCGCGGTGCAACTCGCCTTGCTGGACAATCTGAGCAACGGCCGTATCGATGTCGGTGTCGGCAAGGGGACGATCTACAACGAGTATGAATTTGTTGGTCACGGCCTGCGCAGCGATGACAGCCGCGCGCGGATGGAAGAAGCGGTAGAGATTTTGGAGCGCGCCTGGCGCGAAGCGCCGCTGACCTACAAGGGCAAATATTACGATCTCCATATCCCGGAAATCCGCCCGCGTCCCGTCCAGCAACCGTCGCCACCGTTGTGGCGCAGCGTCATTTCGCCCGGCTCCTTCACCGAGTGCGGCCGGCTTGGCATCCCGATCCTCACTGCAAGATTACCCGTCGACCGGATCAAGGAACGCTGGGCGTTGTACGAGGCCGGTCTTGACGAAGGGGGGCACGACGCGGAAACGCGCGCCAAGCTCCTGGCGCAAAGCGCGTTGTGGCGGAACGTCTATGTCGCGGAATCGGACGCCCAGGCCGAAGACGAACTGTCGGCGCTGCTGCTGCAAACGCGCGAACATATGATGCATGTGCGCGAGGAACATAATCCGGCTGATTTCGAAATCGATCCGGCGATGCTGAATGCCTGGACCGACCCTTCGGTCGGGGATGATGTCGCGGTTCCCTACGTGCTGGAAACCGGATCGATTTATGGCTCGCCATCACGGGTCCGGGAACAGGTCGCCGAATTGCGCGACGTCGGTGTGCAGCATCTCCTTTGCCAGACTGGCTTCGGCGATATGGATCACGAACAGAATATCGCGTCGATGCGGCGGTTCGGCGAAGAGGTGATGACCCACTTTCAATAGCGTTTCGCTATGAGCATCGGGTGATAGGTTTGGCAGAACGCCACGGAGCGTCTCAAGCGATGGTGTGGCTGTCATTCCAATTCTGCGAGTCGATGTTGACAATCGATCCGTCGGAACGTCGGTCCGGACCCGGATAGGGACGATCGGCACGACGCCGGTCGGGCCCGAAATAGGTTTCTGAGCGCACGAAAGTGCGCTGATCTTCAATCACTGACACAATGCGGCTATAGAACGTTTGGGCCGTGACAGGTTTCGCCAGAAATTCCGTTACGCCCGCGTCGCGACACTCTTTGACTCGTTTGATATCGGTAAAGGCCGTCAGCATGATCACCGGGATATAGGCATTTGGCGAGTCTTTAGCGTTGCGGATGCGCTTGACCAATTCAAGTCCGTTCACCGGGGACATCAGCCAGTCCACGATGACAATATCCGCGCTGTATCGCCGCATCAGATCGTATGCTCGCGAGCCATCCAGCGCCGTTTCAACACTACCGACATCAAATGCGAGCAAGATGTCACGGAGCAGTTCGCGCATCGATAGATCGTCTTCGACGAGCAATACATTGAGGTCCTTTAGATCGTAACTCACCCGCCGCCTTCCTCCCCTGGCCCGACTGCTATAGATGTTTTTTGAACGGCGGCGCTAGCTAGCATGGTGCCCGGCAATCCGGCAAGATGGTTCAGCGGAACCGTGTGAATCGCGGTAAGTAGCTCAATTTATAGGATTAATTAACTATAATGTTGGCGGGTTCCGGCTTGAAATTCGCTTCTGGCGCGCGTGCAATTGTCTGGAGTTATTGTGCCGCAGGAGAGACTCGAAAACCCCACCTGAGGATTGCAAGTTGATGGACATGATATTGAAATCAACGAGTTAAGGCGAAAAGAGATTAAATAAAACGCCGCTCCTGAATTTTAATTTACCGATAGAAAACGATAAAACTTCCGGTTTGTTATGCGTGACATTGCTGATGATCATAAGGTGATTATCCATTTTCCGAGAGTGATTAGCGAGTAACTCCCTCTGTTTAGTTCCCTTGGTTCGATCGGGTGGATTGCCGGTTTAACGGTGAATTGTTGGGTGAGTTGTGCCCTTGGCGATGGCGTGTTCGGAGTAAGAGGAACGCGGACGTCGTTCTTATAGGGCCACGAAGGGCATTTTTAGCCAAACAGACATCGCCTGTGCCCATTCCCGCTCAGTTGGCGGCAGTGTAATTTCCGATCAACCGATTGATCACGCGGCCATCGATGAACAACAGTCCGGCACCGATAATGACAGCACCGATGATCTCTTTCGAATGGATCGGTTCGCCGAGGAAGACATTTCCCAAGATAAGCGCGGTTACCGGTATCAGTAGAGTCACGAGCATGACATTGCTGGCACCGGCGCGAACCAGGATCTTGAAAAAGACGATGTAGGCGACTGCCGTGCCAAAGACGGCAAGCGCCACGAGCGACCACATCGCACCCTGGCTCGGGACGGGAAGCGTCCACGGCCGGTCAATGAGGCAAACAACCACGGCGATGATCAGAGTCGAGCACATCAACTGGCAGGTCGCGGACTTTACCGGCGCAACACCTACGAGGAACTTGCGACCCCAAAGCGCGGCGAAGCCATAGCTCAGTGCACCGGCCAGGCACAGGGCGATACCGAGGGTCTGGCTACCGTCAATCGGTCCCTCAAACCCCCGCAACACGGCAACCCCGACAACGCCCAGGAGCACCCCGATGACACGGTTGACGGTCAGTCGTTCCTGCTGAAAGCTGGCCATAACGAGAACAGTAAACAGCGGCGTCATGGCATTGATGATCGAGGAAAGACCGACCGTGATCAGGGTCTGGCCAGCGAATATGAAACCGAACGGAAGTACATTGTTCAAAAGACCCATGCCAAAATACGGAAGCCAGCCGGAAATGGACTTTGGCAACGAATGGCCGAGATACCAAAATAGCGGCAGCAAGGCGACCGTCGCCAAAGAGACACGGGCCAACACGACGGTTAACGGCGGCAGCTCTTTAACAGCAACGCCCGCGAAGAAGTATGCGCCGCCCCACAGAACCGAAAGTAGGATCAACAGGCCCCAATCCTGTCCATCCATTGTCTTTGCCGTTTGCATCTCTCGTCCCTTTGGAAGAATTCACCCATGCGCAGAGATAGAAAGATAGGGGTCGATGATCCACCCGTTTCTTGCCGTTCTGACAGCCAGTCACTCCAGTTTATTATTTCATTGAGCGATCGGGCTAACTACAGCCCAATCTGCACCGCTTTCGTTCGTATCCGGAATCGCTGATGACGGCTTCGGGTCAAAAACTAACAAACCGCGGTATCGCGCAGCATGTCCGAAGCAACACCGAGTTCTGCAACAGAATCGAG
>JAJFJB010000024.1 GCA_021774435.1 Alphaproteobacteria bacterium
CCGTTGTGTCGAGGTGTGTCCGATGCCGGATTTGACCGGTATCGACATTTCGGATTCGGCGAGTGTCGCCGCGGGCGTCATCGAAATTTTGCAGACAGGTGCCGGTCCGGAAGCCGCTGAGCGCTGGGTCAGCGCGTGTTCCGGCAGCGGTCATTGCATCGATGCCTGCGACGACGGCATTAACCCGCGCTTCATGGTGCATCTGGCGCGGCTGGCCCGGAAGCGCGATACGGCGGAGGATGCGGTCCGGGACGCCGGGAAAGATAACTTCAAGAAGATGGCGCGCGCGGTTCGTGTGCTGTCCCGCCTGCAGTTGAAACCGGACGATCTTGCCCGGCTGTCGCGCGGGCAGCGGTCTGCGGACGCGCCGGTTCCCGATCTGGTGTTCTACACGGGCTGTAATGTTTTGCGGACGCCACATATTGCACTGCTCTGCCTCGATGTCATGGACCAGCTCGATATCGACTATGCCGTCTATGGCGGTCCGTCCGATTGCTGCGGGATATTGCAGATGAGGGCAGGCGATGCGGGCAATGCGGGACGCCAGGGGGAACGCACCGTCGACCGGTTCTTCGGCACAGGCGCCGCTAAGGTGCTGTCCTGGTGCCCGACCTGCCAGATTCAGTTGGGGGAATCGGTTTTGCCCGCGCAGGAGGCTGAAGACCCCTTTGGGATGACGATGTTCGTCAACTATCTTGCGGGCCGATTGGACGATCTGCGGCCGCTCCTGAAACACCCCGTTAACAAGCGCGTTGGATTGCATGAACATGCCGGCGCCATGGGCATCACGGACGCGGTCATTACTATTTTGAAGGCGATACCCGGCCTTGAGTATGTCGACCTTGAGCAACCGCGCATCGGCTATATGTGTACGGCGTTGAGTGGCGCGCCCGGCGTCCGCAAGGATTGGCATGCAGAACAGCTTCAGGCCGCCGAAGCGGCCGGTGTCACAACCTTGGCCGGCGTTTATCACGCGTGCCATCGCGACCTCTGCGCGCATGAAAAGGAGTGGCCGTTTGAAGTCGTGAATTTCATGGAGCTTCTGGGAGAATCGATGGGAATCCATCGGCCGGATTTGTTTAAACGCTTGAAGATGATGCAGGATGTCGACGCCATCATCGCCGACAGCGCCGCGCAGATCGACGAGTATGGGTTGGACACGGATGAGGTCCGTGACGTCGTCTTGCGAAACCTGCTTGGCGAACAATCCGTGCCGCTCGGCCGTGCGGCCAATTCGGAAACCCTGGAGGAGCATGCCTGATGTTTGATTTGATCGATCGTATCGTGACCCTTGATATGGGGCAGCGCGGCATGACCGGTTTATACGAACCGGCGCGTGCGCGCTCCAGCGAAGCGCTTTGCGCGGCGGCGGCCCGGCCGCTATCGACGCTGGAACGCGGCGATTATGTTTTCATTATCACCGGGTCGCTGACGCGTGCGGGTGTTTCCTCGGCCATTGCGGAAAATGACGGACCTGTCGGCGTGGCCTCGCTGGCGCGCGCGATAACACATGGTTTTAACGCTATTCCGATCATCCTTGTCGACGAGACGATCTGCGATAAGGTCGCAGCGATAACCCGTGTCGCGGGCCCCAATGTGGTGACGCGTATGCAGGCACAAATCGCTGTCGATACACCTCGATACACGAGCATCGCAGTCGTGGAGGGCGGAAAGATCGATGACACGGAAGCTCGCGCACACGCTGAGGCGCTGGTATCCGAGCTTAACCCCAAGGCCGTCATCTCCGTCGAACGGTCGGGATTGTCGAAGGATGGCACCTACCGTAATGCGCGCGGCGAAGATTACAGTGAAGGCCGGGCGCGGCTCGATCATGTCGTCCTGGAAGCGGCCAAGCGGAACATTCCGACGATCGGTATCGGCGACGGCGGCAATGAAATCGGCATGGGCGCTATCCCCGACGCCGTAGCGGCCCATATTCCCCACGGCGAAGTCCTTTGTTCGAAAATAGAGACCGATGTTCTTTTCCCGGTCGGCGTTTCCAATTGGGGTTGTTACGCGATGACGGCCGCCTTGGCGATCATGACAGGCAACGAAGACCTTATTCACACGCCGGATCTGGAGCGTCGGCTGCTCGAGGCATCGCCGCAAATTGGATTGGTCGATGGGACTTCCGGGCGGCTTGAGCCGACGGCAGATGGATTGCCGCTGAGCACGCATGTCGGTCTCGTCGAATTATTGCAGACGACGGCGCAGCGGGCGATCCGAACCGGCGGTGCAATGCCGCATGCAAATGTTTAGCGGCGGCATCTGAGCGCGTCAAAACGGGAGGTACGTTATGCCTTTGGCGACCGTGAACGGGGTCAATCTTTATTACGAAGAGGCGGGCTCGGGCACGCCGCTATTGTTCATGCACGAGTTCGCGGGTGATCACGCCAGTTGGGAGCCGCAGATGCGGTACTTCGCCCGCAGATATCGTGTCATTACGATGTCCTATCGGGGATATCCGCCCTCCGATGTGCCGGAAGATCCTAATGCCTATTCGCAGGATATTCTGCTGGACGATATCGTCGGGTTACTCGACGCATTGGGCATTGAGAAAGCGCATCTTTGCGGTCTCTCGGTAGGCGCGAACAGTGCCGTTCTCCTCGGCATTCGAAATCCAGACCGCTGCCTCTCCCTTGTCGTCGCGGCGGGCGGTCACGGGAGCGTGAAAGGCACGGACCGAGAGGAGTTCGTGCACGATTTCTTGTCACGCGCGGACCGGTTACTACAGGAGGGCATGGAGCCCGTCGCCCGAACCCAGGCAGAAAAGCCGAACCGCGTCCCCATGAAATTGAAGGATCCGCGCGGCTGGGCGGCGTTCCGCGACCGTCTGATCGCACATTCTGCCGTCGGCTCCGCCTATACCGCGCGCGGCGTCCCGCTCAATCGGCCGAATTTCTACGATATCGAAGAGACGTTGCGCGCGATGACGACACCGACCTTGATCATCGTCGGCGATCAGGACGGTAACTGCCTGGAAGGAAGCCTGTTCCTGAAAAAAGTGCTGCCCTGCGCCGGCCTGCACATGTTTCCGATGAGCGGCCATTTGGTGAATCTGGAAGAGCCGGAACTGTTCAATCGGTCGGTATCGGATTTTTTGAGCGCCGTCGAGGCCGGCAAATGGATTAAGCCCTAGAGCACATCAGGTTTAAAGGGGACCAGAGCGTTCGACGGCACAGGGTCTGGAATCAGGGACAGATTCGACTTCACGATACCGGAATTGAATAGGTCGGACCTAGCCAAGAATCGACATTCGAATGATCGTCCGGACCATGGGATTGAGATAGTTCAAACCTGGATGATAGTGATAAGAAAATGGCCGTTTTCGCTGAATTTTCAAGAGGCGGCTTTCGAGTATAGAGCCGCCGCTATTCTGGGAATTCGTCAGAATCGGCGTTGAGGCCTGTGATACAGATCTCCAGGCGGTCTGTTTCAAGAAACTCTATTATTGGAAGAAAAAACCGTCTGTATGACGGGCAACCGGGCCGAATCTGAAGCACTATAGACTTGTCTTATAATTCTTGTCCTCGATTGGACGATGATGGCCGCACTCGCCCGCAAACCTGAAACACAATTATAGCGTTAAGCGTCTCAAGGAAGCGATTATGGCCTGGCGGTGGACTCGCGGGCATATGGAATAAAGAGGGCGATTACCCCACAAAATATAAATGCATCAGCGAAGTTGAAAGCTGGCCAGTGGTACTCACCGACATAGAAATCCAAAATATCGGTTACCGCGCCATCATGGAGACAGTCGACAACATTACCAAGCGCGCCCCCAATAATGGCAGCGAAACCTAATCTATGCTGAAGGCTGTTCGATCGCCAAAGTGCGGTCGAAAGGACGATGATGATCACAATTGCGACGGCGCTCAGCGCGAAGGGGGCGTACAGGTTATTTGAATCGAAAAGGCCGAAGCTCATCCCCCGATTGTAGCCGAGCACGAGGTTAAAAAAGGACGTCAGTGGGATTACGCGCAAAGGGGGCACGATGTGCGTTTTGATGAGCCATTTCGACAACAGATCGATAAAGAGAGTCGAGAAGATGACAGAAAAGGCAAGACCAAGTCTCATAAGCGGCGGCTAAGACTGAAATTTGCCATCATCGGAACATTTCCAGGGCTTGAACTCCGTGTCCCACCTGTTGCATTCAAATGAAAGGAAATCATAAACGCTGCGTTGGAAGTTCATGACGGAACCGTCAATCATCAAGCGCCCTAAAAGAGCTTCAATCTGAAAAGGGGCTTCTACGATTTATAAACGCCGGAAGATGGGGGCGGACCTCGCGGATCGCTTACAGCGACATAGACAAGATAACCGACAAAGGCGAGCAGGAGGATACTGGCCAGGATAAATTTGATGCCGACGGGTTTGACCGGGCCTCCTGCCTCATCCCTAGGCCGGAAATCATCGTTTGTGTCCGGCATAGCGTTCCTTTCACAGCTGCATGGCTGGCCCACTGCGTGGCTGTTTGCCGCGACGCTCCGCACGGGCTTGCTGAAAAACCTGAAAGGCTGCGGAAATATTAAGGCCGGCAATGATCGCCGCGACAGCAATATCCGGCCAACCGGTAGCGGTTATGAAGACGCCGCTCGCGGCCAGCATGACGGCAACATTGCCAATTGCATCGTTGCGGCTGCACAGCCAGATAGAGCGCATGTTGCTGTCTCCACCCCGATAGCGGAACAGCATCAGCGCAACGCTGATATTGACGGCAAGCGCGAGCAGCCCCACGCCGCCCATGACTGCCGCATCGGGAACAGTTCCTACGATTGCTCGATAGACGGCGCTCCCGATTACCCAGAAGCCAAACAGGGCCATTGTGGCGCTCTTAAAAAGCGCGGCTGCGCTTCGGGCCTTGAGGGACATCCCGAGTACAAAGAGGCTGATGCCGTAATTCGCCGTATCGCCAAAAAAATCGAGCGCGTCGGCCTGAAGTGAGACCGATCCGCTGACGATGCTCGCAATCAGCTCGACCATGAACATGGCAGCGTTGGACAGCAGCGCTACCCAGAGGATTGTTCGAAATCGAGGGTCAAAACTCTGTTCAACGCTTGGCACGGGACAGGTTGTGCATCCAGGCATCAGGGAGTCTCCCCAGGCTCACAGACATGGTCGACCATATCCGCAATGACACAGCTGATGTGATCATCGGCAACCGTGTAGTATATCTGCTTGCCTTTTCGGTTTGGCCGCACGAGCCGCGCGGCACGCAAGAGCCGTAGATGGTGGCTCACAAGTGTCTGGGCGATCCCCAACTCCGCAGCGATATCGCCAACGCATATAGGGCCGTCGGTGCAGGCGATAATGATGCGCAGCCGGTTCTGGTCGCCCATCAACCGAAAGATTTCCGCAAGCTCGATCGCTTTCGCCCCATCCAGCCGCGCGGCAACTCGTGGATTATGCAGCTTATTATCTTTCATATGTACATTTGTTCATATTTGTATTTCAATTGCAATCCCAACGTGGAAAGATCGTTGTATAGCGCGAGAGTTTCCGCAGAGCGAACGACGAGGAGCACCCACATGAGAAAAATAAGAATGAGTCTGACCCTGGTGACTTTTGGGGCTCTGGCGCTTACGGCATTGGCCGCGTTCGCGCTCAATATTTCTGGCGCTACGGCCCAGTCCCCCGACATTCAAACACAACTGTGTTGCCAAGACAGGTGGAATCCAGAGTGGATGCAACGTGACATGTGGGGTCCTGGTCGGATGGGTCCCGGCATGCGGCACAGGATGGCGCGGCATTGGACCTTCATGCACCAGGGTATCCCGGCGTTATATCGCGGCGCACGAAACCCGCTTTCGCCGAATGCCGAAACCATCGGTGAGGGCCGAGCTCTTTATCAGAAGAATTGTGCATCCTGTCATGGGCCTACCGGTATGGGTGATGGCGAAGCAGCGAATTCGCTCAACCCGTCTCCGGCATTGCTCGCTTATCTGATTCAAAGGCCAATGGCGGTCGACGAGTACATGCTGTGGTCCATCTCTGATGGAGGTGCAGCCATTGGAACGGCAATGCCCGCATTTAAGGATGTTCTGAACAAGGATGAAATCTGGAAAATTGTCACCTATATGCGGGCCGGATTCCCTGATGGACAGACGAAGTAACGGAGAATGAACCCATGACCAGACTAATTCCTTTGTTGATGTGTACGGGAGGATTCTTACTCGTGAATTCTCCAGCATTCGGGCAGCAAACACACGCACCCAATTATGGGCCACACATGTGGAGCGGTGGGTGGCATGGTTGGTTCTTTGGCCCGATCATGATGATCGTGTTCATTGCCGTGGTGGTCGTCGTCGTCGTGCTCTTGGTACGCTGGCTTGGTGGGGCTGGACATGGTGGCGCACCGCACGCAACACTCGGTAAAGCTCCCCTCGATATCCTAAAAGAACGGTTCGCCAGAGGTGAGATCGATAAAGAAGAATTTGAAGAGCGGCGGCGGGTCCTCGGCGACTAGCTTATAATGACAAAACAATCATGGCACACTTTGAAAGGAACCGGGCATGGAAAGGGTTGAAGCAACGACAACCTTCGCATGGGTCCTGCTCGGCTTCGCAGTTGCTCTTGAGACCGGGGGCGCGCTTGGTCTCCGCTTCAGCGAAGGGTTCACCCTGGTGCTGCCCACGGTGGCCGCACTCGCGGCCTTCGCGCTGGCGCTGTACCTCGTCAGCCAGGTCATGAAGAAACTGCCGGTAAGCATCGCTTATCCTGTCTGGGCTGGCGGCGGAACTGCAGGAGTAGCGTTCATCGGCGTTGTGGCGCTCGGGGAAGAGCTGAACGCTGTAAAGGCCCTCGGCATCATTCTGATCATCATTGGCGTCATCATCGTGAACATGGTTTCAGAGAAGAGAAGCGGATGCTGAACTGCTAATCCAAGCTTCAGTCCTTCGGTTTTTATGAAAGGAAAGAGCAAAATGCCCTACGCATGGTTGCTTGTCGGCTTGGCCATTTTCGCTGAGATCGCGGCCGCACTCGGGCTGCGTTTTAGTGACGGCTTCACCAAGCCTTTGCCTACGGTATTTTCCCTGGTCGCCTTCGGGTCGGCGTTCTATCTCATCAGCCTATCGCTTGTGCATTTGCCGGTCAGCACCATTTATCCGATCTGGGCGGGCGGAGGGACCGCAGGCGTGGCGCTCGTCGGAGTACTGATGCTGAAGGAGCGCGCCGGTATCTGGAAGGGGGTTGGAATCGTCCTGGTCGTGGCCGGGATTGTCGCGATCAATGCCGCACCGGCTCATGATCTAGGACGATCTTAGTCATAATATTTCCACAATACGCGTTTCGCAGCTTTTGCCTCTCAATGCGCGCTTTCGCCAAAACAAGGGGTTTGGCCGGGCCAGGACAATACCGACATCGAATAACGGAACGTCCGGGCACTCTGCCTGCGGCGAACGCCATGGAAAAGGTTGATGCTGGCGCGGTTCCGCGTTCTACAACCCGAAATGGTTGGGGATTAACGGTTCCGTTACCGTTTTAAAGTTGAATCGAGACCGGGGCACGAAAATCGGGAAAGCATGTGACTTCCGTCGATTATTCGAACTATCTCGATCAGCAAAGCCAATGGGCGACGAGCCTGTGTCGGGTTGCGCAGCACGATGAGGCGGATCGGGCGCGGGAATTAGGCGAAATTGCAGCGGAAACGCTCCGCAGAATGCTCAAATACTGTGCGCTTTCACCGCATGAACGCTCTGATCACGATGTGCCCTGGGGTGTATTGCCTGAAAAACGGCAGTCTCTCGGCTAGAATATGTCCAAAGCCCCTAAATTGACTTAGGGGCGGAACGTTAAGAAGTCAGCTGTACCGCTTTTCGGCTAAAAATTTTACACTTCCCCTATCGCTGACCGCTTTTGATCGATTAGGCTCTTCTCATACGCTGCAATTTGATTGGGAAACGACCTATGTCCGATATGCCGAAATCGATTGAGATTCATGAAGAAGGCCCGCGCGAGGGATTTCAAATCGAACCGGGACCGATTTCAACCGCCGATAAAATTGCCTTTATCGACGCGTTGTCGGATACCGGTCTGCAAGAAATCCAGATCGCTTCGTTCGTGAACCCGAAACGCGTGCCGGGCTGGTCGGATGCCGAAGCGGTGGTTTCCGGCGTCACCAAGCGTGATGACATTCGATACACGGGATTGTGGCTGAACGAAAAGGGGCTGCAGCGGGCCGTCAAAGCGGACGGTCTAACGTTGAAAGGGTCGATTTCGAATTGTGCTTCGGAAGCCTTCATGATTCGAAATACGAACCGCGACCGTGAGCAAAACTTGCGTGTTCAGCATAATCAGGTGGCGCTGTACAAAAAGCACGGCATTCCGATGTATCGCGGCGGCGTCATGGCGGCCTTTGGCTGCAACTTCGAAGGTGAAATTCCTGTATCGCGGGTCCTTTCGACCATCGAAGAAATTTTAACGATTGCCGACGAAAACGATACCGAGATCGGCGTTATATCGCTTGCGGATACGATGGGGTGGGCGACCCCCTTATCGATCAAGAATGTTGTGGGTGCGGTCCGCGAACGTTGGCCGGAACTGCAGGTTGCGCTTCACTTGCACGATACGCGCGGCCTTGGTGTCGCCAACGTCTATGCGGGTCTCGAAATGGGCGTGACACTTTTCGATTCATCCGTTGCCGGTCTTGGAGGGTGCCCCTTTGCCGGAAGCCATGGGAAGCCGGCAGCGGGCAACGTTTGTACCGAGGATGTGGTGTTTATGTGTGCTGAAATGGGAATTGAGACGGGTGTCGATCTGGAACGGCTGATTGATGTGGCAGAAATGGCCGAACGTATCGTCGGACATGACCTCCCGGGATCGGTAAAGCGCGGCGGTAGCTTGGACAAGTTACGGGCTGCGATACATTGAGTTTGAGCGAGGTGCCGCGGCAATCGATCCGCGCTGCATTTTCCTTGTCTTCGAAATTACGCCATTTGGGTGACGTCGGAGGCAAACCGTCCCTGTAACCATGATTGTCGAACGAAATTGCTGGATCGGGGCGTCTAGATATGTTGGCAGGTGCAGAAGAAGGATTGAGCCGTAGCGAAGCGAATTGCGTTGTGGAAGTTGGCTATCAGCTCATGGCGAGCGGTCTTGCCGGCGCTGTCGGGAAAGGCATAACCGAAGAGGGGCGTGTCTTTGTCGCGATCATGCATCCGAAGAGCGGACAACCAATGTTTTGTATTGGTAAGGAGCACGGTCGCTATGTCTTGCGCGGTCATGCTGGCGACCGTCTGGCCGATGGTGAATCGTTGAGTGCGTTGTCCTCGGCTTCGTTGGCCGAAAGCTCTAGCGCTTATTTGCAACTCGTTTCGTCGGCGCGCGGTTCGGTCACTGATTAAAGGCGCGGCGGGTCGGCGAATACCGGCCCGCCTATTGCTTATCCCTAGCGCAGGTCGGTCGGGTGCGGACCGTTCAACGGGTGTTCGTCTTCAACAGGCATCTTCATTTCCAATCGGGAAAGGTTTTGAGTAATGGCGCGCTCTATAAACCAATCCACGTTGCGAAGGTGCGTCATTATTGCAGTGCAGGCCTGCAATCCAGGAATGCGCCACGCTTTACTTTTGTAGTTTCACATTCCCCTTTTTAATCTCGAAGCGTGAGCCTTTGGATTTGCCTTCGCGGTAGCTTTGATAGGTGTCGCCTTCCTTACGATGAGAGTAACAGCGGTCCTTCCAGCGGCGCCAATCGTAGCACATCATGCCATCGCCGGTGATCAGCCATTTTCCCTTCTGAGAGAGGCCTTTGCTGTCGCTGTAGACGACGGTTCCATCCTCGCCATAGAAGACCCGAAATTTACGGCCGCTCGGGCTCGCGCCCACCGCAGTGTTGCCGGCATAGATGTGCCGATTTTGTTTTGTTGAGACGACGTCACTGTCTGCAGCTTGGACTGACCCGGTAACAAAGCAGGCAGCCGCGGCCAAAATTATTGCGAACGGTAAGGGAATGAAGTTCAAAGTAGCCTCCAAGAATTAATCGTTCTGCATAGGCACGAATTCGTTTATTAGTTTTGTTGTGCCAATTCGCGAATCTGTTCAATTTTTAGCATGTCGTGTCACGAATTCAACGACAGGAAGTGAAGCCTGTCGGGGTTGATCGCGTGATGGCCGTCGCTTGAAACGTAGTTGCAGCATGTGAATTGGCGGAGGTTTGCCCTTGCACCCGCGCCGTCATCGATTACATCTGACCCTTATGAGTCTGCTCAGGAACTTATAATGTCCACCCGCACCATACCCATGACCGACGCCCTGTATGGCTATTATCTCGGTTCGTCGTTACGCGAACCGGAAATTCTAGTCCGATTGCGCGAGGCGACCCTCAAGCATCCGGAAGCCGGTATGCAAATTTCTCCTGAGCAAGGTCAGTTCATGCGATTCCTCATTCGCTTGATTGGCGCCGTTCACGTTTTGGAAATTGGAACCTATACCGGCTACAGCGCTTTATCTGTCGCCTTGGCCTTGCCCGAGAATGGCAGGATGGTTGCTTGCGAACGCCGCGAGGAATTTACCCGGATCGGGCGGCCGTTTTGGCGTGAAGCGGGGGTCGACAGCCGGATCGATTTGCGGATCGGGAAGGCGGCGGAAACGCTTCAAACCATGATCGAGGCGGGCGAGAGGGGGCACTATGATTTTGCCTTTATCGACGGGGATAAAAAGAATTACGGCGTCTACTACGAACAGTGTCTTGAGCTTATTCGGCCCGGTGGCCTCATTGCGATCGACAACGCTTTATGGAGTGGCCGGCTCGTCGATGAATCGCTGGACGACCCCGCGTCGACCGCGATACGGACGTTAAATGTTAAAATTCGCGACGATGTGCGAGTCGATATGAGCCTCTTGCCGATAGGTGATGGTCTTATGCTGGCGCGTAAATTATAGCGCCACAGAGCCCACTCATAAGCTCAATTCGAGCAATGACTTAGCCTGTAAATACTCCGGGGAATGATCTGTTAACGCATTGTTTTAAAAAGAACAATCGAGGCTGTGGGGTGTTCCTTTTGGAGTTCATTGTTAAAACGATGAATCTATGCGGAACTTTTAATAAAATTTGACTTAAACTGAACAATACTGATTCGAGTCTAAGGATGTTCTTTAACTTGTTGTTAAGGAAAGTGAATTATTTATTGTACACCGATTCGTTTTGTGATTCATTCTCTGTGGATAACTTGTTTCGCGTTAAGGATTTTCGAAGAGTACTGCGATGTTCAAACATACCGCCGCCATTTGCACCCTAGCGCTTACACTCATTTCTTCACCTGTTGGTGTGGCCGACGAACCTGCCAAATCCACCTGTGAAACGCGTTCGGCGGTTCTTGATTTCCTTTCGACGAAATATTCGGAAGCGCCTATCGCGATGGGCATGTCAAAAGATGGCGGCGTGGTGGAAATTCTGACATCCGGACCAGGCTCGACATTCACGATTATCGTGACCACGCCGAATGGGCTTACCTGTATGGTTGCCGCCGGAGACAGTTGGGAAAATCTTGCGCCGCGAATTCAAGCGCGCCAGATTTAAACGCCTCTACTTCTTGAAGATTTCGTGCCGGACTTCATCGCCGGCTTCGATACCCAACCGCGCAGTCGTACCGCCATTCAATTCCAAGATTGCCAGAACGTCCCCTTTCGAGCGAACGGGCGTGAGTGACTGCGGCACCGTGCGTTGCTGAATATTGACGATCCGGCCGTCCTTGCCGATGAAAATCATATCGAGTGGTATGAAGGTATTTTTCATCCAAAAAGAGGCCGATTGCGGCGTTTCATAGGTGAAAAGCATGCCGGCATTGGCCGGCATGCTGCGCCGATACATCAGTCCTTGTGCGTGTTGCGCGTTTGTCTTGGCGATTTCGACGTCAAAAACCTGCGGACCCTGCTTCGTCATAATCGTGAGTTCATCTTTTTCGAAGCGTTCGAGCGCGATTGCGCTCGTGGCTGCAAGGAACGTCAGCAAGAAGGCGAGGGTGCGTATCATGGGTCTACTTACTGCAAACCGCCCCAGGCGATGAAATGGGGGTTGCGCAAGGGATCTTTCGCGTACAGCAAGGGATCGCCATCTTCCGTGGTCACCCTGCCGCCCGCGGCGGAAAGAATGGCGTGCCCGGCGGCGGTGTCCCATTCCATCGTCGGGCCGAACCGCGGATAGACGTCGGCTTCGCCAGCGGCAAGCAAGCAAAATTTCAACGAACTGCCGGCGTTCTTGAGTCCCGCCAGCGGACGGCCATCGAGAAATGCCGAGAGTGTTTCCGGGTCGCCGTGGCGGCGGCTGGCGAGCACGGTGACGCCGTCGCTGGGAACGTCGCGAATGTTGATGGGTTTCGCGTCGCCACCCGCACGCGACAGCGTCGCACCGACGCCAACGATACCGGTATATGTGTCATCGAGTGCTGGGGCGTAAATGACACCGAGGACAGGTTGCCGATCAACCACCAACGCGATGTTCACGGTGAACTCGTCATTTCTGTTGAGAAATTCCTTTGTTCCGTCGAGCGGATCCACAAGCCAAAAGGGGGCATCGCCAACCTCCGGCAGTGTGCCTTGCGAGGCGGCTTCCTCTGCGACGATCGGATAGTCCGGCGTTAATCTAGAAAGCACCGGTGTGATTAAAGCTTCCGCGGCGATATCCGCCTCGGTAACAGGGGAATCGTCGGCCTTGCGTGCGACATCGAAGTCGGTTGCATAGACCTTCATGATGGCGGCTCCGGCCTCGTGAGCGACCGCGACGATTGCTGGTAACAGGCTTTGGTAATTTTTCATGGTTCCCCTAGGTTCGATTACTCGGTCGACGTCGATGTAAATCGCCATGCCTCGAATGTATTTGTCCAATGATCTTCCGACATGCCGGCTTTTCGCTTGAGATGCGATAGAAACGCCATTGGCTCGGGAAGATCGCTCCAGACTTGCGGCAAAAAGACCGCGCGCCTATCTCCGTCGCGAATGATGAGGCCATCGACATGTGGGCGAAGTTGGCCGATGAAATCCGCTTCACCGGTGAAAAGCATCGCTTGCGGTTTTCCGAGGAGCGAAATCGAAAGGCTGGTCGTGGCGGCATCATCAGCTTGTAATGGCGTGAAGCGATGGTCGCGAAATGCCGCCGCGTATGCGTTTTCAACTATGTCTTCGACCAACGGCCGATGGGCGGTGACGGTACCGATACATCCACGCAACTGGCCGCCCTTTTTTAATGTGACGAATGTCGCCCTATGAGGCTGTAATGCCGGCGCAAAACTGTTCACATCGACGGCAGGCGGTTTACCCTTTTTGAGCCCATGTTGGATCGATGAACGGGCGACCCGGAACAGTTCCTCACCGTTTTGGTCAAGCAATTCGCGATCTGACGGTTCCTCTGTTTCGTAAAAACTCCATGCGCCATATCCGACGACCCGGTCTTTCGTTCCGGCCGTGTCGCCGGAATTTCTTAAATCAAGCCGTTCGACCGTCATGCTCCGCGCCTTGGCGACGGATAACAGGCCTGAAACCGGAATGCGGCCACAAGCGCCGGTCCGGTCAATTCCATCCGCGCGGAGGCTTTCGATGGCCGTAGCCGTCGCCTCGTCGATACGGGTCGCGGTTGCATAATCTTCATAGTGGCTCAGATCCGTACTGATCACGATGAGCGTTTCGTCACCGCCCCAAAGCCGCTCGAGAACGTCGCCGACCTCGCTGGCGCTCGCCTGTCCGACGACAAGCGGGACTAGCGCAAAATCGCCTAACAACGTCTGCAAAAACGGCAAATGAACCTCGAGCGAATGCTCTTCGCGATGGGCATCGTCCCGACGAACGAATTGTGGCATATCAGCGATCGCGGCAACTGCACCCTGATCGATGGCCACCACACCGAGAGGCGTTTTAAAAGCGTCGGCTTCGGGCGCAGCCAGGCCGCTGAACGCGAGCCGGTGCGCGGGGCCCAATAAAACGACCCGTTCAACGTTGTCCGCAATTTGACGCAACGTTGCATAGGCGCGCCCGGCAATAGCGCCGGAATAAATATAGCCTGCATGGGGGGCGATAATCGCTTTCGGTGCCCGGTTCGCCGGCGTCGCTGGCGCTTCGGCAATAAACGCCGATATATCGCGTGCGAGTTCTCGTGGGTCGTCAGGATAAAACAGACCTGCGACAGCCGGTGCTCGAATATGGCCCATTATCTATTCGTCCGCCGCGCCGTTTTTGTCTTGCCCGGTGATCATCTGATCACATAGGGGCATTTAAATGCACTTAACGATCTATCATATATATTAAAGGATGAGAGTGATTAAATCATGACGATGCAGGATTCCGATATTATCAACGGCTTTCCCGGTCGCCATTGGCATGTTTTGGAAGATGGACGTGTCCAATGTGATATCTGTCCGCGCGAATGCAAACTTCGTGATGGGCAGCGTGGTCTATGTTTTGTGCGCGGCTGCCACGATGGCAAAATCGTTCTCACGACCTATGGCCGTTCCAGCGGCTTCTGTATCGATCCCATCGAAAAGAAACCGCTGAGCCATTTTCTCCCGGGAACCCCGGTTTTGTCCTTTGGTACGGCGGGATGCAATCTGACCTGCAAGTTCTGTCAGAATTGGGATATTTCAAAGTCCAGAGAAATGGACCGTCTTATGGACGAAGCACCGCCGGAAGTGATCGCCGAGGCGGCGTTGCGCACCGGTTGCCGCTCCGTTGCCTATACCTATAACGACCCGGTCATTTTCCTTGAATACGCCCTGGATGTTGCGGCGGCGTGCCGGGCCCGCGACATTCGCAACGTCGCCGTATCGGCGGGCTATATCTGCCCGGAGGCGCGCCGTGAATTTTACGATGCGATGGATGCCGTAAATATCGATTTGAAAGCCTTTACCGAGAGCTTCTACAAATCCTTATGCTCCGCCGAATTGGCGGCTGTGCTCGATACGCTGCGTTATATCCGCCACGAAACCGATGTCTGGCTCGAGATAACGACACTGCTTATTCCCGGCGAGAATGACTCGGAAGCTGAAATCGAGGCGCTTACGCAATGGGTCGTTTCGGAACTAGGGCCGGACGTACCGTTGCATTTCACCGCATTCCATCCCGATTACAAGATGACGGACAAACCGAAGACGCCGCCGGAAACCGTGATACGCGCCTGGCAGATCGCGCGCAAAAACGGAGTCCACTATCCCTTCACGGGAAATATCTCGCACAAGGAAACGGGAAGCACCTACTGCCATCAGTGCGGTCTCCGGGTAATCGGGCGGGATTGGCATGAACTGTCCGAGTGGGAATTGACACCGGAGGGTAATTGCACGCGTTGCGGCACAAATTGCGGTGGTGTATTCGAACCACGGCCCGGCGACTGGGGACGCAAACGTCAACCCGTCCGGCTCAAAGAGTTCGCGAAAACGTTCTCGTCCGCGGTATGAAATTCTAAGGTACATCGATGGCACAACTGGAATCCCCGGAACATACCGAACGCGTGCGGTCCCATTATCTCCCATTGCTGGATAAACATGGAGTCAGCAGCCGCGCGGTCGATTATCACCACGAAGGAAACCATCTCGCGCGCTTCGTCATCCTGGCGGGCATTGAAGATATAAGGCAGGCCTCAATACTGGACGTCGGTTGCGGTGTCGGGCACCTCGCAGGCTGGCTGAAGGAGCGCGGTTACGAAGGTGAATATACCGGTGTCGATATTTTACCGGAGATGGTTGAACGCGCGCGTGAAACACATCCCGATATGTGTTTTGAGCACGCCGATATCATTGCCGAGCCGGGGCGCTTCAAAGCCGACTACGTGATGTCGAGTGGGATATTTCACATGGGCGATGCGCCCTTCATGCACCGTGTGATTGCGGCGATGTACGGCGCTTGTACGAAGGGGGTCGCGTTCAACACCTTATCGACCTGGGACGGCACGGAATCGCAGCGCGGCTTTTTTTGCGCCGATCCGCTCGAAACGTTGGCATTCTGCAAGACGCTCACGCCGCATATATTGTTTCGGCACGACTATCTGCCGCATGATTTCACGATGTTTCTGTATCGGGAATAATGTCAGCCGGTAAATCGATCCGGTAAGCGTTCTTGAATTGCTTTGACCTTGTCGAGGTTAGTGAGCAACGCCTCGACAAGAGTCGGGTCGAACTGCCTGCCGCACTCTTCCTCGAACAAACGAATAACCTTATCCATTGGCCATGCCTTTTTATAGCAGCGATCGCTGCCGAGCGCATCGAACACATCGGCAACTGCCGTTATCCTGCCGTAAATATGGATTTCTTCGCCCGATTTGCAATTCGGATAGCCGTCACCGTCCCAGCGTTCGTGATGTTCGTTCGCGATTATCGCGCCTGCTTGGAGAACACGCCGTCGTGACCCTTTGAGCATATTGTGGCCAATTTGGGCGTGCGTTTTCATAATCTCCCGTTCTTCGTCTGTGTGCCGGCCTGGTTTATTCAGTATTGCGTCGGGAATACCGATCTTGCCGACATCGTGCAGCGGGGAGGCGAATTTAATGACTTCTGCTTCGTCATGACTAAGGCCGCATGCCAGTGCCAGCAGCTTGGATATTTCGGCGACGCGTTTGACGTGGTTGCCTGTCTCTTGCGAGCGGGTCTCGACAGCCTCGCCCAGCATGTAAACAATCTCTCGCTGTGTCGCTTCCAAGTCTTCGTGAAGGTGAATGTTTTCGAAGGCAATTGAAACATTTCGCGTAAACAGTTCAATGAGATCTTTCTCGTACGCGCCTATTTCCTGAATTCCGGACATATATACGAGGTTTTCGTTGCCGAGTTTGTTTTCGAAGTATCCAAGAAATGCATTGTTTGCGTACGAGTTCGCCTTCTTGTTCCGCGTTTCCTCGAGTAAATTTATCGTCTTCTCGTCAAGTACCGAACGGGCGTCCTGACCGAGGCCTCCTGTGAATTCACCCGTACCGGCGATGACTTCATAGCGATCGCCTTGCAAGTTTGCGGCAAAACCGCTTGCGCTCATATAAAGCGCGCCCTGATTTAATTTCAGCAAGGCAGTCAATTGTTCGAGGACGCCGCTCGCGAACTGATTCATGGACGTTAATTTTGATATATTCGCCGATGCCTCAAGGACATGACTAAGCCCTTGTTTGCTTGCTTCGATGGTTGCGATGTCGCGGTAGGAGCGTAATGACGAGTATAGAAGCGTGTACAACTTGCTCGCGGTGAGTTCGGTTTTTTCTTTGTAATCATTGATATCGTATTCTGTTATGACGCGCCGCTCCGGGGCTTGGCCGGGCTGGCCGGTGCGAAGTACGATGCGAACAAATTTATTAACCGCTTCTTCTCGGATGAATCGTGCGACATCAAGTCCAGCATGATCGTCCTCCATGACGACATCAAGAAGCACTAATGCGGTGTCGGGATGAGCGAGGATTGATTGCTTCGCTTCTTCACCGGAGTAGCAGCGTATGAACTCGAGCTCTTGTCCGGAAAATGTAAATCCTTCGAGAGCCAACAATGTAACGTCATGAATCGCCGGATCATCATCGACGATCATTATCTTCCAGGAATTTCGCGTATCATTTTGCGCGGCGTTCTGTTCGTCGTCATCGAGGAAGACAAGGTCCTGATTGTGGTTATCGCTGATCAGCATATCGGCGCTCCTAATGACGAACGATTTCTTGAGGAATTTCGATGTTAAACCGCACACCATTTTCCGGTTCGCTCTCGCATGCGACCGTCCCGCCGAGAGATTGAGTCACAAGGTTGTAAACAATGTGCATGCCCAAACCACTGCCACCGCTTCCTCGTTTTGTCGTGAAGAAGGGCTCAAATATCCGTTCCGTTGTCGCAGCATCCATACCGCGCCCATTGTCCTCGAATAAGATCGATACATCGTTTTCCCGCAACGTTGCCTGAATCTGAATTCGCCCTTTTTCATCTTTTTCGAAGCCATGAATGAGCGAATTGACCACCAGATTAGTTATGACTTGAGAGAGCGCACCGGGGTTTGAATTCATACGCAGTTCTGGGTCTATATCGATTTCAATCTCGATTGGCCGGTTCTTCAGTTTTGGTTGCAGGCTTTTGAGTATTTCCTCGACGTAATCGTTTAGCTTGAATTTTCGATACGCATCTTCGGTTTGATCTACGGCGACTTGCTTGAAACTCCTGATCAGATCCGACGCACGATGCAGGTTGCTTTCCATGATCCGGCAGGATTCGTCGGCAGTCGAAACGAAGCGTTCCAGGTCGACGCGTTTCATCTGGCCGGTGCTGTAAAGCTCAACAAATTCCACCGTCCTATCGCGTAAATGGCTCGAAGCTGTGAGACTAACGCCGACCGGCGTGTTGATTTCGTGCGCGACACCCGCTACCAGATTGCCGAGCGATGCCATTTTCTCGGTCTCGACAAGCGTGTCTTGGGTTTGCTTTAGCTCGTCGAACATTTTTAAGAGTTTCTCTTCGACTGCTTTGCGCTGAGAGATGTCCCGGACGATGCCTGTGAATACTGGTTCGGAGCCGGTCTGGACTTCGCTGACTGAAAGTTCCATCGGAAACCGGCTACCGTCTTGGCGTAAGCCCTCTAATTCGCGCCGCTGCCCGATAATGTGGGTTTGGCCGGTTTCAAGGTATTCCTCCAAATAGCCATCGTGTTGGTGTGCATGCTTTTCCGGCATGAGGATTGAAACGTTTTGGCCGACTACATTAGCTGTCGGACGTTGGAAAATCGTTTCTGCTGCCTTGTTGAATCTCAAGATCGTACCTTGATTATCGATGGTGATAATGCCGTCCGCTGCGGTGTCGAGAATGGCGCGCATGCGTGCCTCGCTTGCCTCAAGCGCTTCTTGGGCCTGTTTGCGGTCCTGAATTTCTTCGTTCAACTCGGCGGTTCGTTGAGCGACCCTTAGTTCCAGTGACGCGTTTAACGCCCGTACTTTCCGCTCGGCATTCTTGCGCTTCGTAATATCGTTGATAACGGCGAAAAAAATCGGCGGCGTTTCGTCGGCCAAAAGCTGGAGACGAACTTCTACAGGATACCTGCTGCCATCCTTTCTCTGATGAACGGTTTCAAAAATAAGAAATTTTTCTGTTCCGTCACGTAGCGGCTGCACCGCTTCGATAAACGTTTCACGGGTGAATTCAGGTTTGATGTCGTATGCGGTACGGGACTCCATTTCCGTGATTGGAAAACCCATATTGGCAAGGGCACCGTGGTTTACTTTTGTGAATTTGTATGTTTCCGCATCGAACAGATAGATTTCGTTCCAGGAATCCTCAAGGATGCGCCCTAGACGGGCACTCGTCCTGAGAGCCGTTTTTTCACGTCTGTCGGCCACGTCGACATATTGAAATCCCTGCAGGGTGGCAAAAAGACCGAAGGCGATTACGGCAGCGGCAACAAGAGTGAGGTGAAGATCATTCTCGCGCTCTTCTGCCTCCAAGGCGTCGAGCGAGTGCTCCGTACCAGCGGTATGAAGGTCTAGTGATTGACGCAGACTGTTCGAAAAAGTCGCCAGATTTGCGGCAAGGTCGTTACGAATTCCAGGATTGTTTGGCGTCCGGCTAAGCTGCTTTAAACTTTTGGAGACCCGCGCATGCTGCTCGACGAGGCCGTCTGCAGCCGAGCGGGTCGCAGGATATTCAAACGTTTCTTGCAGTCGCACTATGGCTTCGATATGGCGGCCAATTATATTCGTTCTGCTCGACATAGGTATGTCGAGAACAGGCGGAGCAAGTTTAGTCTCTTCGGTATCTGGGACGGCTAACGCATCTGCGGCTAAAAAAGTTTCGATTTGCGAAAGCGCGACGTTCACCTCCAGCAAATGATGGACGGTAGTCTGATGATAAGTGGTGATTTTTTGCCATAAGGCTTTGTTGTTATGGGTTTGCCAATAAACGATCCCGGTTCCCACGAGTGAGATCAACATCATGGTCGATGCGAAAAACACCATGTATCGCTTGATAGGAGAAAAGTATCGTCCTTGGAAAAGGGGACGATTTTCCTGGTGAGCAATTGTACTCATATCAGGTTCAATCTCCCGCCGACGCGTTTGATCATTGCAAGGCGGTATGCTGGCACTGCATCGGTGGCTGGAAAATGCGCTGTATGCTTCGACATCGGCTGTTCGTCTCCCGCTCTTTTGATGCGGCTCATTTTTGCTGGATTGTGTTTAAGAGACTCCAAAAATTTTTATAACCGGAGAGTGTTAAAATTCCGCGTTAAGGCGATGCAGTTTTGTAAAGTTTTGTTAAGTCAAAATGAGCTGGCGAAAGTTAATCGCTCTGGCATTGGGGGGGGAGGTCAATGCTTTCCAAATGAGGAACTCGAGAACTATTGTTCCAGTGTTAGTTGATTTTAACATCCGCCGACGCGCCAAACAGTTTCTTAACCGTGATCGCTGAAAATCGACCGTGATATCGAATACCGTGATATCGAATATGGAAGGGCCGATAACGCTGTGGAGACACAACGCACTATTCTCGTGATTGATGACGAGCCGAGAATGTTATGCGTTATTGAACAAATACTCGGGTCTGAAGGGCACGCGGTGCGGGTCGCCACAAGCGGTGCTGATGGCGCACGTAAAGCTCTGGATTCTAGCGTTGATTTGATTGTTCTCGATCTTGGGCTACCCGATATGGACGGGCTTGAGTTAACCCGCCGGCTTCGTGATCAGATCGATACGCCGATATTGATATTGACCGGTCGTGCCGACATCTCGAGCCGGGTTGAAGGCTTGGACGCGGGTGCCGATGACTATTTGCCGAAGCCGTTCGATCCCAATGAACTCTGTGCGCGCGTGCGCAGTGTCTTGCGGCGGGCCGAACGAGGTCGTTCCGTGATGTCGGATGCCACAGAATGCCGTAATCGCCCACCATGGAAGCTGTTGCCGGCTGATAATGTGTTGTCTGCTGAAAATGGCCAGCGTGTCACGCTCACGGAGCGGGAGTACCACATCCTGTCGATTTTGATGCGTCGCGCAAATTCGATCGTTTCACGAGATGAACTTCAGAGCCAGGTAACGGGAAGGCAATGGCACAGTGAGGATCGCAGCCTCGATGTGCATATAAGTCATCTTCGAAAGAAATTTCGCGAGATAGGCGGCGAACCGTGTCCGATTAAGACCTGTCGCGGACGTGGCTTCATGTTTGAGGGTCACGCGGGCTAGCAGGTGTATGCCAAACTAATCCGTTTAGATCTTCGTTTTGACGATCGCTGGATGATGCGGTTTGGCAGATAGGCGCTCTCTTCAAATCTTGACGTCGGTTATAAGTATCGAGGCATTTATAAACCGAGCACGCGGCATTCTTCTGTAATATGGGTCGCGTGTCCGAATGCCGGAGGGTGTCTTATATGACATTTCGCGTTGCTTTTTTGAATTTGGAACAGGCGCATCGGCGCTGGGAAAAGCGGCGTCATCTGATCGTCGAGCAACTGGCGGACCTGGCGCCGGATATCTTCGCGATGAACGAGCTCAGCGTACCGGTGCAGACCGGTCGCTGGTTGCAGACGAAGGCGACGGAACGGATCGGTCGCCAGTATGCATTGGTCCAGCAAACCAAAACCAATTCGGGGTCGCGGGTCGAGGGGGAGGGCGTTTTAACGCGGTTTCCGATCCTGGAGACCGGGAACCTGGACTATCGCACGCAAGATTACGTCGCGCTGGTCGCCCGCATGGAAATCGAAAGGCGTATCGTGGATGTCTATGTCACACATCTTTATATGTCGCGTGGCGATGAATCGCTGCGGGTCTTCCAGGTCCAGCAATTACTGGAATGGATCGACTCGCGCGCCGACGCCGACGCGCAGATCGTCTGTGGCGACTTCAACGCGGCACCCGATAAGCCCGCCGCGCAATTAATGGCCGAGACCTTCACGGCGACGCAGAGCGCGCCGACCGCCTTCACACCGTTGGCAAACGAGGCGGGCGGCGTCGCCCATGAATACTGGCCGCGGATGGATCGGAGTATCGACTACATCTGGCTTCGGGGCGGCCTGACATCGACGGCCAGCGAAGTCTGCTTCAATAGTCCCGACCCAAAGGATGAAACGCTTTGGCCTTCGGATCATGCCGGCCTCTGGGCAGATCTCGATTGGGTTTGAGGGATCGACCAATAACCCGTCGGATCGATCTGCTCTTGGCGCTGGAATGGGAAAGTGCCACGCCGGCGGGAACCGTGCGCCACCGTGATCATCTGTTCGCAGGGTCGGTCGATGCCGAGCGAGACGGTCTCCCATCGGCCCTGAAAGAGAAACTCGCGATCGCGTCGGTCGGACAAACGGTTTCCATCGATGTCGGGATCGCGGATCTTCTCGGCGCGGCAAGCGGCGGCGCCATCGAAATAGCCACCAGCGCCTTCCGCGGCCGTTATGCGGACGGCGCGCCGGTTGCGCTGCGGCGCGGACGCTTCTATCCGGCGTCTCACTTCGAGAATACCCCCGGCAGCCAGACCGGTTTCCTCCGCTGCTCTGGTGTCAACGGGGAACAGTTGCTGCTCGATAGCCGGCATCCGCTGGCGGATTACGCGCTCACCCTGTCGGCGACCGTCATCGGCAAGCTGGACGAGGCCCCGCCGGCCGGCGCCACGGATTGGGGCGCAGCGCTCTCCGCTGGTCCCGGCATGCAGGCCTGTGCGAATGGGCAGCCGACCGACTTCATCGACGACAGCGCCTATCTGCGGCAGGACCCGGCGCCGGACATGGCGTTCTACGCGCCGCCGCGCATCACCGCGCATCTCGACCGCAAGGCGCAGCAGATCGTCGGCAAATTCTATCGCGATCATCTTCCCGCCGAGGGAAGGGTTCTCGATCTGATGAGTAGTTTTCATTCCAACCTGCTGGCCGAGCAACGGTTGGAATGTCTCGTGGGATTGGGGCTCAACGGTGCGGAGCTCGAGGCGAACCAAAGGCTCGCCGCCGCCGTCGTCAGCGACCTCAACGCCGGGCAGTCGATCCCGTTTGGGGACGATACGTTCGCGGCGGCGATTTGCACCGTGTCGATCGATTATCTGACCGACCCGATCCGGACGCTCCGTGACGTGGGACGCGTGTTGCGGCCCGGCGCGCCTTTCGCGGTGACGTTCTCCAACCGCTGGTTTCCGCCGAAGGTGACGCGCCTTTGGACCGAACTGCATCCCTTCGAGCAAATCGCCCTGGTGGTGCAGTATTTCGAGCAATCGGGCGGCTTCGCCGAAATCGAGACCGCGTCCTTCCGGGGCTATCCCCGGCCGATGGACGATCCGAACTATCTCTACTCCACCGAGGCCGATCCGATTTTCGCCGTCGTCGGCTATGCCACCGGGACGTAGCGCGCAGATCGCGTTCAGATGACCTCTGGCCAGGCGGCCCCAATGAATACACGCCGCCAAGAATAGGGTTGCTAACTTTTGGGTTTCCGTTCGCTGGGACGAAACTTCGATACCGCTTTCTGCAATTGCTCGAGATCTTCCCGGTAATCCCGGACCCATTGCTTGGTTTCTTCCAGAACGACCTCGTCGATTTCCTCCATGGCTTCGTTGCACTTCGTGATCAGAAAGAGCGCCTTGCCGGACATTTCCGCGATAAGCAGTTCGGTGCTGTAGCGATGCCGGATCGCTTCGATCTCCTGCCGTGCCAGTACGTAGCGCATCCAGCTTTTCGAAATCCCGGAAAGTTTGTCCACGGCGAGCGCCGCGCCCGCGATGAGACCCAGCAACAGCGCCCAACCGCCCGGGAGCGGCAAAAAGTTCGCCACGGCCGAAATGGCCTTTGAATTTGCCGCACCGGGAGCCGGCGGTACGGCGGCACTCTGACTGAACATGCCGGCGACGTCCTGGTGGGAAAGCACGACAAGCACACCGGCGAGTGCGGTCGCCGTAATCGAAACCAGTCGGAACAGCCGGACCCATCGCTTCTTCCAAAGGGCCGCGGCATTATAGTACGCGAAAAACTTGTCGATCTCGCCAAGTGTCTTGGGACGTAGCTGCTTCAACTCGTTTTCGATTTCCGCGCGATCGAAAATGCTATCGAATACGGAAGCCGGGACGTCGTCGGCGGTTACGGCGTCATCTTCCGCCGGGCCGTCTTCGGGATTTGTGTCTGATACCGGGGGCACAAGGCCGGCCGCCGCTGCCGTTTCCGAACCGGCGCCGTCTTTCGCTGCGGTTCCTTCGTCTTCTTCCTCGGCCTTGCGTTCCGCGCCGCCCTCGCTGCCATCTATATCAGTCATCGGTTATACCCGCGGTAAAATTGATCGGTTAGATTGCAGCAATTCGACGGAAAACGCCACATCGGGATTGCATGGTGCCGAATTCTCCGACCCGGACTGGCCGGCGATCTTGACCCGCCCGGCGCGAGGCCGGATGTTGACGCGACTTGCAAAACGTAAAGGATAACAATCGATGCTCATGATGATGCCCGACGCGCGCTTCGACGGGGCGGCGGAATTCGAACAGGCCGAGGTCGGCGACCGCGCCGAGGTGCAGGTCTACAAGGCCGCAGCGCTCGACGATATCCCGGCCGAAATCTGGGCCGAGACGGACGGGCTGATGGTCTGGGGCCGGATCCGCGGCAATGCGGACATGTTCGACCGCGCGCCGAAGGCCCGCATCATCGTGCGCATGGGGGTCGGCTTCGACGCCATCGATATCGCGGAGGCCGGCAAGCGCGGCATCGTCGCCTGCAACGTGCCCGATTACGGCACCACGGACGTGGCCGACCACGCCATTGGGCTGATGCTGAGCCTGACCCGCGGCATCGTGCGCCACCACACCAACCTGGTCGACGAGCCGGTCGCGAAATGGAAGGGCATCGACACCCCCATCGTGCGCCGCGCGCGCGGCACGACCTTCGGCCTCGTCGGGCGCGGCCGGATCGGCACCGCGGCGGGGCTGCGCGCCAAGGCGCTCGGCATGAACGTGATCTTCTTCGACCCCTACATCCCCGACGGCGGCGACCAGGCGGTCGGGTTCGAGCGCCGCGAGAGCCTCGAGGAGCTGCTGCGCGACGCCGACGTGGTGTCCTGCCACACGCCGCTGACGGAAGAGACGCGCGGCATGATCAACGGCCAGGCGCTGAGCTGCATGAAACCCGACGCGATCTTCATCAACACCTCGCGCGGCGAGGTGGTCGATCTCGACGCGGTGACGGAGGCGCTGAAGGCGAACCGCATCGCCGCCGCCGGCCTCGACGTGCTGCCGGTGGAGCCGCCGGACCCGAACCACCCGCTGTTCAGCGCGCTGAAGAACCGCGAGGACTGGACCGACGGTAGGGTCGTGGTGACCCCGCACGCCGCCTGGTACAGCCCCGACGGCGCCCGCGACTGCCGCGAAAAGGCCGCCCGCACCGTGATCAACTACCTCACCGGCGGCCCGCTGCGAAACTGCGTCAACGAGGAATACCTGACGCAGAAGCGGTAGGCGGGGCGGCAGGGCCGCCGGCCGGATTTTTCCCGCGCACCCGCAGCCGTCATCCCACGCACCACCCTGTCATCCCCGGCTTGACCGGGGATCCATACAAAACTAACCACCCTATAGATACCCGCACGGAGGCGGGTATGACGAAAAAGAAAATATTTGTGCTTATTCATGTCGATCTATAACTGTATAAATTAGGAAATTATTCCTTTATTTTTAATTTCTCATGTGATACACTTACCCTCATGTCCGTTTGACCCGCCCTCGCGCCCCATGTTTTTTGAGCGCGCATGCGCGGCTCTACAAATAACGGCACGGCTTGTGAGAGACATCGTAAGCTGAAGATGGCGTTTATCGGCTCGCCCTCCTGCTTGCGCCCGCTACGGCAGCACCCGCGTAGGTCGCCTGCGAACCTGAGCGGCAATTTTAAAAAGCCCCACCACCTCCGGCTATTTTTTACGAACGAACTAATAACTTACAGATTACGGTAAATAAAATAACCTACCCCACCCCCTCCCCTTAAAAATGACGAACGAAAAGGGTTCGGGATTCAGCCCTATAAAAACAAAGGGTTACAGAGGAAAATGTTAGGTAAAAAATCGTTAAAGGGAACTATCTAACCTTTTGCCACGTGGCCCCATCACGGGTATCTTTGATCTCAACCCCCATTTTGAGAAGCTCATCACGGATTTCATCGGCGCGGGTAAAGTTTTTGGCCTCTTTGGCTTCTATACGCATCGCCAAAAGTCCTTCAATCTTTGTCACGTCC
>JAJFJB010000231.1 GCA_021774435.1 Alphaproteobacteria bacterium
GACTGCCGCTCTCGAACAGTCGAAAATGCTTCGCGCCGCCATGGGGGATGACGTCATTGATCATTACGTGCATGCGGCACGCTGGGAGCAGCATGAATATGACCGTCGTGTAACGGACTGGGAGGTTCAACGAGGGTTCGAACGGTCGTGAGAGACAAAACGGCATTCAAGCGCGACCAATACAAAGCCAGCCGTCTCGGACGTATATGTGTCCCCTTTAGACACTCATCCTTTTCTCGACGCGATCATTACCAACAAACGAAAGCGTGACCCGTGCCAGACTCTGTCAATTGGAGCTTTCCGACTTCCATACGTTTTGGCCCTGGAAGGATTAATGAAATTGCGGATGCCTGTCGCGCCACGGGGATGACGCGTCCGCTTCTGATCACAGACCGCGGACTTGCCAATTTACCGCTGACAAAAGCCGCCCTCGAAATCATCGACAATGCGGGGCTCGATTGCAGTGTATTTTCTGACGTCGATCCCAACCCCAATGATATCAACCTCAACGCCGGGATCGAATCCTTCAAGATTGGCAATCATGATGGGGTTATCGCATTCGGCGGCGGGTCTGGGCTCGACCTGGGAAAGCTTGTGGCGTTTCAGGCACGTCAATCGCGCCCCGTTTGGGATTTCGAAGATATCGGTGACTGGTGGACTCGCGCAAACAGCGAAGTCATCGCCCCGATAGTCGCGGTACCAACCACGGCGGGGACAGGTTCGGAAGTCGGACGTGCCGGCGTTCTAACCAACACACAAACGAAAACGAAAAAAGTTATCTTCCATCCAAAGATCCTGCCGTCGATCGTAATTTGCGACCCTGAACTCACCGTCGGTTTGCCGCCAACCATTACGGTCGGGACAGGCATGGACGCCTTCATTCATTGCCTGGAAGCATTTTGTTCGCCGACCTATCACCCGCTCTGCCAAGGCATTGCCCTGGAAGGAATGCGGTTGGTGAAGGAAAATCTTCCTAGGGTCTGGCAGAATCAGAGCGATATCGAAGCGCGCGGGCACATGATGAGCGCCGCAAGCATGGGCGCGACCGCCTTTCAAAAAGGACTGGGTGCGATGCACGCGCTCTCACACCCCATCAGCGCGCACTACAATACGCATCACGGTATGACAAACGCCGTTGTGATGCCCGCGGTACTTCGATTCAACCGGCCTGCTATCGAGGACCGCATCGCCGCAGTCGCGGCGTATCTCGGCATTGCCGGTGGATTTTCAGGGTTCATGGATTATGTCCTATCTCTCCGAGAAGCGCTCGATGTCCCAAATCGCGTGTGCGAAATGGGAGTCCTAATCAGGAGTATTGGCGACCTTGCCGAGGCGGCCGTTCAAGACCCTTGCGCGGCGGGCAATCCCGTTCCCTTAACCGTAGAGGCCGCCACGTCGTTGTACGAGGAATGCATCTAGCCCCTTCGCTAAGCCCACGCCTTTAATTATAGGCGGCTCAAATGTTCGATTAACGCTGTCGTGGCGGCTTCTGCATAAGCTTTACTGCCGTATCGATCGTGATGGATTGCAGCGTCGCCTGCACAGTGTCATCTATCTCTTTAAGAATAAGAGACAACGCCGCTTCGGTTACCGATACTTGCTCCGCGTCGCGATCGGCTGCCGCATCACCACGGACGTCCTCGAAAATTTGAATCACATCCAACAAGGTCGTGCGCTTTGCGTTACCGCAGAAACGATAGCCACCACCGACGCCCCGGACGGACTCGACGAGACGGGCCCGATTGAGATCGCGTAGTACTTTGGCCAGATGATTGAGCGACACATTGTAAGCTGCTGCTATTTCACCCGCTGAACGCTGACGAGTAGGATCAGCTGCCAAATCAAGAACGGACAACAAAGCCAGCCTCGAAGCGGTTTGTAACCTCACAGGCTCACCCTGTTTGAAATTCGGTCAATCAAGCTGCGCCTCAAGTTCAATATAGGGGCCAGCCATCATGCCCTGGCTGCGGAAGAACGACATGATCAGTGTATCATCGCGTGCCAGCATCGTTCGCACCGTGGCGACACCGTTCTGACGAAACCGGTCGCAAAGCGCTTCGAAAAGCATTGTCCCAATGCCGGCCACGCGCTTGTCCGGTTCGACATTGACGGCATAGACCCATCCGCAAGGTGGCGACCCGAATTCCCAGGCCCGAACTTCACCCATGATGAACCCAAGCATCCCGCCATCGTTTTCCGCGATGAGGAAATACCGTTCCTGTTTCCGGCCGCCATAGCGGCGGATGAGAGCATGCCAGTAGTCCGGTTTCGCGAGCCCGGTAATTTTCCCATCGAGCGCGGTGACGGACGGAAGATCGCTCTCGGTCGCAGTGCGTATTCGTATCGCGGATCGATGAGCCTTTTCGACTACCATTGTCCCGTTGATGTCCGATTGAAATTGGTATTCACGCACGAATTTACCTCTTATTGCGCTTCGGTCAATCGATTACACATCATTTGGCAGCGGCGGCCGGTCATATTGTCGCAGCAATTCATGCGCTCTTGACCCATAAATACGCATTACAGTACCATTTTACGATAATTGAAGGAAAGAGAGTTTCGAACCCGCGTTTCCTACCGCCCGAAGAACCAGTCATTGGCATCAGGAAAGACAGACGCATGACGACTACCGAAATCATAAACCGCTGCCAGGCGTTATTCGACGACCTCGACTTCACCGCCGTCCGAGACTGGAAAGCCGCCGCCCCCAACCGTAAGGTTATCGGTTTCATGCCGGTTTACGTGCCGCGCGAAATCATCCACGCCGGCGGCATGCTGCCGGTCGGCATTCTCGGCGGCGGCGACCAGCTCGAAGTCATCCACGGCGATGCCTATTATCAGAGCTATATCTGCCGTATCCCGCGCTCGACGATCGAACTCGGCGTGACAGGCCGGCTGGACTTCGTCGATGGCCTGCTCTTTCCCAGTATATGCGATGTCATTCGCAATCTGTCCGGCATGTGGAAACTGATGTTTCCGAACGTCTATGTCCGCTATTTCGACGTACCGCAAAATTTTGACGATGAAATCGGTGGCAGCTACTACGTCAACGAGTTGCAAGAACTGCGCGGCGGACTGGAGGATGTTGCCGGAAGAAAGATTTCCGACGATGACATCCGCCGCTCGGTTGCGGTCTATAACGAGAACCGGCGCCTTATCCGTGATCTCTACAGCTTCCGCGTCAAAGCGCCCTGGAAGGCGCCGTCCTCGGAAGTCTACCTCCTACTGCGGGCCGGCATGGTGTTACCGGTCGAAGAACACAACCAAATGCTGGTCGACTACCTCGCCGCGGCCGAAAGCCAGGACCGCGCAATGCGCGACAATTGCCGCATCGTTCTGCAGGGCTCGTTTTGCGAACAACCGCCCTTGAACCTCATCAAGTCGATCGAGCTGGCCGGCTGTTACATCGTCGACGACGATTTCATGCTGGTGAACCGGTGGCTCTTCGACGATATCCCGCTCGATGGCGACCCCATCGCCAATCTCGCCGCTGCTTTCTTGCACGGGTCGCGGGAGACAGCGGCGAAATACCAGCCCGACGGCGCGCTAAAAGGCGAATACCTCGTCGAGTCTGTTCGCGAGAACGCGGCGGAAGGGGTGATATTCGCAGCGCCGAGTTTCTGCGATCCCGCCTTACTCGACCGGCCCATGCTGGCCAGGGCGATGGCCAAAAACAACATTCCCTACATCTCATTCAAATATGCGGAGAACTCCGGCCAGATGCAGCCGATCCGAGAGCAGGCCGGGACCTTCGCCGATTCAATCAAACTATGGAGCGACGCATGAGTGCGGACAAAACCCCCGTCGAGGTGATCAAGGAACCTTCGATGCTCAAGCAGAAGGCGATGATTGCCGAAAACTATCGCAAGCTGACCGGTGCACCCGAGAGCGGCCGCAAGGTGGTTTCAACCTATGTGCCGGGCAATCTGAACGAGCTGATCATGTGTTTCGACATGGTCAATAATCTGCCGGAGATCAACGCGATTCAAAACGGCATGAAACAAAAAAGCCGCGGCATGATCATGGAAGCGGAAAAGATGGGCCATTCCGAGGATGTCTGCACTTACGTGAAGGCGGATATCGGCATGATGGCAAAGGGTAACCTCGCACCCAACGGCGAGCCCCTGCCCGCGCCCGACTTGCTGTTACTGTCCTACACCGGTTGTTTCACTTTCATGAAATGGTTCGAACTGCTGCGCGACGAGTATGGTTGCGAGACCGTGATGCTGCAGGTGCCTTACGAAGGCGACGGCAAGGTAACGGAGAACATGCGCAACTTCGTTGTCAAGCAACTCAAGGAAGAGGTGATTCCGACCTTCGAACGAATCAGCGGCGTGAAGTTCGATATCGACCGGTTGCGCGAGAATTTACGGCGCTCCGCCGCGGCGGAAGACGATCTCGTCTGGGTTTTGCAAAGTGCGAAAAACAAGCCATCACCGATCGACGCCTATTTTGGCGGCGTATTTTATATCGGACCGATCTTTACCGCCTTTCGCGGCACCGACGACGCTGTCGAATATTATCGCCTGCTCCGCAAGGAGATCGAAGACCGCATCGCGGCCGGCAAGGGTCCAATCACGCCCGAAGGCGACATGGGCAGCGAAAAATACCGCCTCGTCGTCGAAGGTCCGCCGAACTGGACCAGCTTTCGCGACTTCTGGAAGATGTTCTACGACGAGGGCGCCGTCGTCGTCGCCAGCACCTACACCAAGGTCGGCGGTGTTTACGATTTCGGCTTTCGCCATGATCCGGACAACCCTTTGGAATCGCTCGCCGACTACTGCCTGGGCTGTTACACAAATCGAAACCTGCCGCAGCGGGTCGAGATGATCGAAAACTATATGAACGAATACGAGGCCGATGGCTTCCTGATCAACTCGATAAAGAGCTGCAACAGCTTCTCCGCCGGGCAGTTGTTGATTATGCGGGAAATCGAAGACCGCACCGGCAAGCCAGCCGCTTTCGTCGAGTCGGACCTTGTCGATCCGCGTTATTTCTCGAAGGCCAATATCAAGAACCGGCTCGAAAGCTATTTCCAGATGATCGATCAGAAACGCCAAGGCGCGGCCGCGGCCTGACAGGAGGAAGCCATGAAATGTTTTGTCGGTATCGATCTCGGGTCGACTACGACCAAAGCGGTCCTGCTGGATGAGGAATGCCGAAGCCTAGGCGAAGGAATCACCAATTCAAGATCAAATTACGCGACCGCGACCAAGGTCGCCAAGCTGGAAGCGCTGATCTCTGCCCGCCTTAACCTGTATCGACGCGCACTAGGCCTCGGCGAAGAAGGCGATGCATTCCTCGACGAGATGGTGCTCAAGTTCCGGCACGAACAATTTCTCGAACAATTGGAGGATCTGCACCAAACCTGTGCATCACTAGTGACGACGGAGCGTTTCCCTGCAAACGCTGCATCCGTGCGCGAGACGCTCGACGAAATTTTCAAACGATTGCGCGAAGACAGTGCTGCGATCTTCGCACCAGGTGCGGCCCGAAGATCCGACTTCTTCCGTGACATTGCCGGTTCGCGCTTCATGCGGCTGGGCGAAGAAGTGGCCGCCGAAGCGGGTTTGTCTTACGACATCTTTCTTAATCTGTACGACAAATCGATCATCGAAGTCGAGAACCGGCCGCCGAGCGGCAATCTGGCCGAAAATTTCCAGCGCGCACTCGACGCTGTCATTGCCAACGCACCGCAGTTCAACATCGACGCGGACGCCGCCAAAGATGCGATGGCAACGGCGCTCGGTATCGAACTTGAAGAAGCCTACACCGTGGGCACCGGCTACGGTCGGGTGACGTTGCCTTTCGATAAGGATCACATTCGTTCCGAAATTCTCTGCCACGGTCTCGGTGCCCACGTAATGTATCCCGAAACGCGAACGGTGCTCGATATCGGCGGACAGGACACCAAGGCGATCCAGGTCGACGAGGCCGGCATCGTCGAAAACTTTCAGATGAACGACCGGTGCGCCGCCGGTTGCGGCCGCTATCTCGGCTATATCGCTGACGAAATGAACATGGGGCTGCATGAGCTTGGCCCCCTGGCGATGAAGGCGACCAAGAATGTGCGCATCAATTCGACCTGCACCGTATTCGCCGGCGCGGAATTGCGCGACCGTTTGGCGCTCGGCGAGGAACGCGAGGATATTCTGGCCGGCCTGCACCGGGCGATCATCCTACGCGCCATGTCGATCATCTCCCGGTCCGGCGGGATCAAGGACCAGTTCACCTTCACCGGTGGTGTCGCGAACAACGAAGCGGCGGTCTCGGCCCTGAAGAAGGTCATCGAAGAGAATTACGGCAAGGTCACGATCAACATCAATCCAGCGTCCATCTATACCGGGGCTTTGGGCGCGGCAACCTTCGCACACCGCGCGCTGGCAAACTAAAAAGAGGAGATGAAACCATGACTGTTTCCGTCGGGATCGATGTCGGCACCGGGTCGGTCAAAACCGTCCTCTTCGATGTAAACGAAGATGGCCCGGTATGGCTGTGCAAACGTCTTGAGCGAATTCGAAAGCGTGACCCGTTTGCGCTGGCCGAGCGGTCACTGAGTGAAATGCTTGAAGAAGCGAAAATAGCCCGCGACGATATCGCTTATATCGCCAGCACTGGCGAAGCCGAAACGTTACCGTTCGCCACCGGACATTTCTATTCGATGACGACGCATGCACGCGGAGGCGTCTATTTGGACCCGGATGCGCGCTCGGTTCTCGATGTCGGTGCGCTGCACGGGCGCGCGATCCAGGTCGACGAGCGCGGCAAAGTGCTTGGCTACCGCATGACCAGTCAATGCGCTTCCGGTTCCGGTCAATTTCTCGAAAACATCGCCCGCTACCTGGGCGTGACGCAGGAGGAGATCGGCCCTCTATCGCAACAGGCCGACGACCCGGAGAAGGTAAGTGGCATATGCGCCGTGCTCGCGGAAACCGATGTCATCAATATGGTATCGCGCAGTATCTCGACGCCGAATATTCTCAAGGGAATTCACCTGTCGATGGCGAACCGCCTGGTGAAGCTCCTGCGCGCCACCAAGATCGCCGACACCGAGGTCCTGATGACCGGTGGCCTTGCGCTCGATTCAGGGCTGCTCGCCGCGGTGCAGGAAACCGTTACCGAGCAGGAACTCGACGCCCGCGTGAAAAGCCACCCCGACTCGATCTATGCCGGCGCGATCGGCGCGGCTTTGTGGGGGGCATTCCGCCACGAGAAGCTGGCGCGCTTGGGGCAATTGGCGATGGCGTCCTGATATCTGCTTTGCTCAGGACTGATGCGGCGCGTCAATCCTGATCCCGTCTATCGCATCGCCTCATAGGCTTCGGCATGCTGTCGATCCTCCTCCGGATCCAATAATTCGCCCAAAAGCGGCACCAGAGCCGCTTCTTCGGCTTCAGCATGCCGCGTAAGGCGATCCGCGAACTCGGCTGCGACGGGATGAAACGCCGCCCATGTCTGCGCATCGAATCCCGTGGTGCTGGAAGCACGAGCCATTGCAGCGGCCTTCTCACCGAGAGGGACGATGGCTCGATGGTCTTCGATATACATGGCGCGCATTTCCCCTTCGCCATTTGCATCGAGCAAGGGAAACAATGTCATTTCCTCGAATTCAAAATGGGTCTTAATCTCGGTTTCAATTGCCCCGGCAAACTGGCTGAGCAAACGCCCTATGGCGGGATCCTGCATGTCCGGCGGCATGCCCGGACCGTGCCGGTTTAATACGGCTGTGAGGCGGTTGAGCAATTCCAGAACCGCGACATGCTCCTCGTGCAGCATCTGCGCGACCTGCCCTTCGATTACCTGCATGCCAATTGCTCCTCTCGATTTCGCCGGGCGTATACTTCTCCGGCAGGCAAATATCAGGTTGGTTGACAACCAACGCCCGCGCCTTGACCCAAATCAAGCAAGCTCAGCGCCACCCAGGTTTGATTCCCAAACCGGTCGGGCCGCTGCCGCGCGCCGGTGTGTGTTCGATCGCAAAGCCCTGGTTCAGCGACGCTGCGTTCACCAGCGTGAATTTGAACAGCCAGCCTGCGGCCAGCGCTGTCAATCCAGCGAGAGAGAAAAGGCCCGGCGCAAATGCCGGCAGGAAGGCGCCACCGAAAATCAGAGCAGCCGGTGCGACGGCGCCGAGTAGCGCCATCCAGGGACGAAGAGCCGCCAACTTATCGAGTGCACGGGCGGGCGCGCCGCTGTCCAACAAGGCGCGCAGATAACGACGCCAAGCGAAAGCGCGGTAGGCAACCAGCAGAAGCAACGCTGCGGCAACGGGCATAGCTGCCGTGCCGCTCAGCACGGCGCTTACGACAAGAAGCAACCCGCAGCCTTCGGCCAATCCGGTACCGATTATCAAAGTGACGATGCGCGGTTGACGCCAAGCCGGTATACCCTTCGCCTCATGCAGGATACGTCCCTGGCAGTAGAGAAACAGCAGGCCGAACGCGCCCGCAACCGTCGTCCAGCCAAGCGACGGCAGGAAAACCGCCAGGCCGCCGCTGGCAAAAACGAACAGGGCAATCATGGCCTCTCGTGTCATCCAGGATGTCTGTGGATTCAGCACGACATGCAGGAAGCGCATCATGCGGCCGATTTCGGTCCAGACCAGGAACAGCCCTGAGCCGACAAAAGCGAGGGCGAGCAGGCCAAGCCACTCAGGCGGTATCGTTCCGGACCAGGCGGTCGCCGCGAGGGCGGCCAAAAGACCGCTGCCGGTACCGCCGAAGATGAAATTCCCCGCAGCGCGCCAGTCCCAATGGGTTTGCTGCCACGGCATCACGCCCGGCATATGTGCGCTGGTGTCGGTACCGCGCAGCGGCGCCTTATCGTCCGCTGCCATGGCGCCACCGGTCGCCGTGTCCAGCGACTCGCGGTCGCCGTCCCACAGATAGTGAAAGCCGGGATTGGTGCCGAGCTCCTCGTGCATGCGGAAATGCCGGTTTTCGCGCAACAGGGTGGAAACATTGCTGGACGGGTCGTCCGCATCACCGAAATGCAGCGCGTCGGCGATACAGGAATTGACGCAGGCAGGCGTCGCCTCGGCATCAACGCCGGGCGTGAGGCCGTTTTCCAACCCGAAATCGATGCGATCGGAGCAGAAGGTGCACTTTTGCGCAACGCCAAGCCGCTCCGGCAGTTCGCGCGCGGCTTCATGGCGCATCTGCTCCACCCCGAAGGCGAAGCTTGGCAGATCGACCTTGTAGCGGGCCTGATTGGGGCAGGCGACCGCGAAATAGGCGCAACCGATGCAGAGATCGTAATCAATGGTGACGATGCCGTCGTCGCGCTGCCGCGTCGCGGTGGAAGGACAGACATGCATACAGGGCGGGTCGGCACAGTGCATGCAGCCCACCGGCACGAAAGTGCGCTGCACGTCGGGATACTCTCCGGTTTCGATATCGAGCACCCGCCGCCATTGCACCAGCGGTGGCGTCGCGTTGGCATGCTTGCAGGCGGACGTGCAGGTCTGGCACCCGACGCAACGGCGCAAATCGGCGACCATCGACCAGCGGGTCATGTGGCACCTTCCAATTTACGTACGCTGACTTTAACCAGATCGGCACTCGATCCGGTGGCGTCGGTCAGTTCCAGCATCATCGGCATCAAGGCATTCATACTCGGTACCTTAAAATCCTTGGCCAGCGGTGTCGCCCAATGATCGAACTGGCCGATCATCAGCAACGTGTCCGGCCGAATGCCCTGGCGCAGTACGATCTTGCCTTGTGTCGCATTGACCGGCGACTTGATTTCAACCAGATCGCCATCCACGAGATCGAGTTTACGGGCCGCCGCGGGATTGATGATGATGCCGCCGTGTCCGGCGACGTTGTCGGCAACTTCCTTGATTATCTGAATACCGACATTGCCACCCCACGCGTATTGCATGCTGCGGGAGGTGACGAGCCAGAAGGGATAGTCGTCGATGGAAACGTCGTATTTTTTCTCAAGCGCGGTTTCCCACAAACCCGGCAGGTCTTCCCAGGGGGGCAGCGCCTGATACTCGGCGACCTGGCTGTCCCACCAGTCGATGCCTTGCTCGTGCAGACGTTCGCCGAGTTGCTTGCCGATGCGCAACAACTGTTCCTGATAGGGCATCTCGAAGCGTAACCCCTGCTTGACGATTTCGGGATACAGGTACCAGTGCCGGCGCGAAAAATCCTGGACGCGAAACCCATGCTCCTGGAAATAGGTGAGCCCGTCGCTTTCCGCGCCATCCGTCAGTTCGGCGCTGGCGGCACGGCAGGACGCCTCCCAAATGGTCTCGACATCGTGTGCGATGGATACGTCGAGGGAGAAATCGTACCCCTCGCCCTTGAGGCCCACACCCGCGGCACCGCGGTTGATCATCGCGTTGTATTCCGGCAACAGACCGACACGGTCGGCGAGCTGGGTGGCGATCCAGGTGAAATCCTTTGCTTCGCCCTGCGGTGGGGACGCCGGATTGCGCAGCGCGAATCCCTGGTAATCCCAGTACTGTTCGATATATTTCGTGCCGCCGATGCGGATCAGTTGCATGCCCTCCAGGTCAGTGCAGTCGGGCAGCAGGATGTCGGCCATGTGATTGGTTTCGTCGTTCGTATAGGCAAAGCAGACGGTGAAGGGGAAGTTCGCAACCGCTTCCCCGACGGCATCGGTATCCCAGAATGAAATAACGGGGTTGGTTCGATAGACGAGCCAGATATCGGGCGGTGTCGCGTCCGGCAGGTGTTCAAAATTCTCATTCTGCATCATCCAAGCGAGATGGGTCGGACCAAGCGCCTGGCTCCAGGCTGAATTGGCCGCCAGCGGCACCAGCGTCCGATGGGCGCTGCGCGCCGGCGGGCGCGACACCCAGCTATTCTTGCCGGTCGGATTCATCGGGTATTCCATGAAGCCGTCCGGGCCGGGCTTGACGCTCTGCCAGCGGTCTCCCGCAGGGCGGTTGAGACGGACCGTTGTACCGAGGACGCCGCCCGGCGTTTCCAGCGAACCGACGAGGCAGGCCATCAAGGTGCGCGCCCAGCAGCATTGGTAGCCGCCCCAGCCATTGTTCACGGTCTTTCCGAGGGCGATCGCGACGGGCCGCAACGGCAAAATCTCTCCGTCGATGTCGATCGTCTCGCCGATCCGCGCGTGATCGAGAAATTCGTTGGTGATACGGCGCGGCGAGTCGGCCGGCACGTCACAAATTCCGGCGGCCCATTCGGGGGTGTAGGGCGCGACATGCTCAACCAGATGCTGGAAGGCCGTGCGGCATTCGACGTTGTCGTGCTCCCAAACAACGTCATCGGGTCCCACTTCGATACCGCTCGTGGTGGCGCTACCATCCAGCAGCAGGTCCGCATCCGGATGGTCGAACGGCACGGCTGCATTGCTGCGGTTGTCCCACATCAAAGGTTTACGGGTTTCAGCATCGCGCAGAAAGTAGCCGTTCGGCGCAATCAGATAGGGTGCGGAGGTTCGACGCTTCAGGTAATCGATGTCGAGCCGCTCGCGCGCTGCCTCGTGCAGCATAACGTGCAGCATGGCATACATGTAGGCGGCGTCGGTCTTGGGCCGGATCGGGACCCATTCGGCCGAACAGGCGCCGGTCACCGAGAGATGCGGTTCGATCTGCACGCGCTTCATGCCGCGCACCCGCGCGTCGGCATGGCGCTTGACGCCGCAGACGCCGCCCGACGCCTCGACATTGGCGCCAAACGAGACCAAATATTCGCAGAGCGGCGTATCCGGCGCGACCGTGAAAGCCCGGTGCCAAAGTTCGCCGTAGAGATGCTCCGAATGGTAGCACTTCACACCCTGCCCACTGCCGAAACTCATATCGATCGCACCCCAAGCGCCTAGAAAAGCGGGCAAGGTCCCCATATAAGCCGTCGGCGTACCGCCGCCGCCAAAGCTTGCGGCGAGGCGCGGATATCCGGAACTGTCGGTTACGCCCTTCTCGCGCGCGGCGCGCATTTCCCCGGCGACCGTCTCGAGCGCCTCGTCCCAGGATATGGGGACGAAACCTGGATCCTCGTGGCGGCCCTTCTTCGGGTTCGTCCGCTTCATCGGAGTCAGGATACGATTCGGATTATAAGTTTTTTGAATGAGCCCGTAGGCCTTGACGCAGATCTTGCCGCCCGCGGGATGCACATCTGCCGCGGCAAAGTTGGGATTGATCTCAGTCGCGATACCGTCTTCGACGCGGACTTTCATCAGGTCCGGTCCGGCCACGCATTGATAGCAGTAACTGGTTACGTTCTGGATATTCTCCGTCCGGGCTTTGCGCATCGCTCGCCCCTCCACGTTTCCAAATTTAGGAGTAGCCTACCCCCGCTTTGTCGTTCCGCGAACGTTATTTAGTGACTGGTCCCCTCGGAACGTTTGATCTTGTTGTAAACATTGTACTTCCCCGAAGGCTTCACGGCCGGAATACGTTTCACTTCAGCAAGCGTTTTCGCATCATAAACGACGACAGCGCCATCCTTGTCCCAAATTGACAGCAAGGCATATCGCCCATCGCGGGTGAACTCGACATGCGCCGCCGTCTTGCCCGGTGCCGGGCGAAGCGTCTTTACAATCTCCAACGTCGCCTTGTCGATGACATGAACGGCGTCGCGGTTCGGGCCAAAGAACACATCAACCCAGGCATAGGGCGACTCCTCATGACTTCTCATGAAAAATCCTGGGCCGAGTGTCGGGATACGTTTCACAAGTTCCCAGGACGTCGTATCAACGACACTGACCGTTGAGTCCTTTATGTGCGGCGTCGCCATGACGCGTCGCCCCTGATAGGTCCAGGTAATGCCGGAGCCGAGATGCGGCATACCGGGCAAGGGAAGCTCGGCGATCGGCCGCCGCACGTCGAGATGAACAACCACACCGCTCTTGCCCGCCCGCGTCGAACCCATGAGCTTGCGGTAGGACTGATCGAAAAAGAAATCGTCAAGCGGTTCCTCGAGCATGATGCGTTGGACCGGGAAACGCCCCTTATCGCCCTCGAGCGCTTCGACCATGCCCTGCTCGTAACTATGGACCATACCGGTATAGACCGGTGGCGGATTCTCGGCGTAGGAGATCTCCCAAATTTCCGGAATATCCTTCAACGCGGCGATAAAGCTGCCGCGCGGCGCCGCCTGATAGACGGCGCTCACGCGCGATGTTTCCTTACCCCGATTATCCATGACGGGGATGATCTTCATAAGTTTCAGATCCTCGGCGTCTAGCAGAACCAGCGTATGCGGCAGATAATTCGCAACCGCGAGCACACGCCCGTCATGGGATATGGCGAGATTGCGGGTATTGATACCGGCTCGAACATCCGCCACGACGCGCAAGTTATAGAGGTCGTATTTCGTAATCCAGCCGTCACGCGAAGCGAAATAGACGAAGCGGCCATCGGGCGAAAACTTCGGGCCCCCATGCAATGCAAAATGGCTTTGAAACCGAGTGAGGCGCTCAAATGTATCCCCGTCCAGAATACTGACGTGATGGTCGCCGCTTTCCACAAGGACAAACAAGTTCAGTGGATCGGACTCGTATGCCGGGGTGGAAGGCAGTGCCGCCGTATCAACGAATATCTTTCGGCTGGCCCGGATATTCTCCGCATTCCAGATCGGCGGCGTCGCCAATGGCGTGAAAATATGCGCCACCAGCGCCTTTATTTGATCCTTGTCGAGGACTTCTTCGAAGGCCGGCATCTGCGTTGCCGCCCGCCCGGCGGCAATCACCTTGCTTGCTCGTTTCGCTCTTAAGCGTTTCAAGCTCTCCGGCAACAACGCAGGGCCTGTGCGCCCCAACCGGTCCGCGCCATGACACTCCGCACAATTCTTCGCATAGATCGCGGCGACATCGGGTTCTCCGGCCTGTGCCGCCCCGGCAACAAGCAACCCAAGGGCCGCTGTTAGAATTCTAAACCGACGCTGCAACATGGCGGCGTTTCTGATAAGGCGTCATCACCACGCGGCGATCATCAAGGTCGACCGGTGTGTCCTCCAGACCGATCTCTTGATCGGTGAGGTAGCAAGCAGGATCTTCCTCCCAGGGATCGCCGGTGAGCTGCAACGCTCGGACGCGCGTATTGCCGCCGCAGATATCGAATTTTTGGCAACTCCCACAGCGACCCTTGATTTGGCGTGGCTGTGCCTTCAACCCGGCCATGATCGGATCAGTCGTATCCGGCCAAATTTGGGAGAACGGGCGTTCCTTCACATTGCCCAGCGTGTAATGCCACCAGAAGGTATCCGGATGGACATTGCCGAGATTGTCGATATTCGCCACATTGACCCCCGATGCGTTGCCGCCCCACGCCGCCAGTTTGGCATGAATATGATCGGTGCGGTCGGGGAATCGGCGCTGCACCCACTGCAGGAAATAAACCCCATCGGCGTCATTATTGCCGGTCACGAATTCACGCTTCTCACCTTGCTCCGCGTAGCGCAAACAGCGCTCGAAGATGCGGTCCATCGCGGCGCGCGTGGTGCGGTGGTAGGCGTCGTCCTCCCGGTACCGGTTACCCCGTCCCGCGTAGACGAGATGCGACAGATAGAATTTGTCGATCGCCTCCGCATCCATCAGATCGAGGAGTGGATCCAGGGATTCGACGGTGTGTTCCGTCATTGTAAAGCGTAAACCAACCTTGATACCGTGCGCCTTGCACAACCGGATCCCCTGCAAGGCGGCGTCGAAGGCACCCTCCTGTCGCCGGAACTGGTCGTGTACCGCGCCGATGCCGTCGAGACTGATCCCGACATAGTCGTAACCGATCTCCGCGATTTGTTGGCTCTTCTTTTCGTCGATCAACGCCCCATTGGACGAAAGGCCGACATAGAAGCCCTTTTCCTTGGCGCGCCGTGAAATGTCAAAAATATCGGGCCGCAACAGTGGCTCACCGCCGGACAGGATAAGCACGGGAACCCGAAATCCCTTGAGATCGTCCATAACATCGAAGACCTCTTCCGTGCTGAGTTCGCCTGGGAAATCAACGTCGGCCGACAATGAGTAGCAGTGCTTGCAGTTGAGATTGCAACGCCGAACCAAATTCCAGATCACAACGGGGCCGGGTGGCGATGCCTTGCGGACAGGCGTCGGTTCGATGATTTCCTGCATGAACTGGCTTAATCGAAACATGCCTTCACTCCCTACGCTGCGATCCGCAGACCGGCTTTCTTCAAAATACGCGTGCTGAACAGAACGTCATGACGGCGGCAGAACGTTCCCAACAGCGTGGAAATTTCCGCAATATGATCGTCGACCTCATCGCGACTGCGGCCATGCACCATGGCGAACAGATTGTAAGGCCAGTCCGGAAGATGCCGAGGCCGCCGATAGCAATGCGTCACAAATGACAGCGCGCCAACCTTGTTGCCGAGTAGAGTCACCTGTTCGTCGGCGACATCCCAAACCGACATGCCGTTCGCCCGATACCCGAGCCGATAATGGTTCGGAACCGCCCCAATCCGCCGAATCACGCCATTTGCCATCATTAGTCGCAGGCGCCGCATGACGTCTCGTTCCGTCGTGCCGACACGCTCGGCAATGCGCGCATAGGGGTCGCCACACAGGGGCAACCCAGCCTGCGTTGCCGCGATGATCTTGCGATCTATCGCATCGACCGATACAGATGAGGCAGGCGGGTTCATATCCGTCACGCGTTCAGTTTCAGTTCCAGGAAGAACTGCTCCTCTTTCGGCATATTCAAAACCGGCAACCCGGCCTTTTCCTCTATACGCTGCAGGACCGCACCGACTTCATCGGCACGTTCGGTCGCCACGACAAACCACATATTCAGGGCGTGATCCCGGGCGTAGTTGTGCGCGACTTCCGGCGATTCATTGACCAGTTCAGTAACTTCATCATAACGGTCTTCCGGCACGGCCATGGCGGCCAAAGTCAAGCCGCCGCCCATTCGTTCCGCGTCAAAAAGCGGACCAAACCGGCTGAGGATCCCGTCATCCAGGAGCCGCTGAAGCCGAGCAATGACTTCGTCCTCACTCAGACCGAAGCCGGCACCAATGGCGGCAAACGGACGGCTACAGACCGGAAACCCGCCTTGCAGCGCATTGACCAGACCACGGTCGATTGTATCCATGTCGTTCGACATACTTTCTCTCGTCATGGCCTCGCCTCGGAGCGGTTTTCTTCGACCCTCGCGTAGCGGGCACCATGCTGCTTGTAGCCCTTGGTGCTGAATAGAATGGACCGGTCACAATCGTCCAGGCCGGCCTGCTTCGTGGCGTCATCGACCAGTCGCTCCACGGCGGCGCGCTGGCGCCCGTGGATCATGCAAAATAGGTTGTAGGGCCAATCCGGCAGGCGCCTTGGCCGACGGTAGGCGAGCGTGACATACGGTAGACTTGCGAGCTTTTTTCCAGCCTCGCTTGCGCGCGCCTCCGGTACATTCCATACGGTCATCGCGTTCGCCCGGTAGCCGAGCGCGCGATGCCGTACGATAACGCCGAAGCGGCGAATAACACCCGAATCTTTCAGGTGACGCAGGCTCGCTATGACATCTTGTTCCGATAACCCCACGGCCTTGCCGATGTCTTCGTAGGGCTGGGACGTCAGCGGCAGCCCTCCTTCGATGGCGGCAAGCAGCCTTTTGTCAGTCGCTGTCAGTTCCATTGCAACGGAAATCCCAAATCCAATCGAAAGGCCTCAAGCAACGGCAAATCAAGCACCACCAGACCGGTTTGATCCTCGATTTCGGCAAGGACGGCCTCGACTCGTCCCCGGTCGGGCGCAGTAACGACGAACCACAAATTGATTCGGTGCTCACGCGCGTAATTATGATTCACCTCTGGATAAGCGTTGACGATATCCGCAATGCGCGCCAATGCGTCGGCGGGAACGGCCATCGCCGCCAGGGTGCTCCAACCGGCGCGGTGCGGCGTCAGGACAGCGCCGATACGCGAGATAAAATCTTCATCCTCCAAGCTGCGCAGGAGCGCCAGTACGGTTTCTTCCGTTGTACCCAACTCTTGGGCGATCGTCGCGTAGGGTCTGGGCTCGAGTGGAAAATCGCGCTGGTAGTCGCTCAACAGATGCCGTTCGAGGGCGGTGAATATTTCAGTACCGGTCATGAAAAACTCTCTCGATCAGAGGCCGATACGGTTGGCGCGTGCGGTGAGAAAGATGCCGCTCGGCTTCTCGGCATCGAGCGTTGTCAGCCGCTCCAACGTTTTGGTGTCGTAAACATCAATCCGGTTCTCGTCGCGAACAGACAGCCATAACTGCTCGCCGCGCGGTGTAAACTCCATGTGGAGGACGGCTTTCCCCGGCCGGATCGTTTTAACAACGCGTCGTGTCGGAACATCGATCACCTGGACCGCGTCATTTAGCGGGTGCGCGTAATTGACCCAGACTTGCCGGCTATCCGGACGGGCGACGACAAAGATCGGTTGGCCGTAGACGGAAATACGGTCGACCTCTGCCCAAGTCCGCCTATCGATGACCAGCACTTCGTGCCGCCCAACAGCGGGAACAAAGAGCAAGTCGCCCGCACTCGCCCATCCTTCAAGATGCGGCATCTTATAGACCGGCAAAGGCTTCTCCCCGCGCCCGTACCCGTCGAGAATCCGTTTCACACCCGCGTCCAGGTTCCATAGATCCAGTAGCGCCATCCCGTCTTCGCCAAACAGGCCCGCGACGTAGTAACGGCCGTCCGGCGTGACAAGCGCATCGTAAGGCAACTCACCTATATCCTTGAATTTTTCGACTTTCGGCCGTGTGGGTTCACTCAAGTCGGCAACCCAGATTTCGCCGGCATCATAAAGCGTAAAAACGAAACGCTGTCCTGGCGCATCCACAAGCCCAACTACCTTGGAGCGAGCCTTGTCGTCCCCGTATACGGCAGGCAAATTCGCCACAGGGGCCAAGGTTTCCGCATCGAAAATCCGTACGCCGCCCGGTTTGTAGTTGGAAACCGCGACCAGCGAACCATCTTGGGAAATCGCGCCGCCGATACTGTTGCCAGCCTGTATGATCCGTTTGTCGATCCGCGCGTTCAGAAGATCGACCTTCGTCAATCCACCGTCGCGCCCGAAGACATAGGCGTTTCGGCCATCGCGAGAGAACACGACCGACGCGTGCGACAGATCGCCAAGACCGCTGATCGAATTGAGGGCAGTGCGTCCCGTGGTCTCGACGACCTGCACGCTTCCGGAGGCCCGCTCGATCACGACACCAAGGTCGCCGGTTCCCCGTTGCGGCGTCGCGCATCCACCCAGAAGAATCAGGCCACACAATGCCGCGATACCAGTCTGCCGTGTCCTATTGAACATCCTCGACCCCTTCCTTGAGTTGCCTGACCAGCCAAGCGGCTTCCGTTTCAGAAATTTCAAAACGCCAGGGCGGCATTGGTCGGCCAGGAACGCCCGATAGGATGACCTCTTGCAGATATTCCTTGTCACGGTCTACCAACGCGGTGGGAAGCAATGACGGGCCGAGGCCTCCTTTCAAGGTCATGCCGTGGCACGAGCCGCAATCGTGCCGAAGCTGATAAATCAGCTCCCGTTTCCGATCAGGCGGTGGATCGGCCCAAGCAGACCCGTCACCCACCAAAAGCGCAGAGAAAAGTGCGGCCATGAAAAACGGCCTAGCCATCGTTTGCCACGCTGGCACCAGCGAGCTCAAGTGGCACGCGTGACCATGTTTCAAGCCAACGATCGGCCAGACCCGCGGTACCGCCAATTACGGTCAGCACAGGTGGGTTCAGATCCATTGCTTCGACCGCAGCGCTGATATCGCCGAGACCCGCCCGGCAGACCCGCTGACGGTCCGTCGTGCCATTGGCAATCGCAACGGCGGGCGTATCGGCAGACAATCCATGCTTAACGAGTTGCCGGCTAATCTGTTCGAGATGCGCCAACCCCATATAGACGACAAGGGTCGTATCGGGATCGGCAAGGCTCGCCCAATTGAGGTCGAGCGGGCTGTCTCCTCGGCAGTGGCCGGTCACAAACCGTACGCCGGTTGCCAATCCACGATGGGTAAGCGGTATGCCCAGTGCGGCGGTACAGCCCGACGCTGCGGTAATACCTGGCACGACCTCAAACGGGATGCCATTCTGTACGAGAACGTCCGCTTCCTCGCTACCTCGGCCGAACACAAACGGGTCGCCGCCTTTAAGCCGCACGACGGTGCGCCCGGCGTGGGCTAACTTTACGAGAAGCTTGTTGATTTCCGCCTGTACCATTGTGTGGCGGTTGGCCGCTTTACCGACGAAAATTCGGCTCGTCCCCGAAGGAACGATGTCCAGCACATCACTGGATACAAGGCGGTCATATACGATCACGTCCGCTTGTCCCAAAAGGCGATGCGCCTTCAATGTAAGGAGCTCTGGGTCACCGGGTCCGGCGCCGACGAGGTAGACGGTAGCGGGCGTCATGTTGTGCATAATTTGGTTCCGAAGTTCATTTGAGCCAAAGGCAATTGGAGGGACGTGCGGCGCACGTCCCTCCATCGACACGTCAGTACACGTCGTTCCGCGTATTAAAGACGTTGAACTTGCCTGTCGGCGTAACGAGACGCTTATCCTTGATCACCTTGATCACTTTCCGCGTCTTGTCGTCGATCACGACGATGGCCGATTGCTGGCTCTTCGAGTTCCAAACGGAGAACCAAATCTCGGTGCCTTCCTTATTGTACTCGCCCTGCACAACGCGCCGGACGCCTTCGGTGATACCAGACAACTCACCGACTGGGATCACTTCATACGGCTTGTCGAGATTGTCGATATCGAACACGGCGACGGAGGAGGCGATTTCCGCTTCCGGATTAAGTGGTGAATCGACCCAAAGGTTGCGTGATTTCGGATGCGTCTTGATGAAAAGCGAACCGCCACCTTGACCTTCCAAAACCTGCACCACTTTCCAAGCGTTACCAGGATGGCCAGCCGGATCTGTGCCGATCAACGCGATCGTCTCATCGCCCAAATGGCTGGTACCCCAAACCGGTCCGTACTTCGGATGCTTGAAGTTCGCGCCCCGGCCTGGATGCGGTTTGGGACCGGTCTCGACGAGGGCGGCCAGCTTGTTTTCCTTGGTATCGACTACCGCCACCTTATTGCGGGCGTTTGCCGCGACCAGGAAATAACGGCCGGTCGAATCGAACCCGCCATCATGCAGGAACCGTTCGGCATCGATCGTCGTCACCTTGAGGTTGTCGATATCCTCATAATTGACCATCAGGACTTTGCCGGTTTCCTTCACATTGACAACGAACTCCGGGTTAAAGTGCGAAGCAACGATCGCCGCGACACGGGGTTCGGGATGGAATTCCTGGGTGTCCACCGTCATGCCTCTTGTCGAGACGATCTTGATCGGCTCCAAGGTATCGCCATCCATGATGACGAATTGCGGCGGCCAGTATGCCCCGGCAATCGCATAACGGTCTTCCCAACCCTTCATCTTCGATGTTTCGACCGACCGAGCTTCCAGACCGACCTTGATCTCCGCTACCGTCTGCGGTGGATTCATATAGAGATCGATAAGATTGATTTTGGCATCGCGGCCAATCGCGAAGATGTACCGGCCCGAAGCGGACATGCGTGAAATATGTACCGCGTATCCAGTTTTCAGGATTAACTTGATCTCCTTCGTGCCGCCATCGATCAGTGCGATTTCGCCGGTGTCCCGCAGGGTGACCGAGAACAGGTTGTCGATGTCCATGTCGTTCATTTTGCGGACCGGACGCTTGTCCACCGGGACGAGGACTTTCCAACTGTTCCGAACCTCTTTCATGCCGTATTCCGGAGGTTGCGGTGGTTCGTTCAACAAGTAACGGGCCATGATGTCGATCTCATTCTCCGACATATCCCCGGACGTGCCCCAGTTCGGCATGCCGCCAGGTGATCCGTAGTTGATGAAGTCCTTCAGATAATCGAGCCCAAGCTCCCGCGTGACTTTTGTCGTCAGCGCCTTACCCGTCGCCCCGTTGCGGAGCACACCGTGGCAACCCGCGCAGCGTTCGAAATAGACCTTTTTCGCGTGATTGAACTCTTTCGCCGTCAGTGTCGGGACACCCGGCACGACGCCCGGTTGCTGAAGCGTAGATTCAGGCAAGACGTCAAGAGTTGGCTCGTAACGCTCGCCCGGTTTCGACTTATGCTTTTCGATATCACTCGCCTTGGGTTTCTCTGCAGCGTGCGTCGCGCCCGCGGCCAGAGAAATAGTCAACGCAGTAGCGAGGGCCACTGCCGTGCTGCGCAGAAGGTGCGCCATAATTGGATCTCCCAAATCTCCTAATAATAGCTGAACGGTAGGCGTGCACGCGCGACTCCGCCTTGACTTACATCAAGCGGCGTCACCGGCTCTGGGGATATGTTTATGTACTTCTTGCCACGAGACGCCGCACGGACACGGGCTTGGTGCGCGCGGGACGGAGTCGAACCTTCCAATGATTGGCCTTATTTCCAACCGGTCGACGGCACGGTCTTTGAGCATCCTGTTCATATTTGGATGGGTGGCCATCGCGTCAACTGCTGCGAATAGCGACGAGCAACAACGAGAAGCAGACCCGCTCTTATCCTTCGCAAGAGCGCTGTATGGCAAGGACATCGCTGTCAGTGAGCCATGGGGTACGCCACCGTCGCGCGAAGTACGGCGCGGTTCAAAAAGAATAGGGTACGTTCTTTCCTCGCAAGCCGTTGTCGCGTCGAAAGGATATAGTGGGCACCCCTTCGATATCGCAGTTGCGCTGGGCCTGGATGCGAAAATTTCAGGTGCTTCGATCATTAGCCACCAGGAACCCATCCTCGAGATCGGCGTATCCGACGAAGATCTGCGCGCTTTCGTGCAACAATATGTCGGTCACGATGTTCGCGTCCCGGCCCGGGTCGAACGACGGCCGCTTAATGCGGCGGAAAGCTACACCGCCGTCAGCGGCGCGACGGTCTCATCCGTTGTGCTGAGCGATGCAATCGTGCGGTCGGCGCGCGCGGTCGCGCGTGCCCGAAACCTGATCGCAAGCAGCCGCCTCCTCATGGACGTATACAGGCCGGGCGATTGGGCCTCCCTGTTAGATGACAACTCGGTCGTGCATCACAAAGCGACCCTCGGCGAAGCGGAGGCCGCACTTGCCGCCACCGGCGGCCGATACTTTCCAGCCGGCCTGGGTCCCGATGACCAAAACGTTTCGTTTCTTGATCTTTACGTCGCGTTGGCAACCCCCGCGGGGATCGGGCGTAACCTGCTGGGCGAAAAAGTGTATGCCAGAGCGGTTGCCGCGCTCACGGAAGGTGACCAACTTCTTTTTGTCGCCGGGCGTGGCCTCTATTCATTTAAGGGCACCGCGTACGTCCGCAGCGGCGTGTTCGACCGAATTCAGTTGGTCCAGGGCAGCCAGACGATTCAACTGACCAAGGAAAATCATAAAAGAGTCGAACGGGTCGTCGCGGACGGTTCCCCGGACTTGCGCGAAATCGCACTTTTCCGCGTTCCCCGCGACACAGGGTTCGATCCGACCGCAAAATGGCGGCTAGACGTTCTCGTCTCCGCAAGGGCCGGCGATAATAGAAAGGCAAAGGCTTCTTTTCCAATCCGGTATGAATTGCCGGCAGCGTATCTCAAAACGGCTGTTGCCCCTGTACCGCTCCCCTCGTCGGATGCGTTGTGGCAGAGTGTCTGGCTCGACCGTGCCGTGGATATCGGCGTTCTGATCCTTGCCCTTATCGTTATGGCAGCTGTCCTATTTTTTCAGGATTCGCTTGCCCGACACCGCCGCGCTTACACTTGGGTTCGAAACGGATTCCTTGTCTTTACTCTTGTTTGGGTTGGCTGGTACGCAGGTGCACAACTGTCCGTGCTCAATGTCCTGACCTTTACCACAGCATTGCGGAGTGAATTCCGTTGGGACTTTTTCCTCCTGGATCCATTAATCTTTATTCTGTGGGGGTTCGTCGCCGTTGCCCTTCTGTTTTGGGGGCGTGGTGTTTTTTGCGGCTGGCTTTGTCCCTTTGGCGCCTTACAGGAACTGTCGAACAAGCTCGCACGGTTTGCACGCATTCCGCAGGTCCGCCTGCCCTTTGCCGTCCATGAGCGGATATGGCCGCTCAAATACGTCCTGTTCGTCGGCCTGTTCGGCGCGTCGCTGGGCCAAATGGGCTTGGCGCAGCTCGGGATCGAGATCGAGCCTTTTAAAACGGCTATCGTGTTGGGCTTCGTGCGCGAGTGGCCCTTTGTGTTGTATGCCATGCTCCTGCTATTTGCGGGCCTCTTTATTGAGCGATTTTTCTGCCGCTATTTGTGCCCTCTCGGAGCCGCACTCGCGCTACCAGCGCGAATTCATATGTTCGATTGGTTGAAGCGCCGCTGGCAATGTGGCCTGCAATGTCACATCTGCGATCACAAATGTCCCGTTCAGGCAATCCACCCGGATGGGCGAATCAATCCAAATGAGTGCATTCACTGCCTGCACTGTCAGGTTCTCTATTCCGACGACACGGTCTGCCCGCCACTCGTCGAACGCACGAAACGAAAGGAGTCGAAACTGACCCGCAGCCTCGTCAAACGTTTCGAGACGGCGGAGCGAAAGGGCGAGGAATCCGACGCCGCCAACGAAACATCAGCAAAGAAGGAAAGATGAGTATGGCTGGCCGAAAACCGCCGCCTTTAACGCGCCGGCGCACGCTCGCGCTCATCGCAGGCGCCGGCGCACTGCCATTGACTGGCGCTATTGCGCGTTTGATACCCGAGCGCCATGCCTCCATGGAGACGGTTTGGAGGGGAACCGCGCTTGGCGCTCAGGCGCAAGCCCGGCTATGGCATCCAGATGCAAACGTCGCAAGACGGATGCTGGCGCATTGCCTGAATGAAGTCGACCGGCTGGAATCGATTTTCAGCCTGTACCGCGCGGAGTCCGAACTGTCGCGGTTGAACCGCACCGGACGGCTTCGAAGCGCCTCACAAGACCTGCGGATCCTTCTCGGCGAAGCGCAGAACATCTCCGCCATCACGGGCGGCGCCTTTGACATTACCGTCCAACCCCTGTTTCGGCTGTACGCCAACCATTTTGCCACTGACGGAACGGTCGGACCATCACCCCATTTCGTCGCACAAACGCGGCAACTCGTTTCGTACAAAGACATCGACATTTCCGATGGTAGCGTCGGTTTTTTGAAGAACGGCATGGCGGTTACGCTGAACGGCGTTGCCCAAGGGTACATAACGGACCGCATTGCCGACATGTTGCGCCATGAAGGATTTGAGCATGTCTTGCTGCAACTGGGAGAGACGGTTGGCATTTCGCCACCCGGCGACAATGCAGCGTGGCGCGTTGCATTGCCACATGCGGCGAACAAGCACTCCGATATAGGAACCCTGGCACTATCC
>JAJFJB010000232.1 GCA_021774435.1 Alphaproteobacteria bacterium
TCACCGGCAAGACACCGCAGTTCCAGGACCTCGAAATCCGCGTCCTGAAGACCGCCGACGCCCTTGTCCGCCACGCGAAACCTGCCCTTGATTGACGGCGTAACCGAGGGGACGCTGGCCATACTGCCTGCGTACCACGCCCAAACGCGATTCAGCGACGGGAACAGGATGATGCGAAAGTTTTGGCTTTTTTCTGCGGTTTCAGCAATACTTTGGACTCTGGCAATATCACTTAATCCTGTTTTTGCGGGAGCCAAAATCCTCCGATTAACCCATGACGGCAAGGTTCGATCGGCGGAAATCTTCGTCCCCGAGCGGCGCCGAAAATACATGCCCCTGATGGTCGTGCTGCACGGCGGCGGGGGAAGCCACGAACGGATCCGCAATTACTCGGGCTTCAATGCGCTGGCGCGCCGCGAGCAATTTGTCGTCGTTTATCCGGGTGCCGCAGGCAAGCAATGGAACGACGGCCGCGCGCCATCCCGGTATCGAAACGGCGAGGGCGGCAACGACGATATCGGGTATCTCTCTCTGCTCATCGACCGGGTCGTGCGCGACTATCAGCTCAATCCGGGCCGCGTTTACGTGGCCGGACCGTCCAACGGCGGCATGATGAGCTTCCGGATCGCCTGCGAGCTCTCCGGCAAGGTCGCGGCGGTGACCGCGGTGATCGCGAACATGCCGGCGCGCCTCCTCGAGCGCTGCAAGCCGGCCCGCCCGGTGCCGCTGCAGATCATCAACGGGACAGAGGACCGCTGGGTGCCCTACAATGGCGGAAAGGTATCGGCCAACGGCTTCGGAAATTACGGTCGTGTGGTCTCGACCAACGCCAGCGTCGAGTATTGGCTGCGCCAGAACCGCTGCGCACGGCCCGGCAGGCCGCTTCCGCCGCGAAATGCGGCCGGCAACGACGGGACGACGGTTGATGGACGGGTCTGGCCCCGTTGTGCGGGCAAGTCGGAAGTGCGCTTGGTGCGAGTTGTCGGCGGAGGGCATACCTGGGCCGGCAGACGCTCGCCCGCGCCCCGGTTCATGGGCCTGTCCAGTGAAGAGTTTCGCGCCGAGGACGAGATCTGGCGCTTCGTCAGCCGGTTCCGGCGGTAAATTGGAGACTTCGAGCCGGTTCCGGCGATAGGAGAGTGCATGCGAACGTTGTTCAAAGGCCTAATTTCATTGAGTTTTGTTGCGGTACTGGCGATATCGGGGAACCCGCCGGCGTTTGCTGCGCCTCCGGCCTTCGAGGATTATCCGGCTGGTCCCATGCACACCGGCAAGCGGAAGCAGCCAGATCTCAAGAGCCACAAGAACGCACGCACCTTCCGCACACGGCTGCGCGACGCGGTTGACGAACCGCGCTGGTTCGCGGGCCATCTGACGGTCATGGAGGCGGGTTGCGGGAGCGGCTGCCAAGTCTACATGCTGGTCGATGTGAAGACCGGCAAGGTCTATGAGGGCCCGACCACCTCGCTCGGCGCTGTCTGGAAGCCGGAAAGCCGGCTTTTCATTGCCAATCCGCCGGAGGAGATCAACGCGTCCTATGTCCCTGGCAACGTGCCGGACTGGCTGAAGACCGAATACTGGGTCTGGAAAAACGGGAAATTCGCGCAACTGAAGTCCGGGTCGAGTGGCGCCAAGACGGCGGGCCCCGCGCCCGCGTTCGATGATTATCCCGCCGGGCCGGTCTACAAGGGCAAACGCAAGCCGCCGAACCTGAAGAGCCACAAAATGGCGGGCACCTTCCGCACCCGCCTGCGTGACGCGGTCAAGGAACCGCGCTGGTTCGCCGGCCACCTGACCGTCATGGAGGCCGGCTGCGGCACCGGTTGCCAGATCTACATGTTCGTCGATGTGAAAACCGGCAAGGTCTATGAGGGACCGACCACCTCGCTTGGAGCGGAATGGAAGCCCGGCAGCCGGCTTTTCATCGCCAACCCGCCCGAGGAGGGGGTTAGCGCGGCGGAGGTGCCCGAATACGCGCGGCCCCAATACTGGCTTTGGGACAAGGGCAAGCTCAAGAGACTGAATATCAAGTAGGCTTCAGGGCCGGGGCCGCATCGCGTCGAGCACGCCCTGCAGGATCCAGACCGCCGCCAGCTTGTCCACCACCTCGCCCCGGCGTTTGCGGGTGAGATCCATCTCGTCCACCATCATCCGTTCGACCGCGGCGGTCGAGAGCCGCTCGTCCCAGAACAGAACCGGCATGTCCGGCCCGATTTCAGGCCGCGCCAGCAGGTTGCGGGCGAACTGCCGGGTCGACTGGCAGCGCGGACCTTCGGTTCCGTCCATGTTAACGGGCAGGCCCAGGACCACTCCGCCGATTTTTTGCGCGTCGATTATTTTCTCAAGCGTTTCAGCATCTTGCGTAAATTTCGCCCGTTTGATCACGTCGAAGGGACTGGCGATCGTCCGCGATTCATCGGACAGGCCAAGTCCAATCGTCTTTTCGCCAAGGTCCAGACCCAGCAAACGGGCGCGATCGTGCCCCGAATTGGCAAGGGCGCCGGCGAGCTCGGCGGGGGTCTCGAAGATCATGGCCGCTGGGTAGCGCGTCCGCCCCAACACCGCAAGCGCGCCGCAAGCGCGGCTTGCCGCCCATAATCGGCTTTGATAGGGTCCGCGCGCCTTTCAGGGGCCGCAAACGCAGCCCGCCTCGAACCTGGACCCACGCATGGCGCTAGATACCGAAACAGTGCGCAAGATCGCGCATCTCGCCCGCATTGCGGTGCCCGAGGGCGACCTCGAGCGGCTCGCCGGCGAGCTCTCGAACATCCTCGGCTGGATCGAGCAGCTCGAGGACGTCGACACCGACGGCGTCGCCCCGATGACCAGCGCCGTCGAGATGGCGCAGCACTGGCGCGACGACGAAATCACCGACGGTGGCATCCAGGACCGCGTGCTGGCCAACGCAACGGACGCCACGAAGGGCTTCTACACCGTTCCCAAGGTGGTGGAGTAGGGCGATGACTGAACTCACCCACCTCTCCATCGCGGACGCCGCGGCAAAGCTCGATGCCGGCGAGTTTTCCGCCGCCGAACTCACCGATGCCCATATCAGCGCGGTCGAAGCCACGCGCGACCTCAACGCCTTCATCACCGAGACCCCGGATCGGGCCCGGGATATGGCGAAGGCATCGGACGAACGCCGTTCAAAAAAGGAGCCTCGCGGCCCGCTCGACGGTATTCCCTTGGCGATCAAGGACTTGTTCTGCACCGAGGGGGTGCTCTCAACCGCGGGCTCGCACATCCTCGACGGCTTCACGCCGCAGTACGAATCGACCGTCACCACCAATCTCTGGGACGCCGGCGCGGTCATGCTGGGCAAGCTCAACATGGACGAGTTCGCCATGGGCTCGTCCAACGAGACCAGTTACTACGGCCCGGTCAAAAGCCCCTGGAAAAGACCAGATGGCAAGGATCTGGTGCCGGGCGGCAGCTCCGGCGGCTCTGCCGCGACCGTTTCGGCCCGCGTCGCCATGGGGGCGACGGGCACCGACACCGGCGGCTCGATCCGCCAGCCTGCGGCATTTGTCGGAATCGTCGGGTTCAAGCCCACCTATGGCCGCTGTTCGCGCTGGGGCATCGTCGCGTTTGCCTCCTCGCTCGACCAGGCGGGTCCGATGACCCGCACCGTCGAGGACGCGGCGATCATGCTGGGCGCGATGGCGTCCCACGATCCGAAGGATTCGACGTCCGTGCCGCGCGACGTGCCCGATTACCGCGCCGCCGTGGGGACAGGTATCAAGGGACTCAAGGTCGGTATCCCGGCGGAGTATGTCGTCGACGGCATGCCGGAGGAGATCGGCAGGATCTGGGACGAGGGCCGCAAATGGCTCGAGGCCGCGGGTGCGGAGTGCCGCGAGATCAGCCTGCCGCACACAAAATACGCGCTTCCGGCCTATTACATCATCGCGCCCGCCGAGGCGTCGTCGAACCTCGCGCGCTATGACGGCGTGCGCTACGGGCTTCGCGTCGACGGCAGCGATCTCACTGAAATGTATGAGAAAACCCGAGCTGAAGGCTTCGGCCCCGAGGTGCAGCGCCGGGTCATGATCGGCACCTACGCGCTGTCGGCCGGTTATTACGACGCCTACTACCTCAAGGCCCAGAAAGTCCGCACCCGGATCGCCGACGATTTCCGCGCGGCGTTTGCCGAAGTCGACACCATCCTCACCCCGACCGCGCCCAATGCCGCCTTTGCCGTCGGGGAAGTTCTGGATCCGATACAAATGTACCTGAACGACGTCTTCACGGTGCCCGCGAGCCTCGCCGGCCTCCCCGCGATCAGCGTCCCGGCCGGCCTCAACGCGGACGGCCTGCCCCTCGGCTTGCATCTCATCGGGCGTCCTTTCGATGAGGAAACGGTATTGCGCGCCGCCGCCGCGCTCGAGGACGCGGCAGGCTTCGATGCGGCGCCGCAATATGCAACCGGTGATTGACC
>JAJFJB010000233.1 GCA_021774435.1 Alphaproteobacteria bacterium
CAACAGGAAACGAGCGGGACACAACAATCCCGCCCTTCACGATAAACCAACCAACAACCCTGGCGCGGGGTGGAGCAGTCTGGTAGCTCGTCAGGCTCATAACCTGAAGGTCGTAGGTTCAAATCCTACCCCCGCAACCAATTTAACGCCGCTAACGCAATCAGTTGGCGGCGTTCGTACGTCTGCGCCCTGCCCTGCGCGCAAATTATGTCCGCATAGTGTCCGCAAATGACCCGGCCAAAATACAAACATCGCCGCATACCATCCCTTCTTAGGCTACAGGCGCGCGCAACCCGACTTTGGCCGGTAGCCGAAGCAACGATTGCATCATCCGCCGTTTTCAGTTCACGCTGATGTATACGGAGCATCGCTGCGATTGACGTTGCGCAGATTGCGGAAAAAACTTCGAGGGTTTTCCGAACCAGATGCATACGATTTTTTTGAAAGAAATTGGAACCGGCCGCGAGTTGCGCAGATTGGCTCAGTGTCTACTGCGACGATTTCTTCCAATTTATTTTTGGCGCGCTTTTTCTATGTCTCCCAGCAGTAGCCCGATCGTCTTCACGACGTAATCCGACATATCCATCTTCAGCCTGACGAACAAGCGCGTCGTAATGTAAAAGGCGGCTGGAAACTCGCCCGCAACGACATTGATCTTCTTGATTAATAATTTGTCCTTCTCCACTTTGGCGTCAATTTTCGCAACGGCAGCGGCAACGTCGGCGCCCAAACGCAGTGACATGAATGTCGTGCACTGCTGATTCAAAGGGCCGAAGGGTATTGCCCAAATGAAAAGATAGGCCCGTGTGAACGCTTGCGGATCCGGTGTAATGCCCATCGCCTGCAATCCGTCGCCAACTTGCTTTTCGTAGACAGCTTTATCTCCGACATTACAGATCTTTGAGGATTCCTCGATGCGGACCTCTATGCCATTGTAATGGCCAACGAACTTGGCGAGGCTTTCCTGCGCTTTGGCGGGAACAGATAGGCAAATCAACAGGATGGCCGGGATAACAAATTTTGCGTTTTTCATGCTCTTCTCACTGTGCTAGAGGTGCGGCCCGTACTATAAAGGTTAGCGTACAAACGCAGCAATGAGTGAAACTACCTACGCCGCGCTATTTGGTCGCGGCAAAAGCCGGCATCAGGAGCCGAGCGTGACTTCCGAAGAGACAGCGAAAAGTGATGTCTATGCGTTTACATTTGGCCAGAAAGGATTAATAGCGGGCCTGGGATTGCAGGGCACGAAGATTCAACGATTGGACAGGTAGCGTGAGTGCGTATCGGTATTGAGCTGTTCGATAGGCGTATCAATCAAGCAAAACCGGCTTCGAAGGTTGGCTTGGTACTCCTAAACAGGAACTGAATGGAAGAGAAAACACTATGCGAAGCCTTCCAGTATTCTTAAAACTATTGGCGCTCGTGATCGCAGCGGTGCTTGGCTTAACCGCTTGCCAATCGACACCCTTGTCACCCGGCGATCAGAAATTGTTTCGCGACAATTCCGATTGAAATCCCGGTTTCAAAAATCCAATTCGCGACTTTCCTGAGGTGCCCAATTCGGGGACCGGATATGCCGATCATACAGTAGGGATTTGGCAGCAAGAAGAGCGATGCAACCACTGGAAATTCCTAACTTCTCCATACAATTGACATTGTGCTTCCCTCGTTTAAACACTAGCCGATTGGATTGGATCGAAAATGCTTTTTTCGCGGGCTTTGCGCACTTAATATTATAGATATGGTTCCAACAGAGAGGTGCCTCGAAATGCCAAGTAAAGAGTACCAGACGCCGTCCGAATCGGAACGCATTTCCGCCAGTGATTTGCGGCAACGCATTACCGACAAATCCATTGAAGAGGCAAAGAAGAGGGCCGCGAATGCCCGCGAGAAGGACACCGAGAAGCAACATGCCTATCAGGAATTCTTGCAGCGGAAGTTTACGGAAAATGACAGGCTGAAATTTCGCGGCATGGGCGAAAGAGCCGCGGATAAGGGATTGTTCGAGATCCAGATATTGACTTTTCCGTCGGAATACCTTGAAGATCATGGTCGGCGAATTAACAACTTCGACAAGGACTGGCCGGTTTCACTAACCGGCTTCGCAAAGGCTTGCTATGACGCCTATGTGGATTTGGCGAAGCCGCAGGGCTATAAGATCATAGCTAAGGTATTGGATTATCCGAACGGGATGATTGGCGACATTGGTCTCTATCTTAGCTGGAAAGACTGACAGCCGGTTCCCGTCCGCCTGTTAGAGTTCGGCTTTAAGGCGGTCGATGATTGTCTTTAGAACTTTGAAACGGGCGACGTACTTGTCGCTCGCCACGAGTAGGGTCCAAGGCGTGTCGGTGGTGCAAGTCTTGTCGACCGTATTGTGAATACGCGATGGGACGGTTGGCATTCATCGTACGCACGCGTTTGGCGATGAATACAGTGAGCTTTATTCTTGATGATCGCGTCGCCGCGTTCCCAAAGGTGTTAGGCAGGAGACCAAGGCTGATGCAACGGTCGCCTGCTAACGCGAACCCTTTTCAACAAGGCTTCTAATTCCGTCAAATCAGCGTACTTCCTGGTCGCGCGGGATCGATATAGGCGTTTTCCAGACCGTGTAGCAGGGCAAGATTGTTGCCAGCTCAGAACGGGAGCTTCGTCTTGACGTGTATTCGCGCCAGTGCGGCCTTCCCCACACGCCGTATGGCCAGGACGAAAGCCGCCGTTCGCATGTCGATCCCATGCTCGTTTGCGACCTCCCTTACGGAGCGGTAGGCTCTGCTCATCTTCTTGTCCAGTTCCTGGTTGACCCTTTCCTCATCCCATCTGAACTGCTGGATGTTCTGCGCCCACTCGAAATAGCTTGCGGTGACGCCGCCTGCGTTGGCGAGAATGTCCGGAACGATCAGTACGCCCCCGTCGTTCAGGATCTGGCTGGCTTCGGGCGTTGTCGGCCCATTCGCTCCTTCAACAATAATGCGCGCCTTAACGTCGGCGGCGTTGTCCTTGTGAATGGCGTCCTCCAGCGCCGCGGGCACCAGGACGTCCGCGTCCCAGGTAATGATTTCGGAACTGTCGAAGGCCTCGCCCGCCGGGAAGCCCTTGACGCCGCCATTTTCGGCGACCCAGGCCACAAGCGCTGGTATGTCGAGGCCCGTTTGGGCGCAGACCCCACCGGTATGATCGGCTACGGCAACGATCTTTGCACCTCGCTCCGCGATCAGGCGGGCGGCATTGCTGCCGACGTTGCCGAATCCCTGCACGGCGACCGTAACGTCCCCGAAATTCTTGCCCTGTTCGGCCAGCGCCTCCGCCAGTACGTCCATGACCCCGCGGCCGGTCGCCGCCTCGCGACCTTCCGAACCAAACAAGTCCAGTGGCTTGCCGGTCACGATGCCGGGCGAGAAGCCCGCGTACTTGGAATACTCGTTCATGATCCAGCCCATGACCGTGGCGTTGGTGTTGACGTCAGGCGCCGGGATGTCCGTCATCGGACCGATGACTTCCTTCATCTGCTCGACGAAGCGAACCGTGATCTGGAACAGGTCCCGCTCGGACAGGGTATGAGGATCGCAGTTGATGCCGCCCTTGGCACCGCCGAACGGCACATCCACCACCGCGGTTTTCCAGGTCATCAGATTGGCCAGCGCCGCAGCATGGTCTTCATCCATCGCCGGGTGATAACGCAGGCCACCCTTCATCGGCCCGCGGGCGTGGTTGTGCTGCACACGGTAGCCTTCGTAGGACTGCAATTCGCCGTCTTCCCCCTCGATGGCGATGCCCACCTTGACGCTGCGGTGTGGCGTCAACAGAATCGTCCGGACCTTGTCGGGTAATCCGAGTACGTCGGCGGCTTTATGAAAATAGAAATGGCTTTCAGCGAGCATGTTTCCTCCCCGGTGTTTCTCTGCGGTTGAACGCTTTGACGTTATTGATGGACGGATCCGCTACTCAAGCGGTTCATCCTGCAAGAAGAACGAGGCATAGGTCCTGGACAACATGCCTCCGGATATGTTCTTCACCTCGAAGCCGTTTTGGAGCAGTACGCGCGTCGCGTAGTAGGAACGCTGTCCCGAGCGGCAGAAGACATTAATCGTCTTGTCGCGCGGCAGTTCGTCGAGCCGGTCCCGCAACTGCCCGAGGGGAATATTGACGGCGCCCTCGACATTCTCCACGGCCTGCTCGAACGGTTCGCGCACGTCGAGGATCATGCCATCGCCCAATTCGTGCCAGTGCGTGAGCGGCATGTCGCCCTTAAGCACGTCGACCGCGACCATTCCCGAAAAGTTCACAGGATCCTTCGCGCTGCCGAACTGGGGCGCGTAGCAGAGTTCGGATTCCTCGAGGTCGTACACCGTGGCGCTCATCTGGATCAGGGTGGCCATGGCGCTAATGCGTTTGTCCACGGCATCCTCGCCCAGCGCTTGCGCGCCGAGCAGTCGCCCGTCGGACTTCCGGAACAGCACCTTCATCGCGATCGGCTTCGCACCGGGGTAATAGCCTGCATGGGAATTGGGGTACAGATAGATTTTTTCGTAATCCTCGTCGCCGATCCGCTGCAGCGTTTTTTCGCTGGCGCCGGTCCAGGCTGCCGTGCCTTCGAACAGGCCGATGATGGCCGTTCCCTGGCTGCCGCGGAAACGCGAATTGCGGCCAGCAATCACGTCCGCGGCAATACGCCCCTGCCGATTGGCCGGACCGGCCAACGCCAACAGGCTCCACTCGCCCGTGACAAAATCCCTGACTTCGACCGCGTCGCCGGCGGCGAAGATGTCCGGCTCGCTGGTGCGCATCTGCTCGTCGGTGCGGATTCCGCCGAGCGCCCCGATTTCGAGCCCGGCCTGTTTTGCCAGCGCCGTGTCGGGGCGCACACCCAAAGCTAGCACCACGATATCCGCCGGGTGCATCGCGCCCGACGCTGCATGGACTTCCAGTGCGCCGGTGGACGACTGCCGAAACTCGGCGACGCCGTCATTCAGCACGACGTTGACGCCATGGTTTTCCAGGTAACCTTCGACGACGCGCGCCATCTCCTGGTCCATCGGGCCCAGTACCTGGTCACCCAGTTCCAGCAGTGTTACGTCAAAGCCGCGATGGATCAGGTTTTCCGTCATTTCCAGCCCGATGAAGCCGCCACCCACAACCACCGCACGGGTCTTCGGCCGGACAGCCTGGATGCCGGAATACTTGTTCATCCCGGCGAGATATGGCGTACCTTTTTCCAACCATTGACGGATTTCGCGGGCGTCCGGCACCGTTCTGACCTCAAAGATGCCCGGCAGGTCGATTCCGGGCAGCGGTGGCCGGATCGACGGCGCGCCGGGTGACAGGACCAGCTTGTCGTAGGATTCGGTGGTAATCTTACCGGTCACCGTGTCCTTGAGGTCCACGGTCTTTTGGTCCGGCGAAATCGCGATCGCTTCGCAGTTTGTTCGGGCATCGACCTTGAACAGGGCTTTGAAGGTTAATGCCGTCGCCACCAGCAGTTCCGATTCTTCGGGAATGATGCCGCCGACATGGTAGGGCAGACCACAGTTCGCATAGGAAACGTAGGGTCCGCGCTCGACCATGACGATCTCAGCGTTCTCGTCCAGGCGCCGCAACCGGGCGGCACAGGAGGCGCCGCCGGCGACTCCACCAATGATAATGACTTTCATATCTCCTCCTTTAATTTGTCGAGTGATTTGTCGGGGACAGCCGGGCAAACAGGTGTGCCGCCGCAAACGCGATGACCGCCGCCAGCGGGACTACCAGTATGACCATCACAAACATGCCCGGCGGCGGATCCGTAATGCCGAAAAATGCAGCGAACACCGCGGCGATATTGCGCGTGCACATCCCAAGCGCCATGCTGCTGCGCTGCTGTTGCTCCAGGCCGAAATGGATATTGTATGAGATCGCCGTGATTGCGACGAAGAACAGAATCTGGGCGCCGGGGGCGAAGCTGCCCACGGCACTGAGCATGTCGCGCCCGTAGAGCACCAGGGTAAAAACCAGAGCGAGCACAAGGGAAATCCCGCCGACCTTCTTGACTATCGGAAAAATTTTATCCGCTGCATTCGGGGCGAACACACGGATTGCGCCGCCGATCAACAGCGGCAATAGCACCATCATGAGCAGTGGCTTCGCCAGCGACCAGGAGTCCACTGTCAGACCTTTGATCAACACCGGCGCCAGCAACGGCAGAAATATTACAGTGCCCAGTGTCGTCAGCAGCATGAACGCTCCAGCGAAGGACATGTCGCCGCCGGCCTTTCGAACCACCAGGGGGAAGAACGGCGCTGTCGGTGCCAGGCTGATCAGAAGCAATCCGGCCGCGTGCGCTTCCATCAGCGGCAAGATCTTGATAATGAGCCAGGCCAGCGTCGGTCCGGCCACCCAGCCCCAAAGCAGGATCAAACCAATGGCATGGGCGCTCCGCAGGGTTCTCAGCGCCTCGCGCAGATTCAGCTCGAGGCCCATGGTCGCGAGGTTGGACACCGTGAATACGACGAGCAAGATATTGAAGACGACATCCAGGCTAATGGTTCTCTCCTTCTAAGCTCTAATCGGTCAAAGCGGCCAAATTACGGGCACGAGCACGAGGCTCACGGCGAGGAAGAGCAGCATCAGCGGCAGTCCCACCTTGACGTAATCGGTGAAGCGGTAGCCCCCGGGCGAGTAGACCAGGATATTGGTGGTTGTCCCGATCGGCGTCAAGAACGCGGTGGATGCGCTGACAGCAACGATCATCAGGAGCGGGTACGGCGACACTCCCAGGTTGACCGCGGCCTGCATGACGATCGGCGCGACGAGTACGGCGGTGGCCGTGTTGTTGATCACCTGGCTGAAGCCCGTCGTGAGCAGGAAGATTCCGGCCAGGAGCAGCACCGGCGACAGGTCTCCCAACGTGTTGACGAGGCCCTCCGCGACGAGGCTCGCCCCCCCGGTCGTCTCCAGCGCCCGGCCCATCGGGATCATAGCGGCGATCAGGACAACGCTGGACCAGCTGACCGAGCGGTAGGCCTCGCGCGCCGAAAGGCAGCCACCCAGGACCATGGCCGCCGCCGCGATCAGCGCCGCGATCACGGTCGACACGACACCCGTCACCATGAGCACGACCATAGCGGCGAGCGCGGCCACGGCCACGCCGGCGCGCGGACGCAAGCCGCCCACCTCGGTAGCCATCGCCTCGGGCGTGCCGACCACTACGAAGTTGCGCCGCTCGCTCTGCAACTCACCGATTGCCTCCCACGTGCCGCGCACGAGCAGGGAGTCGCCGAATTCCAGCGTCAAATCGCGATCGATGACCGGCTTGCCGCGGCGTCGGACGGCCAGTAACTGTACCGGGAAGCGCTCTGCGATCTGCCCCACGATCATCGGCTGTCCGAGATACTCCGAACGCGGCGTCGGGATGATCTCGGCCAGCCCAATCTCCTTGGACACGAACTCGTCGGGCGAGTCGGCCGGCGGCTGCAGGCTGAGACCGAGTTCGTGCATGAGCTTGTCGATGATCTCGTCAGGCGCACGCGCGACGAGGATGTCGTTATGGCGCAAGACCACGTCCGGCGCGATCTCTCGCCCCTCGATCCGCAGTACAGGCGCGCCATAAGTCGGTCCGAGCGCGGCCTCCAACACCGTCTTCCCGATGAGGCTCGAACTGGACCGTACGCGTAGGCGGAACTGTTGCTCCCCCAGGGAGTACGCTGAGGCGAGATCCGCCAGGTCAGCGGCGGCGTCGACCGGCCGCTGTTCCGAGGACCGGGACGGCAGGATCCTGCGACCGACGAGTGCCATGTAGGCGATGGCCACGACCAGCAGCGGCACACCAATCAGGGCGTACTCGAAAAAGCTAAAAGGGCGCAGCCCTGACTGCTCGAGCGTTTGCGCGACGACGATGTTGGGCGGCGTGCCGGCCAAGGTGAGGAGACCGCCGGTGTTCGCAGCGAACGCGAGCGGCACAAGGAACTTGGACGGCGCGCTTCCGACCGTCCACGCCGCTGCCACGACGGCCGGCAACAGCGTCGCGACCGTGCCAGTGTTGCTGATGAACCCGGAAAGGATGGCGGTGCCGGCCATGACGACGACGAGCAACCGGATCTGGGAGCCTTGCGCCGCCTCTAGGAGCCACTTACCTCCCCAACCGGTCACGCCGGTCCGCGACAGCCCTTCGCCTACGACGAAGAGCGCTGCGATCATCACGACGGTCGGGTTGCCGAATCCTGAGAGCGCGTCGCGCGTGTCGATCACGCCGGACAGTGCGAGCGCGAGGAGCGAGAGCAATGCGACCAGGTCCGGCGCCCACCGCCCCCACACGAACAGCACGATCGTGACGCCCAGTATGAAGAAGGTCGTGGTCATCCTTGACCCGTGACGATGAAGAAGTGATCTTTCCGATGATCCGAGCCATCAGTGTAATCAACGTAACAAATTGAAAAACAGTCGATTGCACTTTGCCTGACTTCCAAACGGTGGTCCTTCGGTGCGCACTTCATCCACCAATCTCCGTTCTATCTGCGTGCTTCATCGCTGAAAGTAGTTAGAGACCCCTTGTTGAGTAACCACATTAGAAAGCAGTGCCACGTTTCTTCTTCATTTCGCCAACTCAATGTGGATCCCCGTCACCATCGGGAAGCTTCCTTGCAGGCCTTCCGCCGCTTCGCGTTTGACTTCGATCGCCACGCAGGTCCGCGTGTTTTGCAACGCGGAGCCGCCTATACCTTTCACGACCGTCAGGCCGGTCGCGAGGCCGCCGTAGAAACCAGCGAAATCCTCGGGCTTTTCGAGATTATAGACAACGCCGCGAAAACTAGCTTTTGCAGCACCTATTTCCATGGGCTTTGCGCCCTTGGCCTTGAACTTGAACGTGCGTCCGTCATCCATGCGAACGTATCCGTCGCCCCAACGCACACCGATGATAAAACCGACCGATTTGCCGACGCCGGCCAAGATGCCGGTCTTCTTGAGCACCATCTCGTTGCAGTCTTTCTGGTCGGCGGCATAGGCCGGCTGCTGGTTCAGGAATAAGAAAACGGCAAAAATGCCCAGTCCGATTAGTGTGCGCATCTCTCATCAGCTCCTTGCTGTGTTTGGTTTGGTTCTTGGCCTGTAGGGCTCTTTTGTCCAACTGCAATGTAAGTAGTTATCGGATTAATGTCTCTGGTAATCATCTGATCGTTTCGAAATTTTGGCGTTGTGCTCCGTGCGCCTGCTATTGAACTGCCCAATTGAGCTGACTTAATTCAACGTTATTTGGAGCTGCAAGGCTCTGATTTAGGTCAAATTTGGGAATCGTATGATGGTTTCTTGGGATACGCGGGTTTGGTGATTTGGCACCAACCTTCTGGTGACTACTTTCACATAAAAAGTGGGTGGCCACCGTTGGTTTGTGAAAAGTAAACCGTAGCCTTCCTCAGATCGCGCAAGTGCTACAAAGCCTAGTTGTGATGTCTCAGGAGGTTGTTCATTCGAACCGGCACGGAGACGCTGATGTTTGGAAGAATAGAAGCTTACGCAGGAGGATTAAATGAACGTGCACCAGAATGCCGGCCTGACGCCGCGCGGTCAAAAGATGTTTATTTCCCCTCTGGAACAGGGCGAACGGGTCGGGGACGTTGGGGCCTTTCTCGACCATCACAATCTCGGCGGACTCGTCGGGTCCGCGCAGACGCACTGGGCGGGAAGGAGTACCTTACCGTAATGGATCGAACTGCTTACGGCGTCGCCGACGGCGCTGCGGGCCGGAATGCCTCGAGGACGAAGATCGCTGCCGCTGCGTAGATCGCCGCGATCCCCAACTCGAACAAGCGGTAGGCCATGTTTTCAAAGCCCGAATCAACTTCGTGGGGACCGATCGATGGGCCGAAAATCAGAAGCACGACGCTCATCGCGAAGCCAGCGAGCGGCGCCCAAGGCGCCTCCGAAACGGTGGCGCGTGCAAATACGAGCATAACCGGAAGCGTGAGGGCCGTCAGGAACAGGAAGTTCGGGGCGGCCGCCGTCAGCTCGAACATCGCCACCGCGACGACCCCGCCGGCGACGTTCGCGGCGAGTATTCCCTTGCCCAGATTTGCCGTGCGCGAAAAGCCGAGGCTCGAGGCAAAGACCGCGATGTAGAGCGGCGTATGCGCGTTGTGCCAATCGAGAGCCAGGTAGGCGAGCGTGAAACCGCCGACGATCACCGCCAACGAAACCGCGCGCCAATTGGCCTCGGCGGGTGGAAAGACCGGACGCGGCTTCGGCGCCGGCTCACCCGGCAGGGGCGGAAAGAGGACGAAGAGCAGGTAGCTCGCGACCACGCACAGCCCGATGTTCCAGACGAAGGACATCGAAACGTCCCAGGCCCCGTCGAGCGACGCCTTCGCCGTGAGGGGAGGCAGCACAAGCCCGATCAGGAACATCAGGATGATCAGCACCGGCCCGCCGCGGAACAGCGACCGAAAGGTCGCGAAAAGCAGCGGCATCAGAAGCAGCACGAAAAGCAGCGGTATCTGCCGCGACATCGCGGCGAGGCAATAGGTCCCCAGCATCACGACGAGGACGGCGACGAGCAGCTTGATTGCCTCCGCGGCGCGCAGCGGCCGACCGGCCTGGAGCAATAACGGAAGGAAAATCGGCGCGAGATAGGCAAGCGTCCATTGGTACAACATGGCCACCAGGAAGACGGCCGTGATACCAACGCCGAGCCGTAGCGCGCGACGCTCGACAACGCGGCCGGCGTCGAGGGGCACCGATGCCGTTATGTCAGTAGGCATAGGAGATCATGCTC
>JAJFJB010000234.1 GCA_021774435.1 Alphaproteobacteria bacterium
CTTTCCGGCGAACGGTGCGCGCTCAACATCACCGGTGCCGATATCGACAAGGAAGTGGTAAGCCGTGGCGATTGGATTTTGGCGGAATCAGCACATGCGCCGACACGGCGCGCCGACGGGTCGATACGCATCCTGCGGTCGGAGAAACGCTCTTTCCGGCATTGGACACCGGTTCATATTCATCTGGCGGCGGAGGCCGTCACCGGACGCGTTGCCATTTTGGAGGGCGGCTCGATCGCGCCGGGGGAGACGGGGCTGGTTCAGTTGGTCCTCGATGAGCCCATCGGCGCGCTGGCGGGTGATCGCTTTATCCTGCGGGATCAGTCCGCACAGCGGACAATTGGCGGCGGCAGGATCGTCGATCCGTTTTCGCCTTCTCGGGGTAGGGCACGACCGCAGCGGTTGAAGATTGTCCAGGCAATGGCAAATACCGACCCGACCGTGGCAATGGCTGAAATTCTCCAGGAAAGTCCGGGTGGCGTAGAACTCGACCGCTTCGCTCTGGCCCGCAATATGACGCCGAATGAAGCGGAGCAGCTATGGGATCGCGTCGATATGGTGCGGCTGGGTCAGCCCCGTGATCCTATCGGTATCGCACGGCCCTCCTGGGATGCGTTGCGTGACGATGTGGCGGAGACGCTGAAGGAATGGCACAGCCGGCGACCGGATCAGCCGGGCCCGGAAGAGGAGCGGCTTCGCAGGGCTCTGCCGCGCTCGCCATCGCCTGCCGTCTTCAGTGCGCTTGTGCTGGATTTGTTGCGCGAGAAACGGATTGCCCGCGACGGCACCCATTTGACACTGCCTGGCCACCGGCCGTCTTTCTCGGCCGGCGACGCGGCGTTGTGGGAGCAGATCGAGCCGATGCTGGTGGAGCACGGCTTACGGCCACCACGGGTCTTGGAGATCGCTGAGGAAGTCGAACTGGACGGCAGGGCAACAGAGCGCTTCCTGCAACGCGCGGCTCGTGCCGGACTGGTCATCCGGGTTGCGGATAACCGGTTTTTCCTGCCGGAAACCGTTCTATCGCTGGCGAAGATCGCCGAGGAGATGGCCGTGGATCTGCCGGACGGGAATTTCTCAGCCGGTGCCTATAACAAGCGTTCCGGGCTCGGCCGAAATTTGGCGATAATATTACTCGAATTCTTTGATAAACGGGGATTCACGCGGCGGACGGGCGACGGACGGATACTCGTCGCGGGTGCTGAGGAAATATTCGGAACCAACTGAGCGTAACGGCTGAATTCGCTGCGTTAGCCGCTCAAAGCCTATACTGATTGCTGCTCAGGCAACGCATTTTCTGGTTTTTTGAAGAGGCGCATAAGGCGACCGATTTGTTTCGGCCGGCACTTGTACTGCCTTATTTTCTGTTTCTCTTCTTCCAATAAATCGTTAACGACTGCGGCAATCAGGCGGCGTTGGTCGCCAAGACTGAGTTCGAGTTCACCGTCTTGGACTTGGCGTTCGATAAGCGCCTTAACGCGCGGCCAAAGGCGGCGCGCCGCGTCCATATCGCTATACGCCCATACGACGTTTTCTTGTCGCATCTTCGAAACTGCGCCCCAAAAATCCCAAGCATCAATGTATTTTCACAAATATTAATCATAATATTTTTTAGTTGTCAAAATAAATAGTAAGTAATAAATTATAATAATAAAGTAATAAAAATTTAGATACATAAAAGAAAAATTAATTTATTGTTTTATGCAAATTTCCATAAAATTTTATATTCATTGTTAAATAAAAAATCCTCATTCTGTGATGCAGATCACTGCAATAGTCCTGGCGCTACAGTAAATTCATAGACATAGAGACCGCGCACACCGGTCTTGCATTTCCTCCCTCCCACCGGGCCGCGGCTTCCCATCGCGGCCCGGACCCGTTTTGAGTAGGTAATACCGGTTTAACGGCCTGCGAGGACGGCGTCGGCGATTTTTTCCGAAGTCATGATGGTCGGGATATTGGTGTTGGCGCAGGGCACGCGCGGCATCACCGACGCGTCGACAACGCGTAGACCAGCGACGCCACGAACACGGCCGGCGGTGTCCGTCACGGCCATAGGATCGTCTTCCCGCCCCATACGGCATGTGCAGGACGCATGCCACGTGCCGGTTACCGTGCGCCGGATGTAGGCCTCCAGCGCATCATCGTCGCTCAGCAGCGTTTGTAAGTCATCGCCTTCCGTGAGCACCGATTGGATGAGGCGGCTTCGTAGCCAGCCAGGGCCATCGAGAAGCCGTCCCATGACGTTGGTGATCATTTTGTTCTGAGTTGTGACGACGCCGACCTTGCGCACCCGTTCGCTGTAGCTGGAAGGGAACGTATCGGTCGTTGCCTTTTGCATCTGCGGGTTGGCATAGACTTGCACCAGCATCTTGAAACAGTCCATGAGTCGATCCAAATCGCGCCTATCCGACAGCATGTTGAATTCGACCGTTGGTTCCGCGCGCCAATCAGCGGAGTTGAGTGCGACCTGTCCGGTTGAATAGGACTTGTTCACCCAGGCCAGGAAGGAACCAAGCCTTTCGCCAACGGCATGCCAAGCGGATTTTGTGACCGAGACCGCGAACATATCGCCGGGCGGGCAATCGCCGAGTTTGGAGGAAAAGCGCAGCCCAACATGGATATGCCGTCTGGTTTCGGGGTCCAAACGTGCGAAGGGATGCAGATAGGCGGAGACCGCGATCGCCGGATGCTCCATAAGGTTTTGGCCGACGCCTTCGCGCGCGGCGCGGACGTCGATGCCCATGTCCTTCAAGTGACCCAGGGGGCCGATCCCGGAACGCAACAGCATGGCTGGCGAGTGCAGAGCGCCGGAGCAGAGAATGATCTCGTTCGCGTGATGGGTTTCGGTTTGTCCTTTGTGATTGACGACCACACCGGTCGCCTTCGAACCGTCGAAGAGGATCTCTTGCACCCGTGTTTCGGCGCGAAGATCCAGATTTGCACGCTGCCGGGTCGCGGGGTCCAGGTAGCCGATCGCGGCCGATACGCGGCGGTCATAGGCGTTCGACATTGTCAGGGGAAAATAGCCATCTTGAAATTTCCCGTTCTGGTCTTCGACATAATCGAAGCCGACCGACTTGAAGCCTTCTGCAGAGGCGTGGGCGAATTCGGACCACAGGTCCTGGAACAGGCGGCGGATTGGGATACGGCCCTCCTTGCCGTGAAACTCCCCATCGAAATCCATATCCCGTTCAAGCTTGCGGAAATAGGGAAGCACGGAATTCCAGTTCCATCCCTCCGCGCCCATGGCTTCCCAGTCGTCGTAATCATGCGGTGCCCCGCGATTAGCGAGCTGGCCGTTGATGCTGGAGCCACCACCCATGACCCGCGCTTGCTCGTACTTCCGTAGAGGGGGGCGCTGTTCCGGCGCATTATGCGAGACTGGCTGCAGGTGGACTTTGAGATCGTTCCAAATGAATTGCGGATTGAAATAAGCCGTACCGGGGTAGCTGTCGAGAATGTCCGGCGGGACCTTGCCGTGCGGCGTATCGATGCCGGCTTCGAGCAGCAGCACCTTGTTCACGCTTTTTGCCGAGAGGCGATTGGCCATCACCGACCCCGCCGAACCGCCGCCGACAATGATATAATCGTAACTCATGCCTTGCTCTCCCCGCCATGGTCGTTTTTCCGTGCTGACGAAGGAGATCATAATCGAAATTGTGTGCCGCTGGCATAGGAGGGTTCCGAAATTAGTCAATCGAACACATAAAATGCGATTATAAATTTGTATCCAAAACGGAAATCGGTGACGCCATTGTGCGGGTATTTTTAATCGAACACGGCCTTAAAGATAGGCACACACATTTTTACCTCGAAACACTCGGTTGGCTTGACGTGTTTCGCCGAAAAAAAATGGACTATCGCATTCTGGCTCATAAAGACGCAAAACCTTCCGTCGTCACAGAGTGTTTGGGGCAACCGCTATTTTCCTTTGTGCCTGGCGCGCGGGTGAAGAAGGATCCGGTTAGCGATCGCTTAAGTGGTTTTCTTCGTTATGGGGCGGCCTTTGCCAAGGATTGCTCGGCAATCGACGCGCAAATCAAGCGCGATGATGTCGTTGTCGTCACGTTTTCGACCGAACAAGAGGTCTATGGTGTGTCAAAATGGCTGCGTACTATTCCCGAAACACAGCGGCCGCGCGTAATTTTTAATTTTCTGATACCCGACTTTCGTTGGGAGATTAACGAAGATCGAGAGTCTATGAGTGGGGATATCTCGTTTCACCGCTACGCGGCGAACGAAATGGCGGCGCTCTCAAGTCGGTTTTTGATACTCGCGAGCAATGAAAAGCTTGGACGCGCATTGTCAGGAGCGTTTAACCGACGGTGCGAGGTCGCGCCTGTGGCATTGATCTATTTTTCTGCCGAACATGTACCCGGACGTGCCGACGACCCTGATTGGGATGAGGCACATATTGGCGTGATTGGTGAATTCAGACGTGAAAAAGGTGGTTCTCTGGTCGCCGAGGTGATCAAAAGGTTTCGGTGCGAAAGGCCAGGGCGCAGGGTATTTCTGCAAGTAAATAGCTCAGGACAAGCGGATGTTCTTCGAGAAACAATCGGGGATTTGACAGATGTAATCATTCATGTCGGTCAATTGTCGCAACGAAGTTATATTCGGCGGTTGGAGACGCTGGACATTCTTCTTCTGCCCTATATGCCGAAGCGATATGCCATTCGTACGTCCGGAATATTCTCCGAAGCCGTCGGCTATGGCGTCGTTGCCGTCGTCCCCGATAATACCTGGATGTCCGATCAACTTGTCGCGAAGCGCGGAAGCGGCGTTGTTTATTCCGATACGTCCGCAGAAGGAATTACGAAAGCACTCGTGGCGGCGAGTGACCGTTATCCTGACTTTAAGAAGAAGGCTGCTGCCAGATGCGCCGCGTGGCGGACGGATCAGTCGACAACCGCCCTTTGGAACAAGATCGATAATTGGCTTCGGGCAAACCCCTAAAATTTTTCCTTATGCTTGGGTAAGAATGGCGCCGGAAATTTTCTCCGCTGTCATCAGGGTCGGAAAGTTCGTATTGGCGCAGGGCACCACGGGGAAGATCGAGGCATCCACGACGCGCAGCCCTTGTACGTCCCGGACACGGCCGGTGTTGCCGGTCACGGCCATAGGGTCGTCGTCCGCGCCCATCCGGCAGGTGCACGACGCATGCCAGACGCCTACGGTGGAACGGCGTACGAAATCTTCGGCCTTTTCATCGTCATGGACGGCTTCGTCGACGGTCACGCCTTCCATGATCAGTTTTTCGATCAGGATACGGCGCAGCGGTTCCGGACCATCCAACAGCTTCGCCATGACGTTAGTCAGGAATTTGTTCTTATTGTTGATGACACCGATCTGTTTCACCTTGTCGCTATAGCTTGCCGGGAACGGTGTGCTTGTAACATCCCGCATGGACGGCATGGCGTGCATCAGGGCCATTCGCCGGAAACCGTCGACCAGTCGATCCAAATCCCGTTTATCGGAGAGCAGATTGAATTCGACAGTGGGTTCGGCTCGCCAGTCGGCTGAAGACAGCTTGACCTGCCCGGTTTCCGAATAGGTCTTGTTCACGAAGACAATCATCGAACCAATCTGTTCACCGACTGCGTGCCAAGCCGATTTTGCGACGGCGGCGATAAACATATCACCTTGCGGCGCCCCGCCGATTTCCGAGGAATAGCGCAGCGCGACCTGAATATGGCGGCGGGTATACTCGTTGATCCGCGCCTCAGGTTTGATAAAGGCCGCGCAGGCGATGGAGGGGTGGTCCATGAGGCGCTGACCAACGCCGGGTAGGTTGGCGCGAACATCTATTCCCATATCCTTCAAATGCATGGCGGGACCGATGCCGGCGCGCATCAAATGGGCAGGGGAATGGATCGCGCCCGAGGAGACGATGACTTCATTCGCGCGGAATTCGGTTTGCCTGCCGTCCACAAGCGCTTTGACGCCGACGCATTTGGTGCCTTCGAAAAGGAGTTCCTGGACTTGGGTGTTGGTCGATATCGTCAGGTTCTTACGCAGCCGTGTGCCGGGATCGAGATAGCCGATCGCGGCCGAAACCCGCCTTTCATAAGCGTTTGACGACGTGATCGGAAAATAGCCGTCCTTGAATTCGCCGTTTTGGTCCGGCAGATATTCGAATCCGGCTTGCTTAAAGGCGGCCGCAGCACCTTTAGAATAGCCGTTCCAAAGATCCGGAAAGATGCGCCGTACGGGAATTCGCCCTTCTTTACCGTGCAGGGGCCCTTCGAAATCCATGTCGCGCTCGACTTTCTTGAAGTAGGGCAACACGGACTCCCAGTCCCACCCCTTCGCGCCGCGCGAAACCCATTCACTGAAATCGCTAGGCGCGCCGCGGTTGGCGAGTTGTCCGTTAATCGACGAGCCGCCGCCCAGGACTCGCGCCTGTTCATATTTCCGCAGCGGCGGGCGGTCTTCGTTCGGATTGTTGTGGGACACGATCTGCGTTGTGACCTTGAGATCGGTCCAATGAAACCGGGTGTCCAGGTAGGCCGTGCCGGGATAGCTGTCGAGAATGACATCCGGCACTTTGCCATGCGGCGTATCCTGCCCGGCTTCGCAAACCAGCACCTTATTGGCGCTTCGAGCCGATAATCGGTTCGCCAGTACCGACCCGGCGGAACCGCCGCCAACGATGATAAAGTCTTAATCCATTGTTTCCCCCACCCAATTCCGCATCGAAATTGCGGTATTTCTTTCCATGCTGCCTTCTGATGGCTCCGGGGACAATGTCTAAATTGGACCTTTATCAATGCGCGATCCGGGGTATTAATTCGCGATTGATACCTTGTAGAAAGACAGAGTCGGCGGAACAATGAAGCATCTCTGCATTGATCCATACGTAGAGCCTAATTGCGTATCGTGATTGTGCCGGGCGCGCAGTCCTGTCATTTTGCCGAGCGTTGAACATTCCGAAGGACCTCCGACCGATGAGCGAGCATAGCGAACAGAGGCAGGCTCTGACGGCAATCGTCTTTTCGAATGTCGGGCATAGCTATACGCATATGTTCACGGTTCTGTACGCGACTGCTGTTCTCTATCTGCCGAAGGTGTTCGACCTCGCTTACGGCGAATTGTTGGGGCTTTCGAGCCTCGGGCTTGTGCTCTTTGGCGTTGCGGCTTTGCCTGCAGGGTGGCTGGGCGACCGCTGGAGCCAGATTGGTATGATGGCCGTATTCTTCGTTGGGATCGGCGTTGGCGCCATTGTGACCGGTATGGCCGAAGGGCCGGAGGGATTGTTTGTCGGATTGACCCTCATCGGCTTGTTTGCCTCAATCTATCATCCGGTAGGGATTGCCTGGATTGTCGCGTCGGCGAAGAAACAGGGCATGACGCTCGGAATCAATGGTGTTTTCGGCAATGCCGGCAGCGCGGTGGCGCCCGTGTTCGTCGGCTTGATGATCGATTATGTGACCTGGCGCGCGGCTTTCATTATTCCCGGCGCCTTGTCAATTGTCACCGGCTTGGCGCTCCTGGCGGCCTGGCGTGCTAACTGGATTCGCGAAGTCACATCGGATCGAGCGCCCGCTGAAGCACCGGAATCGGGCGCTTTTGTCCGCGTCTTTATCGTTCTTACGGTCACAATGGCCTGCACCGGGTTCGTCTATACGGGACTGACCAACACAATGCCGAAATTGTTCGAAATGGGCCTCAGCAAGGCAATGGCGGCAAGCTATACGGAAATCGGTGTCTTCGTGGGCATGATTTCCGGTTTGGCATCATTCAGCAGTGTCGCGGGCGGTTGGATGGCGGATCGCTATTCCGCGCGGATGATTTACATCGTCTTCTGGCTATTGCAGGTACCGTTGCTGTTCACGATCGTATCGATGAACGATTCGACGCTACTGGTTGCCATACTACTGACGTTGAGTTTCATGCTGGCCTTCGCGGCGGCTGAAAACATGTTGGTGGCGCGATATACCCCTTTTCGTTGGCGTGCTCTGGCGTATGGCGCCAAGTTCGTGCTTGCGCTTGGTGTTGGGGGGCTTACGGTGCATTTGGCCGGTTGGTTGTTCGATAAGGAAGGCGATTTCGGTTCACTCTTTTTTCTCTTTGGATCTGCCGCGTTGCTGGCCGCTGGAGCGGCCGCGCTTTTGCCCCGGGCCCGTCGCCGCGTGGCGGTAACCGCCGGGGCGGAATAGGGATGCTCACCTTATAAAATTAGGGCTTTCCCAAATGTGCCGGGTAATGTCGTTGTAATGGATCATTCCGTTGACCGGCAGTGAAACTACGCGATATCTCTCTTCGTTTCGTACCTTTCAAAATCCACAAGGTCGGAGTCTTGTAGGCCGAGGAAAAGCGGGTCGGCTTCGTTTCGGTAGATATTCAGTTTGGCGTTAAATGCATTGCGGGTAAGGCCATGCTTGTCCGTTATCTTGTACTTTTTGATGTTGAAGGATTGATCGACGTCCGACGCACCGGTGAGGTAGCTTTTTAGCGAGTCTATTTCTTCGCCGGATAAAGCCAATCCTTCGAGGCTGGACAGATTATTCTGCGCTCTTTCAATGAACTGGATGGTGTCGACCGTCGAAACCGTATCATCCGTCTCGTTGCGAATCGGGACCTGAAAGTCGCCGATCAGAATTTGTCCAGGCTTGGCATTCTCGATCATCCGGGCGAGTTCGATGGTCACGTCTCCAACGATATAGCTGAACGTTGTCGGACTTAGGCCTTCGGATTGATAGAACTCGTAATGCGGTCCGACATGAAAGCAGGCTCGGAGCAAGGGAACGGTGTTGGCTTTAGACTTTGTTTGCGCAATGGCGTTGTCCGCCAGAACCAAATGCATGAAATGATACAGGTCGACGGCGTCGTCAATTCCTGCGGCGCGGTTCCAAATATAAAACCCGTCGCCCGTCGTGGTGCGCGCAAACCTGATATTGATCTGTTTGTCGAGGAGCTTGCTGTAGGCGGAATTTACTGAAAATGCCAAGCTGTTCAGCTGTGTAACCTGCTCAAGCGGCGAATATAGCGAGAATCCAACAGCATCGAATAGCGCGACCGCACGATCTTTTACGAGCGAGATACTGTATCGTTTGATGACGGAATCGATTGTTTTGAAGCTTAAGTCACGACCGGGTACGAACGGAAGGTCGATTCGGGTAGGGGTGTAGCCAAACTGTTTCGCGATTACGTTGAGGTCTTTCTTCGAAACCTTCTTCTTCCCCGAAATTAAAGATTCGACATATCGATATGGATGCCCAAGTTCTGTGCCGTTCATTTGGGCGAGTTTGTTGCTTTCCGCGAATTCCACAATCGAATAGTGCGGAATTACCAATATATTGATGCCTCTTCGATCTGCGGACCAAACGAGAAGAATGTTGCGTCCGAGCCCCCATAAACCGTGCAGCACCTCGTCCAATGCAAATAAATGCTCCGGATTTGGCGGTTCTTTCACACCTTCGGCAATTTCGTTTTCGATGAACGTCTCGGTCCAGGATGCCCTTTTCATCGCCAATTTCACACTCGCTAAATCGATCTCTAATTATCGGCATTGGACGCTACAAGACGCTGGTAGAGCGAGCTTATGCGCCGACACTGATCCATTTTTCCAGTGTTCCGCACGTCAGTATTTTCGGTTAATACGAAATTTTAGTTAATTTCGATCAACCATCCCAATTCGGCACAGCGTTTACATACGCCGCTGAAAATGTAATCGACCTTTAGCCAACGCGTGCCAATGACCCGCCATCGACCGGCATTTCGATACCGGTAATAAAGTTGGCGTCGTCCGAAGCGAGGAAGAGTGCCGCATGCGCAACGTCCCAGCCGGTGCCCATCTTGCCCAGCAAGGGGACCCGGGCATCGCGTTCGGCGGCAATATCCTCTCGGGTTCGTCCCAGTGCTTCGACCCGGCGGTCGACTGCCATGGGGGTATCCATCAGACCTGGCAAGATGGCGTTTGCCCGCACACCGCAATCCGCATTCTGAATCGCGAGTTGGCGCGTAAAGCTGACCATGGCCATTTTCGAGGCAGGGTAGAGAACGGTCGGGTGACTGGTCCAGTATGACGATGCGGAAGAGATGTTGACGATGGCACCACCCTGCTGCGCGCGCATGACCGGCAAAACATGCTTGCAGGTCAGCATGGTGCCCAACAGGTTGACGTCCATGATCCGGTCGAAGGCTTTTGTGGTAACGTCGGCAAGCGGCGCATCGCCGCCTTCGACACTAATTCCGACATTGTTATGCAAGATATCGATGCGGGCCCATTTTTCAGTGCAGGACTGGACCGCAGTGGCAATCGCGTCTTCGTCCGTGACGTCGGCGGCGATCGCGGTGGCATCACCGCCGTCTTGAATGACAAGTTCTGCCGTTTCTTGAGCCGAATCCAGATTGCGGTCGACACAAAATATTTTTGCCCCTTCACGCGCGAAGAGCAGTGCGGTGGCCCGGCCATTGCCGATGGCTTTGCTGGCGCCAGGCGCTTGGCCCGCGCCGATGATAAGGGCGATTTTATCCTTCAGACGCATGACATTTATTTCCCTGTGTAGACTTGCCGATCATACATGTTGCCTATTTTGGACCGAGAGTACTAGGCTGTGGGTCTTCGCAACAGGAGACTAGAATGCGCATCGTCAATCCATCCTTCGGCCTGCCGGAAGCAGCCGATAACAGCAGTGAAGCGGCAATTGCCGGCACTGCCGATTGGGGCAAGGACCCGATCGCCATAATTTCCAACTCGAAACCGAATGCCCGCGAGTTGCTGGAAGGCGTCCGCGATCAAATGAGTGCGTTTCGGACGACCGACAATATCGACTATTTGTTCAAGGACAGTGCGGCGCAACCTGCACCGGCTGAACTGATCGATCAGGTTGCCGGAAAATACAAGGGCGCGATTCTCGCTCTTGCCGATTGAGGCTCGTGCTCGTCGTGGAGTTTCCATGACAGTATCGAACTAGAAAAACGCGGCGTCGAAACCTACATCGTTATCACTGAAACGTTTCTGCCACTCGTTCGCGCGCAAGCCAAGGCACGCAAGGCGGATCCGAAACTTCTCATCGTGAAGCACCCGGTCGGCGGCTTGAATGTCGAGGAATTGGCCGAACGGATCGGTGTGGCCTCAGGTGAACTGAAGCAGGCCGTAAGCGCTTAACGTCAGGCTTAAGGAGCGTAATGACTGATTTGACTGAGAGCGACGTGATCGAGGTCGGCGATCTCGATCCCGCGCAGTGGAACGACTATGCCATCGACCAGGGCTGGAGCGATGGCATGCCTTTACTGGCGCCGACAGAGAGCGCCGTTGCGCAGTTCGTCGAAACCTGCCGCGGCGACAACGAACCCTTTCCGCCGATGCCGCCACGGCGGGTTATTCCAACCTTGGACAGCATTGCGGCAAATGCGGTCATGGCAGGCTGCAAGGCGGAGTATTTCCCTGTCGTTGTGTCTACGGTTCGCGCGCTGCTCAACCCGGACTACAACTTGCATGGCACCTTGGCGACCACACATCCCTGTGCGCCGGGCGTGATCCTGAACGGCCCGATCCGCACACAGCTGGACATCAATTGCGGCAGCAACTGCTTCGGTCAGGGGCGTCGGGCGAATGCCACGATCGGCCGGGCGGTGCAGCTCACCTTGCTCAATGTCGGTGGTGCCAAACCGGGCGAGATGGATCGCTCTACTCAGGGATCGCCGGCGAAATACGCATTTTGCTTCGGCGAGAACGAAGAAGAGAGTCCGTGGGAACCCTATCACGTGCGCCGTGGCTTTGATGCGACTGATAGCGTCGTAACGGTTTTACCCTGCGAGCCGCCGCATAACATCAACGATCATGCCAGCACGACGGGCGAAGGCATCCTGCAGACGATTGCGGGCACAATTTCGCAAACTGGTGCGAACGTGATCTACGGCACCGCGCCTTACACGATTGCGCTGGGTCCGGAACATGCCCAGACGATTTACCGCGATGGCTTCTCGATCGCAGATATGCAGGAAAAACTTTATCACGCGTCTGCCGTTCATATTTCTCGCGTGTCACAGGAAAACCGCACCAATTATGAGCAAGACCGAGAACAAGACCCGGTGAATGATCACTATTATCTGACACGCTCGCCGGAGGATATTCAGATTCTTGTGGCCGGTGGTCCGGGCAAGCACTCGGCCTATATCCCAACATTCGGCTTTACGGAGGCCTGCTCGGTGCGGGTGTCAAACATCTGATGGCAGAAAGCACTGAAAACGACATTTTGGACGTCGACGATCTCGATCCGATTGCGTGGAACGAGTACGCGATCGAACAAGGCTGGAGCGACGGATTTCCATTAATCGCGCCGACGGAAGTCGCCGTTGAGCGCTTCGTCGAGACCTGCCGAGGCGATAACGAACCGTTTCCGCCGATGTCGCCGCGCCGGCTGGTTCCGACATTACGAGGCATCGCCGCAAACGCCGTCATGGCGGGTTGCCAGGCCGAATATTTCCCACTGGTGGTGGCCGCCGTCCGTGCCGTGCTCGTTCCTGGATACAATCTGCACGGCACACTTGCGACCACGCATCCCTGCGCGCCAACAATGATCGTGAATGGGCCGTTGCGGAACCAACTCGGCATCAATTGCGGCAGCAACTGTTTCGGGCAGGGAAACAGGGCCAACGCCACGATCGGCCGCGCTCTTCAACTCACACTGCTGAACATTGGTGGGGCTAAGCCGGGTGAGATGGATCGGTCGACGCAGGGGTCGCCAGCCAAATACAGTTTCTGCTTCGGCGAGAACGAGGAAGAAAGTCCCTGGGAGCCGTATCACGTGCGTCGCGGCTTCGATGCGAATGACAGTGTTGTCACCGTTCTTTCCTGCGAGCCACCGCATAACATTAACGATCATGCCAGCACGTCCGGCGAGGGCATTTTGCAGACCATTGCCGGCACGATTTCGCAAACGGGTGCCAATGTCTTGGGTGGCCATGGTCCGTATATTGTTGTTCTTGGTCCCGAGCACGCGCAGACGATACACCGCGACGGCTGGACGGTTACCGACATTCAGGAAAAGCTCTACGAGGCGTCTGCCATCCATGTTTCCCGTGTGCCGGAAGAGAAGCGTAGGAACTACGAGGTGGATCGGGCCAGCCCGGTGGTGAACGATCATTTTTATCTTTCGCCATCGCCGTCGGACATTCAACTCCTCGTCGCGGGGGGACCCGGTAAACACTCTGCTTATATTCCGACTTTCGGTTCGACCAAGGATTGCTCGGTCCGCGTATCGCACGTCTGACGGCCAGCCAATGGCAGACACCGATGAAATGCCGATTGTCTCCGAGGCGCAGCCCTGGGAGGATGTCCAGGTGATGCTGGAAGAGGCGGGGCTCAGTGACGGGCTGCCCTTGGTGCCACCGACCCTCGACCGGCTGAACGCAATGCTCGTGGGGCGCGGCGCACCGGACCAGTCGTTCGGGTTCGTGATGCCGCTGATGGGCGAACTGACGTTGAAAGCGGTCGCCTATAACTGTGTGATGGCGGGGTGCCGACCCGCGGAATTGCCTGTTGTTCTTTCCGCGGTGGAGGCCTGTATCGAGCCGCAATTCAATTTGCTTGGTGTGTTGAGTACGACAGGCACGCCGGCCGTAGCGGTGTGCGTGCATGGTCCGATCGTTCAGGCGTTGGGGCTTAATGCCGGCGGCAACTGTCTTGGCCCCGGCAATCGCACCAATGCCTGTATCGGGCGTGCTGTGAGCCTGGTGCTCCGGAATGTTGGCGGTGCGCGGGCTGGCATTGCAGATATGGCGACAATGGGACAGCCGGGGAAATATACCTTCTGCTTCGCCGAAGGAGCGCATGCTGGTATCCCACCGCTGCATGTTCGGCGCGGGTTCAGTGCCTCAGATAGCGCGGTTACGGTGCTGGGCGTGTCGGGGACGGCAGAGGTGTTGCCGGCCGAGGAACGGGATGGGCCGGAACTCGTGCTGCAACCAATCGCGGCGGCGATGAATGCTGCCATCGATTGCACCAGTGCGGTGCGAAAACCGGAACGCGGCGAGCAGGTCTTCCTGATGCCGCCGGAGATGGCCGATATCCTTGCGAAGGATGGCTGGGATCTGGCACGTTTGCAGACCTATCTGCATGGGCGTCGGCAGCAATTTGTATACGAAGGGGTGGACGAACGGGACGAGCGGCCGCTGGCGCGTTCGCCGGAAGACATTCACCCCATCGTGACCGGCGGTGTCGGGATCAAGATGACCTATCTGCCGCTTTGGTCCGGCGGTTCTGATACGGTAACAAAGCCGATACGCAGTCTGTCCGCTTAACGCATGGCCTCAAGCCAGCCCAGTTCCTCATCGGCCGCCCTGCGCGGCATTCTGTTCATGCTCGCGGGCACGTTTTTCATGAGCTTGAACAATGCCGTGCTGAAATACATGTCGGAAGGGTATCCTGCCGGGCAAGTCCTGTTCATGCGCGGCAGTTTTATTTTCCTTCCCATCGCCTATTTTATTTGGCGCGAAGGCGGATTTAAATCCGCGCGCGTAGAAAGTTTTCAGGGCCACGCATGGCGAGCCGGATTCACAATTGCCTCCGCCTTCATGTTTGTGACCGGTGTGCGCTACCTGCCGCTCGCGGATGCCACGGCGATTTCTTTCGCTGGACCACTCTTTATTACGATGCTCGCGACACCGATGCTGGGTGAGTTCGTGGGGTGGCGGCGATGGTCGGCGGTCATTGTCGGCTTCATTGGCGTTCTGATCATCACCCGGCCGACAGGCGATGTGGTGCGCTTGGCGGTATTGCTGCCGCTGGGTTCGGCCTTTGCGGCCGCGATGCGGGATTTGATTACGCGCCGGATCGCGCCGCGTGAGACATCAAATTCGATTCTGGTGACCACGACGGCGGCGGTGGCACTCGCCGGACTGATGACCTTGCCGTTAGGGTGGATTATGCCCACGCCGAGAGATCTAGGCCTGATTGCGCTTGGCGGTATTGTGAGCGGTTTTGGGCATTACTGCATGATTGAGACCTTTCGTCATGCGGAAGCCGGACTTGTCGCACCCTTTAAATATTCCAGCATCCTGTATGCCGTGGCCATGGGCTATCTGTTTTGGGGCGATTTGCCGGACGTTTGGGTGATCGCGGGTACACTAATTCTTGTGGCGAGCGGCTTGTATATTCTGCGCCGGGAAATGGCGCGCCAGCGCACTGGATTGAAGTAATGCCGGCGAATCGATTTAGTGCGAATGCGCCTCTGATCGGAATCGTGTTCATGCTCGCCGGCAGCTTCTTCATGAGTCTGAACAACGCAATCTTGAAATGGCTGTCTGCCGGGTACCCAGCCGGGCAAGTACTTTTCATGCGCTCGGCTTTCATCTTCGTGGCGATTGGCATCTTCATTTGGCGTGCTGGTGGGTTTCAGTCTGCCCGCATTTCTAGCCCCAAGGTTCATCTTTTGCGCGCATCCTGCGTGGTCTGCTCGGCTTTCCTGTTCATGAATGCGGTTCGCCTGTTGCCGTTGGCCGATGTCATCGCGATCACTTTTGTGGCACCCCTGTTCCTCACCGCATTGGCGACACCAGTGTTGGGCGAGCATGTCGGCATCAGGCGTTGGGCCGCAGTGATCGTCGGTTTTGTCGGAGTCCTCGTCATTATCCGCCCTGGTGGCGACCTCTGGCGGTTGGCGGCATTGCTGCCGCTTGGTACGGCGCTTATGGATGCCACGCGCGACCTGTTTACACGGCGCATGACCAATGCGCGGGAAACGGCCAACGGAATCCTGGTGACGACGACCGCAGCCGTTGGTCTTGCGGGGCTATGCACCATCGTCGCCGGCACTTGGAAACTGCCGAGTGCGGAGGATTTCGCCTTGATCGCCGTTGGTGGGTTGATCACCGGCTGCGGACATTATTGCATGGTGGAAACCTTTCGGTTCGCAGAGGCGGGGCTTGTAGCGCCTTTTCGATATTCTTCCATCCTGTGGGCGGGCGCGCTTGGCTACATATTTTGGGACGACTTGCCGGACCAATGGGTCGTCATGGGGACCATCATTCTGATCGCTAGTGGTCTTTATATTCTGCATCGAGAGTTGGTTCGGCAGCGTAATCAGAGTCATCCATAGGAATGCATTTGCGCCCTGCGCCATAAACGAAGCAAGCAATCGAAACGCTCGGGGAGTTCAGTTCTTCCGTCGCCGGCAGATTTCATGTCATGGCTTCCACTGGGTTGACGTTCCGTGTATAGGGTCCGTTCTTGCTAGAGAATTCTGTGCGCAAAGGTGCAGCCATACAGGAGGGATTAGCGATGAAAAACTTCCGATGGCCGGGATGTCGATTGTTTATCTTTGTCATGGCGATATGCGCTGCCATTACTCTCTTTCTGGGCGCCGGTATGGCTCAGGTTATTGAACACATCGTCATCGATGGCACACCTGTTGATCTAAAGAAAACATCGATCAAATGTGAAATTAAGAACATTCCGAAAAACATAAGCGCGCGCCGTTTGACCGATTGTTACTCCGCTAAGCGCGTCGTACTGAAACATGACGACGTTCGGCTCGAAGCCGTAAAATTCACGATCAAACCCGAAACCAGACAAATTTCGAATGGCGTGCGGGCGGAACTCCGCGACATGTACGAGGCTGTAAATGGAGAGGAGGTCTGGTACCGTTTTTCAACGCTGCTACCCAAAGACTTTGCTGTTAGTTCCAAACACCGTCTCGTGCTTGCGCAATGGCATGAGCGCATGAATGCCGGCAAGAAAAGCCTGCGCCCGCCACTTTCACACCGATTGTGGAATGGGCGCTTCGTGGTAACGCTGTGGAACAGGGATCGCATTGCGAGGCGAGGCGGAGAAGGCGACGGTGAAATCTTGTACGAGACGGCTAAACTCGATCGCGGCGTGTTCTATGAATATGTCTACAAAATAGTTTGGTCTCCCGGAATGGATGGCGAGATCGTTGGATGGGTGCGGCAGTGCAAACCTCTAGATCCAATTTGCAAGGGTTCCCGCTGGCAGGAAATCATTCGTTATCGCGGATCGACAGGGTATGACAACGTCAATATCAAGAGCTATTACTTCAAACTCGGTCTCTATACGGTGACCGATTTCGATGTGCCTTTTTCCGCGTACCACCGAGGCTACCGGATCGGTTCGAGCGCCTCTGAAATCGGTGCGCAAGAGGATGTGTTTCGGTAGGCAGCCGTCCCTATTCAGCCTACCACAAACCCCTGTCCGACAGGGTCGTCGGGATCGAGCAGCCATTTGGCGTAGCCGGTAACCTTCGCCGTGCCCTTTACGGTCGGAATGACGGCGCGTTTATCGCCAATCATCGTTTCACCGATAAGCGAGCCTTCGAATTGGCCGCTGCCGAGCAGACCTTCGGATTTTATGGTATCTCCGATCTTCATTTTGCCGCGGGCTTCGAAGGTCGCCATCATCATGCTGGTACCGGTGCCGCCGGGGGAGCGGTCGAGCTTGCCGTCGCTGAAGACGTGGACGTTCTTGTACAGGCTGTCGGGCCGGTCGCCGTCCTGCCAAAAAGTGCAAAAATGCAGTCCCTGGATATGCTTCTCGACCGGGTGTTGCACATTCATTTTTGCGTTGATCTGGTCCTTTACCAATAGGCCCATCTCCTGGAGGAGTTTTCCATTCTCCGGTCCGATGGGGCGATCGCTGTCGGGCCATCGGACCACCGCGAAGAAGTTGCCGCCAAACGAAATGTCCGCCGTCAACGCCCCATAACCGGGCAGCTCGATCGGCACGTCCTGGGCGAAAACGAAGGCGGGCACGTTCTGGAACCGGGTCCATTGCGCGACGCCGTTTTCGCTATGCACCTCGGCCTTGACCGGGCCCGCCGGGGTTTCGAAGTTTATCCAAGTCGTCGGGTCACCAACCTTAGGCACCATGCGGTGCGAGACCATGACCATGGCAAGCGCGATGGTGCCGTGGCCGCACATCTCGACAAAGCGCTCGCCGTCGATCCACAGCATGCCGGCGTCCATGCCGGGTTCAGACGGTGGCGTCAAAAAGACGCCAAACATATCGTGATGGCCGCGCGGTTCCTGCATAAGCGCGGTGCGCACATGATCGAAATTTTCGATCAGGAATTGGCGTTTGCCGAGGATATCGAGAGCGTGCGGATAAGGAATGCCGCTATGGATGATGCAGGTCGGTTCGCCCTCCGTATGGGTGTAGATGACATCCAGGAAGTTATTGTGCTGCATCATGGCGGGTTCTCTCAAAGCAGGTTCGCTGGCGAAGTCGCTCTATCTTAACCCCGAATGGCCCTGTGGACCATTCGGCCTGCACGGCTAACGCAACACTGAAATAATAATTTTTACGGTTAACAATTCGGTACCATTACGCCGCTATAGATAATGGCAACTGTTGCGACGTGATGAAAATAAGGTAGCGACGCAGCGCAGGCCGCCCGGTTCACACCGAGGCGGTTTTTGTTTGTGCGCTGCGTACCTGCATGGGATTAGACCCCGTCATAGACGATGGTGATCCACTTATCGGTGGGCAGGAAGCCTTTGCCCCATTTTACTTCCATGTCCGCCAAAGGCTGCGCTGCAACGGCATCGGCGGCGGATTTACCGGACGATTTCAAGCCACTGAGGCGGGTTTGTGCGGTCATCAGCATCTGACGGTACGCCACTAATTGCGCCTTGTCGGCCAACGGGCCGTGGCCCGGGATGATCTTTGTATTGTCATCGGCCAGTGCCAGCATTTTGTCCACTGCGGCGATGACACCATTAACCGTGCCACCCGCGCCAACATCGATGAACGGATAGAAGCCGTTGAAGAAGATGTCTCCGGCGTGGATCACGTTGGCATTTTTAAAGTGGATGATGGCGTCGCCGTCAGTGTGTCCATTGGGGCTGTGAAAGACGTGCAGGGTTTCGCCGTTCAGGTGGAAGGTCATCTCCTCAGCGAAAGTGATCACGGGGACCGCCGCTTTTGCGGCCGGCGGGATGACTTTATTGAACGCCTTGATTGTGGCGCCATTCACGAGTTTCTTTCGGACATTGTCATGGCTGACGATGGTGACGCCCTTGTTGCCCAGGTTCTCGTTACCACCCGTGTGATCGTGATGGTAATGCGTGTTAATGACAAAACGCGGCGTGTCACCACCCACACCCTTGATCGCGGCGAGGATCCTGTCGGTCAAGGGCGCGAACTGATCGTCGACCATGAAGGTGCCGTCGGGTCCTGTCAGCACACCGATATTGCCACCCTTGCCCGCCAGCATATGGATGCCGTCGCTCAATTTTGTGGCTTTGATCTTGACGTCGTCCATCGCAGCATTCGCGCCAAGCGCTGTCGTCAGCAAGAGGGCGATGGCAACCGCGCCTGCTTTACCCGTTTTCGTGAAGTTCATGAGCTTTCTCCCTTTGATCCTGCAATTCGGTTGCAACAATTTATCCAAGGAAAGCTGAGCGTGGCCAATCAACTGATTGTGCTCTCCAGGTTGCCCCAACTTGTGACCCGCTCGATGTGGATCGCGATGACCGGTAAGCCATCCAACGTCATATCCGCATATTGCGCATAGCGTTTTTTTAGCAGCGCTTGCGCGCTCGCATATTCCGGGCCCGTATTCAGTATTTCAGCCGTGCCGCGAACCATCACCCAGCCAAGTTGCGTCCAGTTTTCGTCATCGTAGTGATCGGCCACCAAGGCGACCTTGGGGTTCTCTGCGATGTTGCGCAGCCTCTTCAGCGCGCGCGTAGCGGTACGCTTCGGTTTCTCGTCGATGGCGATATAGATCGTTTGGCTTTCCGGCAAAAAACAGACCGGCACCGCATGCGGCGCACCGTTTCGATCCGCCGTTGCGAGTGTTGCGACGCGTTGCGATTGCAGAAACACGCGCTGTTCAGTCGTTAGCAAAGAAGGTGTTATCCGCCGGCCTGTGCCTGAGGTTTGGTTTCCGCATAGAGGATCGGATAGCCGTCCGCGTCCGTTTCCTTGTCGAGGTAGTTCACCGTGCGGTCGGGACTCGAGTGAATGCCGAGAAGCCGCATCGTTTGATCCCCGACGGTTCGAAACGAATGCGGGACATTTGCCGGCAGCGCCACCGAGTCACCCGGACCAAGCTGGACCGGATCATCTTCGCCGCCTTCAAGCCATGCTTCCATCTCGCCTTCGATGATAAACAGGATTTCGATGTAAGGGTGCCAATGCATCGGTGCGACGTAGCCTGGTGCCGAGGTTTGAATGCCGGTGCGCACCGGCGTGTCGCCGTC
>JAJFJB010000235.1 GCA_021774435.1 Alphaproteobacteria bacterium
TGGAAGAGAAGCTTCGCAATGACCTGCCCGTGGACGACCTTTGCTTAAGTTCGAGGGCCGGCGAGAACGGAAACCATGAACTCTGCGTGATTGTGGTCCCACAAGATGCCGGTGCGCTGGCGGTAATTCAAGAGACGCTACCCTCTCTTATCCCCAGTAGCTTTGGCCAAATCCATGTCATCACTGTGCAGTCAATTCCCCGTACGCCGACCAGCAAGGTCCGGCGCGCTGAACTGAAAGCGATACTGCAAAAAGCATAACGCCGGCGCGACCGGGTGGATATAGGCGGTTGCGGTTCCTATACTCCAGCATAAAAATCAGTCCGAAGATCAATACTGTTGAGACGAAAGGTCCAGTAAATGCGCGCAGTCGGACTCATGGTCCACGGAGGACCCGAGGTTTTAGAAGTTGTCGACGTTCCGGAAGCCCATGCCGGACCGGGCCAAGTGCGGTTGCGCGTGTATGCGGCCACCGTGAATCCGACTGATACCATGGCGCGCAATGGATCACGGGCAGAGCAGCAGAAGAGCGACCCGCCGCCGTACATTCCAGGCATGGATGCCGCGGGGATCGTCGACGAAGTGGGTGCGGACGTCACTACCGGCGTGAAGATCGGTGACCGGGTGGTGGCGATGGTTTGCCCGAAGGCGAGTCATGGCGCTTACCGTGAACAGATCGTCCTCGATGCGCGTGCGGTAGTGCGGGCACCTGCAGGCACCACACATGTTCAAGCGGCCACATTGCCCATGAATGGGCTTACGGCGCGGCAGTCGCTTGACCTGCTCGGATTGTCGGCGGGGCAGATACTTGCCGTTACCGGTGCTGCGGGAGCCTATGGCGGCTATGTTATACAGCTTGCCAAAGCGGACGGTTTAACTGTTATCGCCGATGCGTCGGAGGCGGATGAAGCGCTCATCGCTTCGTTGGGGGCTGATTTTGTGGTGCGTCGGGGCAATGACGTTGCGATGCGCATCCGAGAGTGTTTTCCGGATGGTGTCGATGGGCTCGCAGACGGCGCAGTGCAGAACGAACGTGTGATTTCGGCGGTTCGAGATGGCGGGGCCTTTACGGCCGTGCGTGGGTTTCTGGGCGAGCCGCAACGCGACATCACATTCACGGCCACGTCCGTTCGCGACTATGATAGCGAGTTTGAAAAACTCGACCGCCTTCGCCAACAGGTAGAAGCGGGAATTGTTACGTTGCGGGTCGCTGATACCTATCCGGCCGCACAGGCTGCTGAAGCCCACCGGCGTCTTGAAGCGGGCGGGACGCGTGGCCGGCTCGTTCTTGAATTTTGAGACGGCGAAGTTCCACGGATTTCGTATCAGGAGGGTTGAAAAGACTGCTGATCTAGCACGTCTTGAATCAATTCCTGCATTTCTGTCTTGCACGAGAGGAATGGCGCTCCGATACCGCCCCGGAAAACGCGAGAAATCAGCCATCTGAAGGCATTTGTTACAAGCCGCTTTCGTGCACTTTACTTTTGGTTATTGTATGCCTCCGATATTAAGCTTTTGGACCTCGTTTGGGGGCGCCACAAAAAGGGCCAGACTATATGCCGATTAAGGTTCCGGATAATTTGCCGGCGCAGGCCGTGTTGGAAGACGAAGGTGTTCTTCTGATCACCGAAGGAAAGGCAGTGCGACAGGACGTGCGTCCCCTTGAAATCGCGTTGCTCAACCTGATGCCGGAAAAGATCAAGACGGAGACACAGATTTCCCGGCTGCTTGGCGCAACCCCATTGCAGATCGAACTGACCCTGGTGACGACATCAAGTTACGCGCCAAAAAATACGTCGGCCGAACATATGCTGGCCTTTTACCAGCCTTGGGAGACCGTGCGCGACCGCAAATATGATGGCCTTATCGTTACGGGCGCGCCGATCGAGACGCTACCCTTTGAAGATGTCGTCTATTGGCGTGAGCTGACGCAAATCTTTGACTGGTCGCAGAGCAATGTCCAGGAAACATATAATATCTGCTGGGGCGGGCAAGCGGCATTACACCATTTTCATGGTGTTCCGAAATTCGAACTATCGCAAAAAAAGTTTGGCGTCTTTCCGCATCAGGTATTGGACGGGCGCGATGGCTTACTGCGCGGTTTCAGCGACGAAATTTCCGTGCCCGTCAGCCGCCACACAGAAGTAAGGCGCGAGGATTTGCCCGAAGGCGCGGATCTCACCGTGCTTCTTGAATCCGACGAAGCCGGTTTGTGCCTGGTGCGGGACGAGGCCAAGAGACAGACCTACATGTTCAACCATCTGGAATATGATACAGGTACGCTGGCAGACGAATACCATCGTGATGTAACGGCGGGTGCGGAGATTCAACCGCCAGCCTACTACTTTCCCGATGACGATCCTGCACAGACACCGATCAATCGCTGGCGGGCACATGGCAGCCTGCTGATCAGCAACTGGATCAACGACCTCTATCAGACTACATCCTTCGAACTTGCCGATATTCCCGAACGGCCCCGGCAAGCTCGGAAATAGACAGCAATACTCCTAGCCGTAGCTCTGCGAAATACTGTCGAGCGGCGATTTCTGAATGCCGTGGTTGGGGATGGGATAACGCAGGCCGTTGCGGTTGAGCTGTTCGAGGCCTGCCAGGACACCGGGCAGGAAGCTCGGCGGTAGGGCGATCAGCATTTCGTCATCCTGTACGCCGCCGAATTTTCGTTCCGCATAGCAGGGGATAGAAACGCAGGGTTCTCCGGTGCTCAGGGCCTTGCCCCAGGAATCGGCGCAGGCACTTTCTCCGACGCAGGAAAATTCATACTTCTTGTAGTTCCTGTACTGCAGCCCGTTGATGAACGTGATCAATTGGCCCGGTGTCATGTAGAACAAGCAAATATCGGGGTTGTCCAAGCGCCCGGAGACGAGAGGCGAGGTCGCGAGCGCTTCGTAGTCACCGTAGGATGCGCAATTCATCGCTGACTGATGCGCGGCGGCATCCTCTAAAGAGCCGTACCAGACTCCGTTGATACGGTCTCCTGACAGCCACTCGTCGCTGCGCGGATGCAGCCCGACGACGGCGCCGCATTGCGCACCCATCAAATTGTCCATCGTGATGCCAAGTGTATAGCCGATCCAGCGGCTTTGTCCGACGATCTGATCCATCGCCATTTTTTCTTTCGGGTCCGGCCGTCTAATACGGGGGACGGCCTCCATATCGGCGGCGGTCTTGAACCGTTTCATACCAATGGGCGTCGCCTTCAGCCGCAGATATCGGTTCAAACCGTCGACAATCGCCGTGAAGTCGTAATCCGTGTCGTCGTCGAAACAGTTCTTGGTGGCCATGATAGATCCTTGGAGTTCGTTGTTGGACTGTGGTTGTTGTCCAGAAAGCTGAGAAATTAGGAGTAAATTCAAAATATTCGGACAGGGCTATGACGCAGATCAAATGTCCAGGACGCGGATCGGGATGATGCGGCGCTCTTATTCCGCTGCCAATTGTCCCGTCACCAGCCCGCGCGGGTGCCCGAACCGTTCGGTCAGGACTTCTTCGAATGCTTTGCCGTTGTCCGCGACCCAAGCGCCGGGGCGTGTGCAATAGGCCTCAGCCTGGAAGGGGGCTGCCGGCTCTTTACCATTGGTGGCGAGATCCCGGGCCGCGCCGATCAGCATACGCCGGAAATGCACGATGGCAGCATCGGTAGCCGTCAGGTTTTCGCGTGTCCGATCGACGATCAGCCCCTGGCTTTGCTGCACCATAATGTCCTGTTCCGCCGTGCCCTTCACGCCGGTATAGGTTTGGCGCTTCTGAATGTCGCGGTCGATGCCATAGTCATTGCCCCGATTGCGTAGCGGCATGTATTCCGCGTCTATTTCGGCCATGATCCCGTGGCCTTCCTTGAACTTCGCCAGTTCCGCGTCACGCAGGTCGCGTTCCGGGTTCCAGGCATAGCAGTACATCCAGCACGAGGTATCGTTTATCGGGACAAGCGTCATGCCATAATAGGTCTCGCCAAGCACCGTGGCGGGCCCCGTCCCGTGCGACGGAAGCATGAACTGAGTCATGCGCCAGTACAGTTCTCCAACGCTGTCCGTCGCGCGGGCGCCACCGGCGACGAAACCGACCTCATGGTCCAACAAATCGAATTTAGGCCGGCCGTCACGGCGCATCCATTCGAGATGCCGGTTGGGTGAGTTTACGTCCTTGTTTTCCATTGTTTCCAGGCTGGGGGCCGGCATGTGCAGGAAGGAAAAATGCGACGTATCGAGATCGCCTTCCATGGCCTGAACCCAGTTGCACTCGACCCGCTGCTTCATGACAAAGCGCTTGCTGTCGGCGACGACGCCGAATTCCAGACACGGTACGTCAGGCATCTTATCCGTCTTTGGTCCCATATAGGCCCAGACGATGTCGCCATATTCACGCGTCGGATAGGCCTTGATGCGCATCGTATCGTGCATGCGGACGCCGGGCGGCACGTTCGGCAGGTCGACTGCCTTGCCAGTCACGTCGAATTTCCAGCCGTGATAGACGCAGCGCAGACCGCATTCCTCGTTACGCCCGTAATACAGGTTGGCGCCGCGATGCGGACAATAGGAATCGATCAAACCCACCCGCCCTTCCGTGTCGCGGAAGAGCACGAGGTCTTCCCCCATGACTGTCACCTGGACGGGGGTACCATCCGGTTCTGGCAGTTCCTCGGACAGTGCGACAGGCTGCCAGAAACGGCGAAAATACTCTCCCATGGGCGTGCCGGACTCCGTTCCGGTCAGGATTTCGTTTTCCTCTACCGTTAACATGAGCTGGTGCTCCTCGTTTACCGTCAATTGCGCATTGTGAGCTTAGATCCTCCCAGCGCACTTCACCAAATCGTTTCCAACCTCCCATGAAGCATTGCTGGTGAAAGCCGCGTTTGAATGCGACATTTCCAGCGGAGCAGCAGGAGAGAGACAATGAAATTCGTGATGTTGGGGGCGGGCGCCCTGGGCAGCATTGTTGGGGGCCATCTGATCCGGAATGGAGAAGATGTGACGATGCTGGCACGCGGAAAGCGTGCCGCGTACCTCAAGGAGAACGGCATAACGGTGCAAGGCCTAACCGACTTTACAGTGCCGTGCGCGGTCGAGATGGATCCTGGGAAGATCGAGGCAGCGGACGTCCTGATCGACACGGTCAAAACCTATCAGAACAACGACGCCATCGAGCCGCTCAAACATGTCCGGGTGGGTAGCGTATTTTCGCTGCAGAACGGCGTGCTGAAGAATCAACAGCTCGCCGATGTGTTTGGCGTGGATACGGTGCTGGGCGCAATCGGCGTGTTGAGTGGGGAACTTCTCGGGGACGGTACCGTTCGGTTCACAATGAACCAAGTACTGGAAATCGGTGCGCTCCCATCGGGGCCCTCGAAAAAGGCTGAGGTGATATCGGACACGTTGAATGCGGCGGGAATCAAAGCCGCGGTATCGGAAACGATTCAGACGTCGGAGTGGTCGAAGTTTGTTGGCTGGACCGGCGTCATGGCGCTGTCGGTCATTACGCGTCTGGAGACATATAAATTCCTGCTCGATCCGGATTCGGCCCGCATTGCGGCCAAAGTTATGCGGGAAACGGCCGCCATTGCCGCGGCGCTCGATATTCCGCTGGAGGACACACCACCGACCCCGTCGGTAAAACTGACGGTCGGTTCGGAAGACGATGCGGTGGCGATCCTCAAGAAGATGGGTCACAATTTTCATAAAAATGCGCCGCAGCACCGCGTCTCGGCTCTGCAGGATCTGGATCGCGGGCAGCGGCTTGAGGTCGAGGAAACCCTCGGCCATGCGGTTGCCGAGGCGAAACGTCTAAGTGTACCGGTGCCGACGTTGGAAACCTGTTACAGGCTTATCAGCAGCATCGACCGTTCCTTAATCGCCTAATTGTTCCCAGCTCACGCATACTCTTGCGTAGGGGATCGAAATAATTCTAACATAACGTGTTGGCACCCATTCATCTGACGAATACCGAGGAGGCAGCGTCGTGAAAATAGTTGCCTTCATGAGTTATGCCCATTCCGATGAAAGAAATTCGCGCGGTCGTATTACCGAAATTCGCGAACGGCTGGAAGAAGAAGTCCGTCTCCTCACGGGTTATGGGGAGGATGAATTCCAAGTTTTTTGGGATAAGAACGATATCGATTGGGGACAGTCCTGGCGGCGACGCATCGATGATACGCTCGATGGTACGGCGCTTCTCCTACCTGTAGTGACACCAACCTTCTTGAAGCGGCCGGAATGCCGTCGCGAAGTGGAGTTGTTCCTTGATCGCGAATCCAAACTGGGTCGGGACGACCTAATTTTCCCAATTCTTTTTGTTGGCTTTGAGTACGGTAACGAGCCGACCGAGGACAGTTTATATAACGCGATTATGTCGCATCAATGGATCGACTGGACGGAGTACAGATACGAACCAATTTCAGACCCGGCCGCACGTCAAACTTTGGATAAAATGGCACAGGGGATTTGCTTGGTGCTTCAGCGGAAACTTCAGACGCAAGAGAGTGGCGCTATGTCATCTGGAACGGCGGCAGGTGGAGCACCGTTACCTCCCGGGTTGGGAGAACCGGAAGATGATAGTCCACTAAGCGAAACATCAGGAACGCCATTGTTCCATCGTCCCAATAACGGCAGAGAAACGAATCCAGCAACACTCATTGTCGATCCACTTAATCAAGGTGATCATGCCACAATCGGTGGAGCAATTGCGGCGGCGGAACCAGGTATGCGAATCCTCGTTCGTCCCGGGCTCTATGAGGAGGGTTTGGTGATCGATAAGCCCCTGAGCATCATTGGCGATGGCTCGCGTGAAGAGATCGTGGTCTCGGCGACAGGTGCGGATGCCGTTATATTCAAGACCACCAATGGCCGCATACAAAATCTGACGCTTCGACAAAATGGAGGAGAAAACGGAAGTTGGTACGGCGTGGATATTGGTCAAGGCCGACTCGATCTCGAAGGTTGTGACATCACGAGTTTGTCGTTGTCGTGTGTTGCTGTTCATTCGGGTGCGGAGCCGATGATCCGTCGAAATCGAATTCACGACAGCGCCCAATCTGGTGTATTCGTTTATGAAAACGGCCAGGGAACCTTCGAGGAAAACGAAATATTCGGTAATGGTCGGACCGGGGTTGTCGTTCAGGAGGGCGGAAACCCAACCTTCCGGCGCAAT
>JAJFJB010000236.1 GCA_021774435.1 Alphaproteobacteria bacterium
CGTACCATCGGCGCGAATGGCACGGGTTTCGATTCTCTTTCCCACCACCGGGCCGACGCCGTTGTCTAGAAATTGTGCCAAGCCAAGGCGGTGTGGATTGCGCAAACGCTCTGGTACAATCAAGCTGACAAGCTGCTTGCCTCCGACTTCGGCGGCCGTAAAACCGAAGCAAGCCTCCGCGGCGGGATTGAATTCAATGATATTGCCCAGATGATCCATGCTGATGATGCAGTCCAGCGCGGACTCGAATACTGCCCGTGTCTGCTCTTCGCTTTGGCGTAAGGCGGCTTCGGCGCGTTTGCGTTCCGTGTTTTCCAGCGCGACGGTCCCGATCGCGGAAACCGATCCGTCCTCCGCCTTGACGGGAAATTTGACGACTATTCTGTGATGAACCGTTCCGTCGTCCCTGGCGACGGTAATCTCTTCTTCCTGGGCACTCCCGGTGCCAAAGACGTTCCGTTCTATAGCGGCGAGCTTCTGCGTTCGTTCGTTATCCCCTGCGAGATCGGTCATGGTTTTGCCGATGATTTCGTCAGCCGAATAACCGAGCCACGACTCGTAAGGCTTGTTGATCATCAAAAACCGTTGATCCGCGTCTTTCAAATTCATGGCGACGGGCGTGTTATCGAAGAAGGCGCGGAATCGTGTTTCGCTCTCTTTTAGTGCACTCTCCACCGCTTCTTTCTGCGCCTCAAGATGAAGCCGCTCAAATCCGCGATCGAGCAATACGGCTAGGACTTCGATATCGATGGGCCGCGAGAGGAAGTCAAATGCGCCAGCTTTGAGTGCCCGAACTGATGAGCGAGGCTCAAGCAATTCGGTTATCATAATACACATAATATTCGGGCGTATTTTCCGCAGTGCGCAAATCAGATCGATGCCGTCATTCGAATCAAGTCGAATATCGAGAACGGCAAGGTCTGCCGGAAAGGTGCGAACACGTTCAACCACGCTGGCAAAGTCATCCGCCGTATCGGTGATAAATCCAGTTTCGTCGAGCGCTTTGGCTGTCGACTTTGTAAAGCTTTGGCTTCGGTCCGCGACGAGGACGCGACGGGCAACAATGGCGTCAGTCGGGTCGTTCACATTTTTTAGGTTTGTCATCGATCTATTCCGCCGTTTCAGCGTAAATTACCCCTTTGATCCATCCAATTCCTCGGGATAGTTGCATTTTCGGCATTCTGTTTGGCGCAATTTTTCGGCTCTGCACAAAATTTCGATTTGTTTCTTGTGAGCGTGCAGTTCGGTAATCTAGCCAGTTGTTTATAATGGAATTAGAGAATTTTAATAGTCGCGTAGGTAGTTTTACGGGGCGGCACAGTAGTTTGGTAAACCGGAATTAAAATCAGTTTAAGAATCAGCAACTAATTCGTACCCTCAATTTGAGTCGGCAAGAAATCGTGAAGGCCGTCTGGCGTGGCTTTCTCGACTCCATACGTGGATCGGCGCGAAGTGTTACCTTTGCTGACCGGACGAGCCAGCGGTGTGCGACACCGAGACATGTTGAGTGGCCTTGACCGGTTGAGATACTGTGTCTGAATGGGGATCGATTTGAAGAGATGCCTTTCGCAATATCCAACGGGAGTCCGCCTTTATGTTCGACACTGAAAGATTCATTGATGACTGCAAACGTGCATTGGCCGAAGACAGCAGTCATAAGGCGGTGCGCGAAGTCGTGGCGGAGGCGGTGGCAGACCCTGCTGGGATCGTTAACGCGTTGGGCGAACCGACCGAAGCGGGCTTTACGCCGCTGTACCATACGGACGAATTGACAATCCTGAATTTCGCCTGGGCGCCATTAATGACCTTGATGCCGCATAACCATAATATGTGGGCTGTGATCGGGATCTATGGCGGACGCGAAGACAATATTTTCTGGCGTAAGACCGAAGGCAGCATTGAGGCCGCGGGAGCAGAAGCGTTGTCACTTGGCGATGCAGCCCCGCTTGGCAGGGACGTGGTGCATTCGGTAACGAATCCAATTGAGAAGATCACGGCGGCGCTACATGTTTATGGTGGCGATTTCTTTGCCCCGGGCCGCAGCGAATGGGATCCCGAGACCCTGGCGGAACGTCCCTTCGACGTTGAGCGCAGCCGGCGTCTTTTCCGGGAAGCAAATGAGCGTTTCGCGGCCGTCGCGTGACGCCAGCCAACAGGGCGCGGCCGTTCCCTCTACGATTGTTATTCTGTGCATTCGATAACGGCCGTCACGTTGTCGTAATACCCAACAATTTGCAGGATAGCCGTATGGCCACCGCGCCTTCGGTGGACTGGGCTAAATGGAGCGATGCTTTGGGGCGGTTTCTGAAATTGAATGCGGCAAAGTGAGCGGATGATGCGATTTGAACGGGCCCATGATATTTTGATCGAGGCCAAGGCTTCGGATATTTTAGACTATGTAACCAATCCAAATTCCTGGCCGGAATGGATTGCCGCCTCACACCATATCGACAGCCCCGATCGCCCGCTTCAGAAAGGCGACACCTTTCAAGAACGCTGGCATACCCGAACCGGTAAGGTCATCCTTGATTGGGTCGTTACCGCAAGAGAGCATCCGGTCTCCTGGACAGGCGAGACGGACACGACATTCATCGGCAAAATTATTGTCCGTTATGACATCAAAGAACTGGATAATGGTTGCCGTTTCACGCGCACGGTCATCAATCCGACTCGACCGAAAGCACCGACGGAAGACATGGTCCGGCGCGTCAACGAGGAAGCGGAAATCAGTCTTCGCAACATTAAATCCAATGTCGAAAAACAGCGTGGTTAGCCGCTGCCAACAGGATTAAAACGGCCGGTCTCCATGAATACAGGTTCGGTGCATGTGGCGTGTGTAACGGCTCATGTCATAGGGCTCCGCATTGTGCATGACCCGTCGGTTATCCCAAATAACCGTGTCGCCGACACGCCATTTGTGCCGATAGATAAACTCCGGTTTCAGGCAGTGCTCGAACAGCGTATCGAGTAGTTCTCGGCTTTCCTGTTCCGGCATGCCTTCGATATGCGTCGTGTGTCCTGGATTGATGAAGAGTGTCCTCCTGCCCGTTTCGGGGTGCGTGCGAGCGATAGGGTGGTAGGTCTCCTTCAGGGCGGCAAACTGTTCAGGCGTCAGCGGCGGTCGCGGGCTGCCTTGGGCCATGACCTCGAGATAGTGCTTGCGAAAGGTATGGGCGGCGCGCTTGCCTTCGATCCGCTGTTTCAAAGCATCTGGCAGCGCCGCATAGGCCTGTCCAAGATCCGCGAACAAAGTATCGCCGCCTTCCGGCGGTATTTCGACCGCATGCACGATCGTGCCGAGGTTTGGTTCCTCCTCGAAGCACAAATCGGAATGCCAGTAGCGGCCGGCATCATTGATACCAACGGATTCGCCTTTCTCGTTTTGACGATTTGATAGGATGACGATCTCCGGCTGACCGGGCATGAGAACCTTGTCCGGCGTGGAGGGGCGCCGTCCCATCAGGGGACCGAAACGGCGGGAGAAGTCGAGCTGCGCTTCCGGCGAAAGCGGATGATCCCGGATCATGATGACGCCATGGTCGAGGAACGCCTCATGTACTGCGGCGAAATCCGCACCGTCTTCTGGGTCTGCACCCATGACCTCGCCAGCGAAGCCACCGGAAGCTTGTTTTATTTCAATCGTCATGCCTGCAACTCTTTACCAATCTTAGTGTCTCGAGTTTAGACGACCGGTTTTGCCGCCGCAAAACCCTGTGGAACGAGCCCGCCCTCTCAGAGGGCTTTGCGCAGTAATTTGGATGTTGCCGCGGTATCAAATCCCAACCGGGTATAAAAGGCGTGTGCGTCCGCGCGCGTGATTTGCGATGAAAGGGCAATTGAACGGAAGCCACGGTTACGTGCCCATTCTTCCGCTTCCTTTATTAAGTGCCGGCCAATGCCGCTTTTTCGCCGCGCGCTGTCGACCGCCATTGCCTGGATAATTACTTCTGGCGGTTTCTCCAATGCCGGCCGGGCGAACAAATGAAGAAAACCGACGATGACATTGTCCGCGACGGCTACCTGTAGGGCATGGTCTTCCGCGTCTGCGACCGCCAGGAATCGACGCCGCACTTTATCGCGGTCGATGTCGCAACCAAGCTGCACGAGGAGCGGCGCGACTGCGTCCAGATCGTCGACCGTCATGTTGCGGACGGTGACTTCTTCAGCCACTTGTCGCGCCTCGTCTTGTCAGTTGCCGCTGCCGAAGACGGGCGGGCGTTTTTCGATAAAGGCACGCATGCCTTCGCGGGCATCTTCATCCAGGAATACTTGTCGCTGGACCCTGTATTCATAGGCCAAACAATCCGCCAAGGATTCCCGCGCGCCGAGATAGACGCCTTCCTTGATCCGCGCCAGAGTCTTTGGCGGACCGGCGGCGATGCGTTGCGCGAAGGCCGATACATTGGCCGCAAATTCATCATGCGGGTAGACATGGTTGAGCAGGCCGAGGCGCATCGCTTCCGTGGCATCGAACCTGTCGCCCAGCATCATCAGTTCCATGGCTTTTGCGGTGCCGACCAATTGCGGTAGGAGTGAAAAACCGCCCCAGTCGGGAACGAGACCGATCTTAACGAAGCTTTCGGCGAAAATCGCGCGCTCGCTCGCCAGCCGGATATCGCAGGCGAGAGCAAGGTTCATGCCTCCACCGGCCGCCGCACCGTTGATTGCTGCAATCACGGGCTGCGGCATCCGGCGCATCGTTTGAATCACACGGGCGGCCCGGTTCATTCGGTCTTCGACGACCTCGGTGTCGTTCGCATCCTGAAGCGCCGCCATGCTGACGATATCGCCTCCAGCGCAAAAAGCCTTGCCCGCCCCGGTGATCACTACGCAGCGAATAGCCTTGTTTTCGGCGAAGGCCTCGAGCGCTTCGAGGAGGCTTTCACGCATCCCGTCTGCGAAAGCATTCATCGCTTCCGGGCGGTTCAGAGTTATCGTTCCGACGCCTTCTTCAGCGTCTACCAGCAGTCGTTGTTCATTCATCTTTGCCTCCGCGCCTGAATCTTGGCATGCTCTCTTAACGGTAACCCGTTGTGCCGATCCGGGAAACCGTCGATGGCCAACAAATTGGCGTACTAAAGGGGAGAATGCCAATGATTGCGAAGAATAGAGGAACTGGCTGGGAATGGCTCGCCGCAAGCGCTATTGCCGCTGTGATCGTAGCGTCACTCCTGATTGCATTCCTCAATCGCGGCTTAGGATAAGAGCGGGCGAATTAGACTGATACTGTTTCGAGTTAGGAAGTTACTCGGATATCAAGCAAGTGCTCCAGGGTGGCTCTTATAAAAGTTGAGCGCAGGGCGTGAGCGCGTTGTGCTTAGGGCTGATGTTGGCGCTGTGTTGGAATTCAGTTTCATTCGAATCGATTTCGTTCCCGCAAGTCGGACAGATTGTAACGGGCGTGGATTTTTCGCTCGTTGGCGAAGGTGACGGTCGCTTGTCAGTGATGCCGCCGGGGAATGTGCGGTTCAGATACTGGACGTCCAGTGGTCGGTTGAGTTCGAATACGCCGTAGACTTTCCCGATTCCATATCTTTTGGCGTACTTCACTGCCCAGGAGAGTGCTTGTTCGAAGCGTACGTTTTCGGCATCTCCGTTTCGAGGAAACTCGATGCTCGCACTGCCTATGCGATAGCTGCACAGAACTTCGGTTAACAATCCTTGGGTGTCGGATTTCAACAGCGAACCTTTGCCGGCAAAAACGAGGATATGATCCCCATCGTCTTGAGGAGCAGAGGAAATGGAATCATATAGGTATATTTTCACTGAAACCTCAGATGAAGTAAAAATAATTATAATTAGTATGATATATTGTAAAAAAAAGCAAATAATTTCATTTTTTTAAATAAAACTAAAAATTAACTTTTATTTTTACTTTAAGGTATTTAAAATTTTAATTAATTCTGGGCGTTTATTTCTAGGGAAATTTCAGCGATTTGGCATCGTGCGGCTGTTTGACGATCGATCAAAAAAGACGCGGCTACCGTGAAATGCAGTATCATTAAACGAGTTTTATTGGCAAAGGTGTCGGATGAAAGCGTCTGAAATAGAGCAGTTCATCCCGGCAAGAATGGTATCGGAAGATACGACTGTCGTCAGATTCGTCGATGTCTTGAAGGGGCTCAGCCGTTGATGGCTCGTGCCCGTCGACGCAGAGAGCATAATCCAATCAAGCCCAATCCGAACAGGGCCAACGTGCCTGGTTCCGGGACAGGCGCTGTAGTTTTGCTGGTGTTCGTTACTGGTGTGCCGCGCAATTCAAAGGCGAACCCTTGATCCGATGTGTGATCCTCGCTCAAAATTTGCAGAAAATGCTGGCCGCCGGCGAGGTCGGGCAGCAAGATGCTATATTCGAAATCCAGATCGTCGATGAAGGCGCCATTTTCGGAGGCGCCGAAAATATACTCTCCATCAAGCCAAACAAATAGCCCGCTGCCGGTGTTTAATCTTAACTCGACATCGGTCCAGCTGTCGGTGCCAATCTCGAACTCGTAAACGATCGCGACCTCTGAACCGTCACTGCGACCGGCTAGTACTGAGATCAAGTCTTCCCAATCCTCTGGCAGATTTTCAGGATTGCCCAGCCAATCGCCCAACGCTTCGGCCGCAGCTGTAAGGTCGGGTTCCGGTGCGATCGGTGCCGTATCCTCGCATGGTTCGGAAAGGCACATAAAGACACCACTCAGGCTGGCGTCATCCAGAAGTTTGCCCAAATCAATCGCAAGGCCCTCGGAATCGCTACCTTCGCTGATGCTGCGTTTGACCAGGAGCTGCCTGTCTTCAAATGCCGGCGTATCGTTTTCAGGCGTCGTCGCGGCCTGAGGCGCGCCGGCGTCTTCTGTCTCGCCGGCTGTGCTGCGGGCTGCGGTACGCGTCGAAGCGAAACTGGCACGGCTATTCGAACCGCCGCCGGTTGACGTACCTGCAGAAGCTCCTGCGCCCTGGCCTCCATTCCCATTTGCGCCCTTACTCGCGGTTGCTGTCTTCGGTGTCCGGTTGCCGGCACCATTGAAACGTAGGACAGGCCGGGTGCTCCGTCCCTCGGGTCCCGCTGCAGGCTCGATATCGCCAAGCGAATCCGCCAGCGTATCCATGACCACCGGGTTCAAGTCGACCTTATCGATTTCAAATGGTTCTGCGATGATAGCGGAAATTGCACGGCCTTCGGGCAAACCTTCGAAGTCAATCCGAAGCTTGCCGTTCTCGACAATTGCCCAACCCTCGATACCCAAGCCAAGGGCTGTGTCGCGGGGTGCGGTAGGTTCGCTCGAGACGATTTTTTCACCGCCGCCTGTCAATTTGACGCGCTCGCGATTGCCGCCGGCGATGCTTTTGATCGGCGAACCGTTCAGGTTGATCTCACCGCCGAACGGGCTTTCCAACGGATCTACATCTGTCGCCGAGTCGCGCACGATCATCACCCGGTACAAGCCATTTGGCAGCGTCGCTTCAAAGCCTTTGACGTCTGTAATTCCATCGGTCAGTGCGGTTGTGCCCTGAATAGCCGTCGCGTCACGGTTGGCGTCGATTGCCTCAGGGGTTACGGGTGTGAAACCGGCATGGACTTTCGACCCTTCGGGCCCCAAGTCCCAACCCACAGCGCCACGGGCGAGGCGATAGCCATTGTCGACATCGATGTCGGCGAGGCCACCTGATTCCAGGGTTAGTGAAGCAACAGCGGCAATGCGCCAAGCCGCATCACCAGCGTTCTCATGCTGGGGCAGGGTGCCGATAAGTTGTTGCGCCCGTGTCAAAATACCTTCTTCGGCAGTAGTCGTCTTGTCGAAGAAGTCGCGAAGCCGGCGTAAATTTTCCAGACCGCCATTCAAGGCATTCATTTGTGCCTTTAGGGCTTCCAAACCAGTTAAAACTGGTGCCGGAAGCGCGGATTTCTCCGTTGATTTTTGCTCTGGTGGATCTGTCGGAGCCGCGCTTGGCGTGCTGGGAAATACAGTTGTGGTGAGGAGCATGGTAAACGCGGCCAAAGCGGTGCGTGTTGCACTCTTTAGTGCGCGGTATTCAATACAGTTATTGAATTTCTCAACCATGCTAAGCTACCTACGAAACCCTTCAATTTTTTGTTTGCAGGCACGTTGAATGCGCGCGTGCATTGCCAATTGATTGGGAATGTAAGGATTAGGTCGATGTTGGACGTCATCCAAACGGATGACGGTCCGTCAATTTGTCGAGAAAAACCGCCATTTTTCGCATGATTTGCGGCGTATTTTATTCGCGCCGTATGTCGGAGGGGTTTGTACCGACTCTGAATCTCTTTAACGTCTGTTTTTCAAGGATAATTCTCGATTGTGCCGTCATTGAGAAGGGTTCGATTCCTCTTCTGAATTTGATAATCAACGAACTATATTTGTTGGACCTTAACGAAACCTGCGGTCGCAGCCCTCGTTCGGCCTTTGGGGATGAAATTCGCGCCTAGTGAGCCTCAGGCGCTCGGAAATTCGAGACAAGGTGACGGCTGGAAGACAGCATCCGGTCTGGACCACATTCTGGGACTTTGTCACGGGGCGCGCCGTCCCGGTAAAAAAATCAGGCTAGGTTTTCGACATAAACGGTCGCGCCGGCGGCGGCATCGTGGAAAACGGTATAGCCCTCCGCAATATTGTCGCCGTCGGAATCAAGTGTGTCGTTGCTGACTTCCCAGTTGTCACCAATGACATCTACAGCGTCGCCTGCGTCGCGGCGGACAAGCAAGGTGCTTGCGCTGTTCGTGAGCGCGTTTACACCGTCGGTTGTCGCAAGAACATCGTCCAATCCAATCGTCAAGGTCGCGTCCGCACCGCTTCTGAGGTCGAAACTCTCGATGCTCTGGATTTTCGAATTGGCAACGTTGCGCAGGTCGAGCGATGTATCGACGAAAAAGGTGTCGGTACCGCTGCCGCCAATGGCGAATGAAAACGTCTCCGTTTCAACAAATAGTTGATCATTGCCGCTGCCGCCTGTTAGCTGGTCTGCACCGCTGCCGCCCTTCAGAACATCATCGCCATCGCCACCGAACAATCGGTCATTGCCGGCACCACCGATAATCGTATCGTCACCGGTAGAGCCAATGATTGCATCGTTGCCGGCGCCACCATCGATTTCGGCGATCCCGATGAGGGTGGTTCCGCTGAAGTCCAATGTGTTGTTGCTCGATGAGCCCTGGATGGTATTTGCTCCGCCGCCGCCGTCGATGACCTCGACCGTATCGGATCCTGAAAATTGGAACAGTCCGATCACGTCAACACCATCCCCACCTAGGATGGTGTCGATACCGTTGCCGCCCGAGATGCGGTCTATGCCATGCCCTGATCCAGAAACGAGAAAAACGTCGTTTCCGCCGCCGCCGGATAGACGGTCGTTGCCACTGCCGCCGATGATCGTATCCGCACCGGCAGAGCCGATGATGGCGTCGTTCCCGGCACCACCATCGATTTCGGCAATCCCGATAAGGGTAGTGCTGCTAAAATCCAGCGTATTGTTGGTCGATGAGCCCCGGATGGTATTTGTTCCGGCACCGCCGTCGATGATCTCGACCGTATCGGATCCTGAAAATTGGAACAGTCCGATTACATCATCGCCATCCCCGCCTAGGATGGTGTCGATACCGTTGCCGCCCGAGATGCGGTCTATGCCATGCCCTGATCCGGAAACGAGAAAAACGTCGTTCCCGCCGCCGCCGGATAGCCGGTCGTTGCCACTGCCGCCGATGATTGTATCGTCGCCGGCCGAGCCGGTGACGGCATCGTTTCCGGCGCCCCCGTCGATTTCGGCGATTCCAATGAGGATGGTGCCGCTGAAGTCCAATGTATTGCTGCTAGAAGTGCTCCGGATGGTATTTGTTCCGGCACCGCCGTCGATGACCTCGACAGTATCGGGTCCTGAAAAACGGAACAGTCCGATCACATCGTCGCCATCGCCGCCTTGAACGGTGTCGGTACCGTCGCCGCCTGAAATGCGGTCGGAGCCGTCCCCTGATCCGGAAACGAGGAGAACATCGTCCCCGTTGCCACCGGATAGCCGATCATTGCCACTGCCGCCGATGATTGTATCGTCACCGGCCGAGCCGGTGATGGCATCGTTTCCGGCGCCCCCGTCGATTTCGGCAATCCCAATGAGGGTAGTGCCGCTAAAGTCCAACGTATTGGAGCGCGACGAGCCTTGGATGACGTTCGTTCCGGCGCCGCCATCGATGACCTCGACCGTATCGGGTCCCGAAAAACGGAACAGTCCGATTACATCGTCGCCATCCCCGCCTTGAACGGTGTCGATACCGTCGCCGCCCGAGATGCGGTCGGACCCGTCTCCTGAACCGGAAACAGGGAATACATCGTTTCCACCGCCGCCAGTTAGCCGATCATTGCCGGTACCGCCGATGATTGTTTCGTCTGCGTCGCTACCGTCGAGAACGTCATTTCCGTCTTCCCCGACGATAGTGTTTCCAGCACCTCCTTCGCCCTCTCTACCGGCGCCGCCGTCGCCTTCGCCCTCTCCACCGG
>JAJFJB010000237.1 GCA_021774435.1 Alphaproteobacteria bacterium
GATCAGAAGGAAGCAACTCGCGCACGGTTTATTGCCGGTAAGCGTGGCCCGCACGACCTTTATCAGTCCGATTACCTTGGTCAGCCCAGGAGCATTCCTGCCGGCGGCGCGACAAACTATTCGACGCAGTTTTTCGCGGGCGCAAAGGAAGTGAAGCTGCTCGATAAATATGAAGAAGAAAATGGGGTGCCGCTCTTCGACAAGGCGGTTGATTTTGGCTGGTTTTACTTTCTGACCAAGCCGATTTTTTATGCCATCGACTGGCTTTACAATTTTCTTGGCAATTTCGGATTGGCGATTTTGGCGCTGACGGTAGGAATCAAGCTCGTCTTCTTCCCGCTTGCGAACAAGTCATACGTGTCGATGAGCAAAATGAAGCTGTTGCAACCTAAGCTCGTTGAGTTGCGAGATCGATTTGGCGAAGACAAGCAGCGCTTAAATCAGGAAATGATGGCCCTGTACAAGAAGGAAGGCGCAAACCCTGCCGCGGGTTGTTTGCCAATCCTGATCCAGATCCCGGTCTTCTTTGCGCTTTATAAGGTTCTTTTCGTCAATATCGAAATGCGCCAGGCGCCGTTTTACGGTTGGATTCACGATCTTTCGGCACCCGACCCGCTGGGTCTTCTTACGGTATTCGGTTTTGTGCAGTGGGATGTGCCCTCCAGTCTTACGATTGTGAATATCGGCATATGGCCGATTATCATGGGCCTCACCATGTTTCTGCAGCAGAAACTGAACCCGGCGCCGACCGATCCTATCCAGGCGAAGGTTTTCATGTTCATGCCGCTGATGTTCACTTTCCTGCTAGGAAGTTTCCCTGCCGGTCTTGTGATTTATTGGGCTTGGAACAATGTTCTTTCGATCTCCCAGCAGTGGGTCATCATGCGGCGGCAGGGCGTTAGCGCGAGTGGAGGGCCGGCTGCGGGTGCAAGCGGCGGCAAGTCGACCTGACGGCGGAATTCTCACCCGAAGAGATCGAGGACGGGCGTTTACTTTTTGCGCAGCAATGCGAATTTGTCATGGGCGTTGCGAACCTTTCAGGATTGCCGCCTGATAATCTGCCGGAAATTGCCTTTGCGGGGCGTTCTAACGTTGGAAAATCCAGCCTCGTTAATGCCTTAACTGGCCGCAAGACCTTGGCGCGCACAAGCCATACGCCGGGGCGTACCCAACAGATCAACTTCTTTGACCTTGGCGGTCGGATTGTCCTCGTCGATTTGCCGGGGTACGGCTACGCACGTGCCTCGAAGAAGGATATCAATACCTGGACGGCTTTGGTGCGAGATTATCTGCAGGGCAGGGTCGGGTTGCGGCGAATTTGCCTTTTGCTGGACAGCCGGCGCGGCGCGACGCGCAACGATCAGGAAATTATGGATTTACTGGATAAGGCAGCGGTGCCGTATCAGGTCGTGCTGACGAAAGTGGATAAGATCAAGGTAGCTGCATTGGAAAAAAATCTCGCCGATATTACGGCGTTACTGAAAAAGCGGCCTGCCGCGATTCCAGAGATACTGATTAGCAGCGCCAGAAAAGGACGCGGTATCCCGGAACTGCGGGCCACGCTGCAGGCTCTGGCAGCGCCGAAACCGATGGTATAAAGTTCCGCGCCCGCCGGATGAGGAAATTGAAATGAACGACGACACGCACGACCAACGCGCGGAATGGTTGGCCAAGGCAGATATCCTGACTGAAGCGTTGCCTTATATGCGAAAGCACGCGGGCAAAGTGATCGTCGTGAAATATGGCGGTCACGCGATGGGAGATGACGCGCTTTCGCACGCCTTCGCGCGCGACGTCGTATTATTGAAACAGGTCGGGCTGAACCCGGTCGTCGTGCATGGCGGCGGACCTCAAATCGGCTCGATGTTGGAGCGCCTGGCAATCGAAAGTGAGTTTGTAGATGGCTTGCGAGTCACTGATGCGGCCACTGTTGAGATCGTCGAAATGGTACTGTCCGGCCGGATCAATAAGGGCATCGTGGCGGCCATAACCGCGGCGGGTGGCCGCGCGGTTGGGCTGTCGGGCAAAGACGGCGGACTAATTCAAGCCCGCAAACTGACCCGGTTGCGGAAGGATCCCGATTCCAATATCGAAAGGATCCTCGATTTGGGGTTTGTCGGCGAGCCGACCCGTGTCGACCCGCACGTTCTCGAAATTTTTACGCAGTCGGATTTCATTCCCGTGATCGCACCGATCGGCCTCGGAGAAGATGGTGAGACTTACAACATTAATGCAGATACCGCCGCTGGAGCGGTCGCTGTTGCGACACAGGCAACGCGCTTACTCCTGCTGACGGATGTCGCAGGCGTACTGGATAAAAACGGCTCACTTATCAAGGAGATGAGTGTGAATGACGCCCATGCGCGGATGGCAGACGGCACCCTGACAGGCGGCATGATCCCTAAGGTGGAAACTTGTATCCAGGCAATTGAAGGTGGTGTTAGTGGCGCGGTTATCGTCGATGGTCGGGCGCTACACGCAACGTTGCTCGAAATCTTTACCGCGCACGGTTCGGGCACAATGATCCGCGGTAATGATTAACAGCTAATTTCAAATGTCGTTAGAAATCCGATTCGAAGAACTTAAGCTGCCATCGCATTTCGCCCTCGCTCAGCGGATAATCCGGACTGTTCACGGATTTTAGTACGGCGCCGGGCGCGATATTGCCGACGGTAATTTGCAAGCGAATGGCCAAATCCATGCTTAGGTCTGCCTTCCAACAAATAGCTACGATGCCTTTTGAGCTCCGCATCTGAAATATTCGGTCGACAGCGTTTAATTTTTTTCCGGCGCATTTGGCAAGCGCAGCAACTGCAAAGCCACGATCACCCGCGGCGGCGGCATCGGCGATAATTTTTTCATTCAGTTTGCCCTGCGAATGCAATGTATCCACGCGCTGCTCCGCATCAGCAGGATGCATTACATCGCTATTTTCGATGGCAGCCGATTCTTGAACCCAGCGGTTGCTCTGCGAGTTCGGTTTTGCTTCTTCCGAAAGCCTCTTGTTTACCGTTATTTCAACGGCATTCAGTACATCTTCTTCCAGGTCCGTACGCGCGCGAAGTTTGCTCAGCAACGATTGCGCGACAAATCCGGCGATGCGCTGGGCGGCTTTTGCCGGGAGTTTGGGGCGATTCACGAGTGGAGCATGCCAGGCTTCGAATTCGGGCGCGCTGTCGATCAAACCGTCCAGGGTTTCCTCGCGGATTTGTGCGCTTGGGTTAGCAAGTAGATCGCCGATTGCATCGGCATCATCGGTTGCCGCAATGGCATCGGATACAAGTTCTCCGACGCTGGCACGTCGAGAAATTGCACCGAGCGCGCCTTGAACCGGTTTGCTTGAAATTATTTCAAGCAAGTCTTCTTCCGTCAGGACTGGAGAGAACTCCAATACAGGCCCACAGACCGTCAAATATGGGTCCGCTGCAAGTTGCCGCACGATATGAGGAGGTACGTCCGGTGCACTTTTTAAAGCGTCGCTGACGAGTTCGCGAACATGTCTGGTTTGGTCATCTGCCAGCAATTCGAGAAGGTCGAGCACCGTTCGCCGCATGACGTTTCGCTCTGTCGCGGACACTTCTGGAAAGAGCCGGCTAATCTTTGTCGCAAGAACACAGCGGACTGCTTCGCTTTCGTCGCGTGCAAGCAGCATATCGGCCTGTCGCGGCGTTTCCGCATTTTCGGCAATCCGGCGACGAACTTCAATATCCGGATCCTCAGCCAGATAATACAGGATTTCCGGGCGCGTTTCTGAGTCCGAAGCCAACGCGCACCGTTCAGACGAGTCGCCGTTCCGCGCGATTCGTTTTGCTTCCTGATAGTCAGTCGTTTTGTTTGCGAGGCGTTGTTTGGTCATGATGACTTTTGGAGATTGCTGCGATCTTTTGCCCGAGCCATTGAAACGTTGCGTTTTCTGGAGTGTTTTGCGCGATACATTGCCGCGTCGGCCCGTTTCAGCAAGCCGTCGGAAGTTTCAACAGAATTGGGCTGGTCCATTGCGATGCCTATCGAGAGGCCCAGCTTTTTCGCCGGTGAGCCGCTAAACTCTTCTAGGTGCCGGCAGCTTCGAAGAATTTCGGTCGCCCGCCGCCGTGCAGTTTGTTTGTCGATATTCTCGAACCACAAGGCAAACTCATCGCCGCCGAGCCGGGCAACGAAATCGTAGCTTCGTGCAGCATTGCGCAGAATCTCGCTCAAGCGTGAAAGAACACCGTCGCCGACATCGTGACCGTGCGTATCGTTGACCGCTTTGAAATTATTCAAATCGACGAAGAAAATGGCACCTTGGAACCCATTTCGTCGTGACCGTTGCAAGGCGCGTTCGAGCTCTTCCATAAAGGCGCGCCGATTGAGCAGGCCCGTGAGTGCATCCGTCCGGGATAGCCGTTCCAATTCTCTCTGGTCGGCAATTTGACGTAACGCGATTCCCAATTGCCCGGCGACAGCGTCGAGGAGCGATTGTTCGTGTAGGCCCCAATCAGCGTTCGAATTGCGGCTGAGAAGGATCGCGCCGTTCATGTCGTTCCGATAGTGGGTCGCCAACATGAAGATGGATCGGTCGCCGATGATCTGTTCGTGCGTAGCGAAGTCGGTGCAGACCCGTTCGATCGCCTCCAAAAGTTCTCCGCTTTCTGGCAGGACTCCTTCATGCGCGACCATGTTCAGCCCGTCAAAATTTTCTCTTTGATATACGGCGCAGGCCGTATCGGTCATGGCGCCGCAGATTGAGTCGACCGCTGTGCGAAGCATATCCATCGGCCGGGCCTCGTTGCGGACTGCATCGACAATGTAGGCAACGACCTGCTCGCGAACCTTGAGGCGGGCTAGATCATTTTCTCGAAGTCGCTCGGCCGTTATGTCCCGGCAAATGCCTCGCACACCCATACATTCGCCGGAACGGGAGAGTGTCGGCTTGGCGCTAGCCAGGACACAAACCGGGTCGCCATCGGCGCTCTTTAACCAAAGCTCCATTCCGTCGACGGCGTTTCGCGCTTCGAATGCGAAATGGTCCGGTATCGCATCAGGATAATAGAGCAAATTGCGCGCCGTTGTTCCGATCAGTGCTTCCACCGAGTGACCCAGTGCACCAGTTCGAGAAACAAACGAAAACGAACCTTCCACATCGGTTTCCCACGCGAAGTCGCTTGAAATTTCGACTAAGTCTTTGAATCGTTGGCGGGAGTCGACCAACGCGAGGCGCATATTCACCTCGAGAGTTGAATCCCGGGCAATGACAAATGCCTCACCATTTTCGGCTGGGATAACAGTTGCTTCAAACCAACGGACTTGGCCGTTTTCCGGCCACGAGAGCATTTCGACTTCGGTTTCGTTTGTCGCGCCGGCGTTATTCACTAACTGCCGCAGTTGCGCCTTGCAAGCGGCCGCTTCGGGGGTGCTCAGCGATCGCGCCAGGTGAATCCCGTCTTCGGTAAGACCCTCGAGTGGACCAGCGACGCTGATATGCAACACCGGACCCGGCAAAAGCATGAGCGAATCACGGTATTCTTCCGAGATTCTAGGATTAGTACTTGGACGAGAATGGTGCGCCGCCCGGGCAAGGTCGCCTCGTGAACCTAAGTCAGTCGATATCGGTTTCATAAGCGTTCTGGTACTGGTGTTTGAATGGTGTTGCGAATATTCCGGTTTCGGCGCCAAAAAACTTACGCAAGAACCATTAACCAATCGTTAGAAATTTGTTAACGCGGTGTGGCAGGGCTTGCGTCTCTAGGCCGCTTCACGCACTCTCCAGGACATGCAAAATAAATCGACGACACCACATTCTCTTGATGATACCGATCACTGGATATTTGATCTTGATAACACGCTGTATCCCGCAGCATGCGATCTGTTCAGCCAGATTGACGTCAAAATGGGCGCCTTTATATCTGGGCAGCTTGGGATTGATCGTATCGATGCGCGAAAGTTGCAGAAACGGTATTACCGGGAGCATGGCACGACGTTGGCCGGGCTAATGGCGAATGATGGGATCCACCCTGATACGTTTCTTGATTTCGTCCACGATATAGATGTAACACCGGTCCCGCCGAGCCCTGAGCTCCGTAGCGCACTCTCGCAATTACCGGGGCAGCGGCTCGTCTATACCAATGGATCGGTCAAGCATGCCACGAATGTCATGGATCGGCTTGGCATTACGGATTTGTTCGACGGCATATACGATATCATAGCGGCGGATTACCGTCCGAAGCCAGATCCCGCGCCGTACAGGGATTTTGTCGATATCTTTGACGTCGAGCCGAATCGCGCCGTTATGGTCGAAGATATTGCGCGCAATCTTGAGCCGGCGCATGAACTGGGCATGAGTACGGTTCTGATCCGCACCAGCCGACATGATGCGGCTTCCGGCGGCGACGATCACATTCACCACATCGCCGATGATTTGCTGGATTGGTTGCAGTCGGTTCTACAGCGATAAGCGGCGTCAGATAGCCGCTTTGTGGGCGTATTCAACCGCCTTCCCAGCCCGGGTTGACACTTGCTCGCAACTCAACCAAAGTCCCGCCGTCCCGACATTCTAATCTCGAAAGGTTACGCCAGAAATGAGCCATGCCGCGCTGCAAAAAACGATCGATGACGCCTGGGAAGCCCGCGACTCGGTTTCGAGCGAAACGAAGGGCGAGGTTCGCAACGCCGTCGAATCCGCGCTTGGTTTGATGGATTCCGGCACTGGGCGGGTTGCCGAGAAAATAAACGGCAATTGGCATGTCAATCAATGGCTTAAGAAGGCAGTCCTGCTTTCCTTCCGACTCAATGAGATGACGACGATTGCGGGCGGTCCGGGCTCGAACACGACATGGTGGGATAAGGTCCCGTCGAAATTCGAAGGATGGTCGGCTTCCGAGTTTAGTGCTGCCGGTTTCCGTGCTGTGCCAAATTGCATCGTCCGCCATTCCGCCTATATCGCGCCAAATGTCGTTCTGATGCCGAGCTTCGTCAATCTCGGTGCCTATGTTGATGAAGGCACCATGGTCGATACCTGGGCGACCGTGGGGTCCTGTGCACAGATCGGGAAGAATTGCCACTTGTCGGGCGGCGTTGGAATTGGCGGGGTGCTTGAGCCTCTGCAGGCCGATCCTGTCATTATCGAAGATAATTGCTTTATCGGTGCCCGCTCCGAAGTCGTCGAAGGCGTGATCGTGGAAGAAGGGGCGGTTCTATCAATGGGTTGTTTCATTAGCGCCTCGACCAAAATCGTCGACCGGCAGACGGGTGAAATCCACCGGGGCCGTGTGCCCGCCTATTCCGTGGTCGTGCCTGGCGCGCTACCTGGACCGCAAAATCCCAGTGGTGCGCCGTCGCCCAGCCTCGCCTGCGTTGTGATCGTCAAGACGGTGGACGCGCAGACACGTTCCAAGACCTCGATCAACGATTTGCTGCGGGATTAGACGTGCTCGATCCGGTTACGCTCGCACGGGACCTGATCCGCTGCCCGAGCGTCACGCCCGAAGAAGGCGGGGCGCTTGCACTGCTGCAGACGGTATTGGAAGAAATGGGCTTCAAGTGTAAGAGGCTTTTGTTTTCCGAAGAAGGCACGCCGGACGTCGATAATCTCTATGCGAGATTAGGCGATTCGGAACCGAATTTCTGTTTTGCGGGTCATACCGATGTGGTTCCTGTCGGCGCACGTGACTCCTGGTCCGTCGATCCGTTCGCTGCGGAAATACAGAATGGTGTGCTTTTCGGGCGCGGTGCGAGCGATATGAAGGGCGCTATTGCGGCCTTCGCGGCAGCGGTAAAACGCTACCTTGCTGACGGGGCGCCAAGCGGATCGATCAGTCTCTTGATTACCGGCGATGAAGAGGGCCCCTCCGTTAATGGTACGAAGAAGATGCTGCAATGGATGGTCGAAAACGGCGAGCGGATGGATGTCTGCATTGTCGGTGAGCCGACCAACCCGATGGCATTGGGCGAGATGATGAAAATTGGCCGGCGCGGCAGTCTGAACGGGTGGCTGACCATCAAGGGCGAACAGGGGCATACGGCCTATCCGCACCTAGCGGATAATGCCGCACATCGCATTGTTTCCCTGTTGCAAGCGATTACCGCCGAACCACTGGATGACGGTTCGGATTTTTTTCAACCCTCGACATTGCAGATTTCGACGATTGATATTGGCAATCCGACGACAAATGTCATTCCAGGTGAGGCGCGCGCGACATTCAACATCCGCTTCAATGACCTGCATAGCTCGGCAAGCCTGACGGACTGGTTACACAAGACCTTCGACGCGGCGATTGGCGAGGGCGGGCGCTATGAGCTTGAAATCGTTGTTAGTGGCGAATCCTTTCTGACACCGCCGGGGCAGTTGAGCGACCTGGTTTCCGATGCTTGCGAAAAGGTTCTCGGGCAGCGGCCAGAGCTTAGCACGACGGGCGGGACTTCCGACGCGCGCTTTATCAAGGATTATTGCCCGGTCGCCGAATTTGGGCTGATCAGCCAGACCATGCACAAGGTGGACGAACGCACGGCAGTCGAAGACATCAATAAACTTTCAGAAATATACGAAACCGTTCTCCGCGGCTATTTCCCATGATTGCCCGCCACGAGGTTCTGCTATCGCTCTATGGCGCATGGCGGTTGTTCCTACGGGACCCTCGTGGCATCGAATGGCTAGACACGTCAATCGAAGGCTATTGGAAGTCGTTCTTCTGTGCGGTCATCGTACTGCCGGGCTATGCGCTATGGATCGCGGCGGCCGGCGGTGAACATAGTGCGGGCTTCTTCCGGATCGTCACGGTCGAAGGCATCGTTTATGTCATCCAGTGGGTCGCTTGGCCGCTGTTGATGGCTTATGTCGCGCCTGCGATCGATCGGGATGACAATTATATTCGCTACATCGTCGCCTATAACTGGTCAGCAGGCGTGCAGATCGGTGTTTACATGATCGTTCTCGCGGTTCGATTGACGGGAGTGGCGCCAGGCGGAATGCTTGCCGTCCTTGGGTTCGCTGCAATCATATTGATACTGTCCTATCACTGGTACGTTTTGCGCGTCGGCCTGGGGGTATCCAGTATCGGCGCCGTCGGACTCGTGGCGGGTGAGTTTATGCTTGGGCAAATTATCCGGGGTGTGGGACAAGGCATGCTGCACTAGCCCGCGAGAAAATGGCGACATTACTAAAGAACATTATCCTCACAGCGATCGGGTTGGGTGTCCTCGTCCTGGTCGAGCAATCGTTTGGCATGACCGCCGCCTTCGTGGGCGCCGGTCTCTGCTTCGTCGCTTATATTCTATTGATTACTTTGCGGCAGGTTCGTCAGGAAACGGATGAGGACTAAACGCTAATATCCGACGCGAGTCAGATAGAGGCCGTCAGGTGGCGCCGTCGGTCCACCGGCAGCCCTGTCTTTGGCTTCGAGAGCTGCCTGAACTTGGCCTTCCGACCAGGAATTTTCGCCGACCAGCTTGAGGGTGCCCGCAAAGATACGGATTTGGTTGTGCAGGAATGAGCGGGCTTGTGCCGTGATGTGAATTTCATCACCAACCCGAACCACATCCAGCTGATCCAAGGTTTTCACCGGCGACTTGGCCTGGCAGCGTAGTGCCCGAAAGGTACTGAAATCGTGATTCCCTGTGAGGTG
>JAJFJB010000238.1 GCA_021774435.1 Alphaproteobacteria bacterium
TTGCCCATTTAGACCCGAGAGACGGTACGATGAGGATGAGCAGCATTCCTGTGACGAATGCGAACCCTAGCTCTAGCCAGTCCGCGTAAACCGGACGGATCAGGTGTTCACCGGAGATAATGGACTCGAGTACGTGCGCATGGACCTCGATGCCGTTCATCTGCGCTGCAACCGGCGTCGCCTTTGTGTCGGTCAAGCCAAGGCCTGTGCTGCCGAGCAGGACAAGTTTCCCGGCCAACAAGTTTGCCTGAGGCCCGTCATCCAGAATATCCGAGGCGGAAACATAGAGGTTCCCATCCGGCTCGGAAAAGTTGACCCAGATCTTGCCATCGGGCTCGGTCGGAACGAAAACGTCATCGACGGAAATACCCTGTATCCCGCGGTCGTCACTATGAATGGCAAAGAATGATGCGCCGACAGCAAGACGCAGCATTTCTAGAGTCAATGTCGGTGTTGGGGTGCCGCCGATATCGATAACCAGCGGGACGCGCCGAACGACTCCGTCGAATTCAGGGATGACGTTAAGCGTCGCGCGGCTTTTCGCGGCATCGTTCAGTTCGGGAATGCTTTGCAGGGCGGTCGGGAAATGAATGAGATGAGGCTTTGCGCTACCACCACGTTCGACGACAGGGATAGGTTTGACTGGCCGCGTGCTGGCGGTTTTTTCGTCGGTAAGCAAGGCTCCAATGCCCAGGACCGAAGGGGAATTCGCCAAGCTTTGTGCGAACCGCGTATCGGTGGACGGCATCGTCGACAAATGCTGTTTCAACGTTGGGTGCAGATTGTCTCTGTTTTCGAGAATTCGGTGTGGTGAATACCGGTCGGGTTCGGGGAACAGGATATCGAAGCCAATTGCGAGGGGACGCGTCTCAGCAACCTTGTCGACCAATCGCGCCATAAGGTCGCGCGGCCAGGGCCACTGCCCATATTTGGCGAGGCTTTTTTCGTCTATATCGACAATGATAACCGGCAATTCCTGACGCGCGCGCGGTTGCATGACGTGCAAGGCGTCGAACAGCGATGTCCGCAAGGTTTCAAAGGGCACCGGTTCAAGGACACGGAAGGCAAGGAAACCGATAAGGCAGAGGAGCGCCAACGTCCGACCGCGCCAGTGAAAGACGGAAGCAAGTGCGTCCCTGACTCCTTCCGCTGACATTGGCGCTAGAGTCTTATTTCCTGGCCGTCATAGGCCGCACAGACGGTCAAAGCATCGCCTTCTTCGCTGAGTTCCTCGAACCGGATGGTTTCGGCGAGAATTCGTGAGATTGTATCGTCATCGGAATTTGGGTCGTGATGGAACAGGCAAAGCTGTTTTACCTTGGCCCGATGCGCCAGTTCGACGCCGATAATATTGCTTGAATGACCCCAATCCTCTTTCAATGAGATCGCATCGGCGAGCGAATACATCGCATCGAAGATGAGCAAATCGGCATCCCGAAAGAAATCGACGAAGCCATAACTTTCATCGATCGACTCGAACTTATGCTCCGAGTCCGTGGAGTAGACGGTAACTTTTCCGTCCTTTTCGAACCTATATCCGTATGAGTCGCCGGAGTGATACTGCTCCATCGCGGTGACCTTCATACCCGCGACCGTGTATTCCTTCCCCGGCTCAAGCTTCACGAACTCGATATCCGCGCCAAGCATGTCGAAGTCGACGGGAAAGCCCGGTGCCGAGTTTTGTATCCGGTATGCCTCTTCAAGCGTATCGTGGCATCCATGGATTACGATTTTGTTGCCGGGGATGTAGGCCGGTACGAAAAAAGGAAATCCGCAGATATGGTCCCAATGGGGGTGCGACTGAAAGACGTTGATGACGGGCTTCTTTTGCGGAATTGATTTGGCCATGATTGCATTGCCGTACTCACGCGCGCCGCTTCCTAGGTCGCAAACGACATATTCATCACCACCGCCATCGATTTCGACGCAAGACGTATTGCCGCCATAGGTACTGCTTTCGGCAAATTCCAGTTCGGTATCGATAAAGCTCTCGATTTTGTTTTCCGAACTCAAGTCATGGTTAACGCTTTTCTGCAGTGCATTACGGATCTTTTCGCGCACCGCTCTCGTGGTCATCGGGGCCGATAGCGACCCCCGTGTTCCCCAGAATCGAACCAACATCGATGCGATTCCCCCAATAATGTTAGCGCAGAAAATCCCACGCTACTCGATCATTTAATTCGTAATAGTCAAACTAGTACGATGATGCAAATTAGGAAGCTTCGAATGCTTTGAGTGCCTCTTCCGACACGGCCGCGACGGCCTCCCGAAGGCTTTCGAAAATCGTGACTACATAGTTGAAGCGGCTGATCTCGAAAATTTCGTTCACGGTGGGAACAAGCTGAGCGACGGATAGAGAAACACCGTCTGCTTTACTCTGCTTGGCGGCGATCATAATCGCCCGGAGACCGACACTGCTGATATACGGGATCTTGCTAAAATCCACGATCACCGCTTGCGCACCGCCGCTGACCGCCTGGACAAGACGCTCTTGAAATTCCGCCGCCGAATCCTGGTCCAACCGACCGTCCGGTTGGAGGATAATAGCAGATTCGTGCTGTGCTTCGCCGATATTCATGATGTGTCACGCAATAACCAAGATCGCCGTCGTTTCTAATCAACGCATTTTCGTCAATGGAAGGGCATCGCGCAAGCTGATGCACTGCTCAAAACTAATTTAAATCAGTTTAATTAAATGCTTGGGCGAAAGAGCTGCAGTACATTCTCAATATGGTTGCTTCTCAACACATGACAGCTGGACTGAAACAATTTGTGGCCCATCCAGAAAGTTCTAACGACCCTGGAATACGGGTTCGGATTTTTCCAAGAATGCCTTATACCCGGTTTGAAAATCTTCTGTATCGAAACAGGCAAATCCTTCCTCGATTTCGGCATCCGATAATGGTGTTGGATCAAGAAGCCGGTATATGAATTTCTTATGCCACCGTGCCGAGAGCGGCGCACCGGCAGCAATCTTCTGGGCAACGTCCATAGAGGCAGTTGCGACATTGGCGTCCGGAACGATTCGGTTTACGAAGCCAAGACGCATGGCATCGTCGGCGCCAAATACGTCACCGATAAGCAAGATTTCAAGGGCGATATTGGGCCCGAATTTTTTGACCAGCGGCGCCAGTTCGGCATGCGCTTCAACGAGACCAAGACGTTTAACGGGTACGCCGAAGCGGCTCGAGGTGCCACAGATCCGGATATCGCAAAGCGACGCCATCGCCAATCCGCCCCCGACGCAAGCGCCTTCAATCTGTGCAACGACGGGATGCCGGCAGTTGCCGACTGCGTCGGCCGCCGCATGGAATGTCTTGGCATACTCACGCGCTTGCGCCGCGCTATTGCGGACAGTTTCGAATTCGCTGATATCCGCGCCGGCACTGAACGCCTTGCCGCCGGCCCCGCGCAGAATGACACAGCGGAGAGCCGGATCTTCGTGGCATTCCTGGAATGCGGAGAGGAGACCTGAGAAGATTGTCAGATTCATCGCGTTGCGGCGTTCCGGCTGATTGATTACGACCGTGGCAATCGTATCGTCGCGATCGATATAGACGGCATTCGTCATTGCTGTTCTCCTATTGGTCGCCGGAATATTGCGCTGTGTGCGTTTCGAGGATGGGACTTGGGTTGTATCAAGGCGAATTTCCTGATGCCATGCCAATCTTCGCCCCCGAACACGCAAGGGAAGTAGGATCAGATGAAAGTTATCGACTCCCATCATCATTTTTGGGATCTAGGCCTTAAACGGCACCCTTGGCTTACGGAAGAAGGGCTAATTCCTTTTCGCTACGGTGACTATGCCGCCATCCGTCAAAACTACATGCCGGCAGAATTCCGTTCCGATGCGCAAGATTTCGAAATTGCAGGGTCGGTTTACATCGAGGCAGAGTGGAACCCTTCTGATCCTGTGGGAGAAACAGCTTGGCTCAAAAAACTGCGTCAGGAGGACGGTCTGCCCTCGGTTTGCGTTGCACAGGCGTGGCTGCATCACGATGACGTCGAATCTGTACTTTCACGGCAAGCGGCGTTCGACTTTGTCCGGGGCGTGCGCCACAAGCCGCCTGAACCCGATGGATTTATGGCGGAAACCCGTTGGCGGCGAGGTTTTGCTTTATTGAGCCAACTTGGACTGTCATTCGATCTGCAGACGCCTTGGCCTCGTTTGGGCGAGGCTGCCGCATTGGCGCGCGATTTCCCGGATACCCAAATCATTCTAAATCATACCGGTTTGCCGGCCGACCGAAGCGAAGAAGGATTGGCAGGGTGGCGCAAAGCGATGCAGCAATTTGCCGAAGCGCCCAATGTCGCTGTGAAAATTTCGGGCATTGGATTACCAGATAAACCATGGACAGTTGCATGCAACCGCGAAATCGTGCTCGACACGATCGAAATCTTTGGCGTTGAGCGCTGTATGTTTGCGAGCAACTTTCCGGTCGATAGCCTGGTCGCGTCCTATACGACGATTTTCAATGGTTTTTTGGAAATTACGTCGGGCTTCTCGCAGCCGGAACGCGAGAAGCTGTTTCATGACAATGCAGTTCGTTACTATCGCATCAACAATAGCTAGGGGAGGGGTCGCATGGCCGCGCAAAAAATCGGATTTATCGGGCTGGGCGCGATGGGCGTTGGCATGTCGAAAAAGCTCCTGGAGGCAGGCTTCTCCGTCTGCGGATACGATATCAACAGCGACTCAATGGCCTTAGTGGTGGACGCGGGGGGCTCAGCGGCGACAAGTCCGGCTCTTGCGGCGGCGGATGCGGAACTGCTCATTGTTTGCGTCTTTTCAGCGGATCAAGCTGAAGTGGTTCTGTATGGGCAAGATGGCGCTGCGGAGACTCTGGCCAAAGGCGCAACTGTCGTGATGTGCACGACGATGGCGCCGGAGCATGCGCGTGCGATAGCGGCGCGACTGGCGGAGTCCGGGCATCAATTTATCGATGCGCCTGTTACGGGCGGTAAACGTGGTGCGGACGAAGGAACACTTACGGTGATCGCCTCGGGCTCGGACGCGGCGATGGCGGCGGCAGACGGGGCGTTCAAGGCCATGGGCAATCTGGTTTATCGGGTCGGCGACGTGCCGGGAGCCGGGTCGTCGGTGAAGATGATAAACCAACTTCTTGTAGGCGTTCATGTGGCGGCAGCGGCGGAAGCCGTTGCGCTTGCGGCCAGGGCTGGTGCGGATCCGAAGACGGTGTATGAGGTCATAACCAATGGCGGCGGCAACTCAGTGGCATTCGAGTCGCGGGTTCCGAATATTCTGGCAAATGATTATTCGCCACGCGGTGTCGTTGATATCTTTACCAAGGATCTTGGAATCGTTGCCGATGCGGCACGAAACTTGAAATTTCCGCTGCCAATTGCGTCCGCGGCGCTGCAACAGTTTCTCGCAGCGGCTGCCGCGGGTTATGGTCGCGAAGACGATTGCGCGGTCGTGAAGGTTTATGAGCAGCTCGCCGGAATCGACGTCGCGGCCAGTGTCAAGGAACCCGATTAGGGCGCGGTGGCAAAGGGTATGGCCGAGGTCGCGTTCCCACTGAGTGAGCTGTTCGACGCACCGTTGCCACGATTGAAAGTCGTCGACGTTGGGGCGCTGCCTGTCGAGGGTCATAGCGAAATTTATCAGGACTTGCTTGACCGCGGGATGAGTGAGGTCATCGCGTTTGAGCCTGATCCTGAATTGTGCGACCGGCTTAATTCGGAGAGCGTGGCGGCGCGGAAGTTCCTGCCGTATTTCATCGGAGACGGTAGCTCTGGTGAATTTAGAGTATGCAATGCGCCGATGACATCGTCGCTCTTTGAACCGAACGCTGCGTTGCTCGAAAAGTTTCAGAATTTGTCGGAATTGCTTCAAGTCGTTTCGCGGGAGCCCGTGAATACCACGCGACTTGACGAAGTGGCCGATGTCGCTGGCACGGATTTTTTGAAGCTGGATATACAAGGCGGTGAGCTTGCCGCGATTCACGGTGCGGCCGAATTGCTACGCGACGTGCTCGTTGTGCATACCGAAGTGGAGTTTGTCCCGCTCTACAAGGATCAGCCACTGTTTGCTGAAGTTGATCAGGCTCTGCGCGGGAATGGCTTCCAGTTTCATAAGTTTCTTGGGTTCGCGGGACGGGCCTTTAAGCCAACGATCGTTCCTGACAACCCGAATGCGGTTGTGAGCCAAATGCTGTGGAGCGAGGCCGTATATGTGCGGGATTTTATGATGCTAGACACCTTGGCGCCGGAGCAGTTGCGGAAGATGGCGCTGATCCTGCACGATGTTTACGGTTCGGTCGATTTGGCGTTGCTGTGCTTACGGGAATGGGATCAACGGCACGGTTCAAAAGTGTCGATTGAATATCAGGCGCGCTTGGCTACCGGTTAACGTGGTGAGCCTGCCACATAAACTCGTACGCATCTTCCATGTGGCGGCAAAACCCGGCGGCGTCGCAGAGTGACGAGGCGGCAAGTTGGTTGCGGAGGCCGGTTCGCATAACTCGTAACGCGCTTCCGTCGTTGGCGAGAGACGTTGCGATTTCGATATAATCTTTGCGGCTATTCGCAATGCAACGTTCGAGTCCGATCTGTGACAGAAGACTGGTGCCGACACGACCCGCATGCCGGTTGCCCGTGAGAGTGATAACCGGAACGCCCATCCACAACGCTTCGCAGGTCGTCGTGGTGCCGTTATAGGGAAACGGGTCGAGAGCGATGTCGAGATCAGCGTACGCCGCAAGATGATCCGATGATGCGGTGACCGGACCTCGAAGGATGATCCGTTCTGGTGCGATCCCGCGTTCCTCAAAAGCGTTAATTATACGAGTGGCGGTTGCCGGGTCCGCTATGGACCGAGCTTTCAATAGGAGGGTCGCCGCGGGCACTTCCCGGAGGATTTCGACCCAAGTCTCAATGACCGGGACCGCAATTTTTCGCAGCGTATTGAAGGAACCGAATGTAACGTGGCCCGCTTTCGCTTCGTTTCGGGCGGCGACCGGAGGGGCGTCGGCGGGAGGTTGATAGCAGAGGAATCCATCATCCAGCCGTACCAGGGACTCTGTTGCCAGATGTTCAGTGCCTGGGGGGTCGACGATGGCATCGGTGATGCGGTAGTCGATGGCGGACAAGCCGGTGGTGTTTGGATAGCCCAGCCATGTTGCCTGCACCGGGGCTGGATGGCGCTGAAAAACGAGAAGGCGGTTTCCTGCGGTATGCCCGGATAGATCAATCAGTATGTCGATATTGTCGTCACGAATCTTTGCGGCAAGCTGATCGTCGTCGAGACCCGCGACCCAGCGCCAGTGATCGCATGCCTGAGTTAGACTGTCGGTAGTCGCGTCTGGGTTTTCCAGGTTTGCATAACAGGTAACATAGAAACGTTTTCGGTCGCGCTGTACCAATAGAGGTTCGAGGAAATAGGCAACCGAGTGCGTCCGAAGGTCGCCGGAGACGTACCCGATGCGCAGCTGGGCGCGATCTGGCGGGGAGGCAGAAATCGCGGGTTGTGCGATTGAGCCGCCGTGCCGTGCTGCCCAGTCTTTATGGGCCTGAAAGAGCTTTTCCGGGTTTGTTTCGTGGTAATTTAGACAGAGTAAAAAATTTGAATGCACTCTGCTGTCATTGGGATTGAGCGCGAGCGCGTGCCGGAATGATGCTTCGGCTTCCGCAATACGGCCCTGGTCCAGGAATACGCCTGCAAGATTGTCATGAGCCGCGACGAGCGACGGTTGCAGGTCTATAGCGTCCCGCAATGCTGATTCCGCGCCCGCTAGGTTTCCTTTGCTATACCGCATCGCGCCCAGAATACGGAGCAGCTCCGCGTTCTGCGTATCCGCTTTTAGCGCACGCTCAAGCGTTTCCTCGGCTTCTTGTGTATTTCCTTGGCGTTGCTGCGCGATGGCGATGTTGACCGACAAATCCTGAATTCTGGAATCCGAATTTAAAGCGGTCCGGAATGCGTCTTCAGCGTTGCCGGGTCGACCAAGGCTTAACAGTACCCTCCCCAAATTACTCGCGGCTTGCGCAAACTCCGGTGCGGTTTCAAGGGCGCGGCGATACGCAGTTTCGGCACCGGGAAGGTCGCCACGGGCTTCAAGCGCGGCACCGAGATTGTTCGCGGCATCGGCGAATGTAGGCTCACACTCAAGTGCCAGACGCAACGCGTTGCAGGCAGCTTCTACCCGTCCAGTCGCGAGCAGGATAAGCCCATGCAAGTTATGGCAGTCCGCGGCATCGGGGCGGGATGCTATAGCCTGATTTATCAAATCGAGCGCCTGGGAATTTTCGCCGCTCTGATACGCGATGACGGAAAGGAAATACAAAGCCTCCGCATTGCTGGGAGAAAGCTCCAGTGTTTCTTGAAATTGCCGGGATGCCAGTGCGATATCCCCAGCTTCGAAGGCAGCGATGGCGCGCGCTAATAATTCTTGGGGGTTTAAATTTGAACTCTCGCTCATTTACGACCCAGCCGGATGACTTGCGCGTGGATTTCGCTCCCGCTGCACCGTAAAATGCGCCCATCGCCGGAAGTCGGCGACGCGATAGTTTTAGGAAAATTTGGGCGTATCAATGGTTCCCCCAATACCGCGGGACGAAAATTCGAAAGTCGACACAAGCGACCTGATGGACCGGGTCGCATCGATTGACTATTGGTATCATAAGATCGATTTGCCGGGAGGCCTAACAACACCAGGGTGGGCACCGATCGATCCTGCGGCCTATCGGGTGCCGGATGATTTGACAGGCTTGCGCGTGCTCGATGTGGGTGCTTGGGATGGCTACTGGACGTTTGAGGCGCTGAGACGCGGCGCGCGCCACGTCCACGCGATTGATGATTTCTCCGATTTCCTAGGTAAACCGGAAGCGATCACGCGCAAGGGCTGGGATACATTTGATCTGTGCCGTAATGCACTTGGGTATGGCGAAGAGCAATGCTCGCGAGAGGAAATGAGTGTCTATGACGTCGCGGAAGAACGGCTCGGCCGTTTTGACGTCGTTTTCTGTTTTGGCGTGCTTTACCATTTGCGTCATCCATTACTCGCGCTCGACCGGCTTGCGGCGGTCTGTGATCGGTCAATTCATGTCGAATCGGCGATCCTCGATGATTACAGCCCTTATCGCGGTGGTATCGGTAAAGGTTATCCGGACGGTCACATGGTGATGGAATTTTACCCGGACGGCCAATACGGCAACAATGACACCAACTATTGGGTGCCGACTTTGCATTGCCTCGGGCATATGGTGCGCAGTACTGGATTCGATAAAGTCGATGGCGCGAAATTGATCGAAAGCCCGTCCGCGCCGCCTTATTGTCGCGGCATCGTAACCGGGCAAAGAAACCCTGAGCCGTAAGAAATTGGAAAAGGCGGACGTATGAAACCGAAAATTGGCCTGTTGCTCGGCGACCGCAACGGCATCGGCCCTGAAATCGCTGCCAAGCTGCTGGCGATGCAGGAAACGCATGACGATGCAGATGTCGTTCTCGTTGCCGATCCCACTGTATATCGCGATGGTCAGACCGCCGCTGCTGTGACAATAGATCGGGAAATTGAGTTTCGCCCGCTTGAAGCGCCCGCGAACGACACGCAAACCGGTGTCGCGACGGCTTCGGCAGGGCAAGAGGTGCTCAGCGCGCTGAAGCAGGTAGGGCACATGGCGTCGCGCGGTGACATTGCCGGGTTCGTCTTTGCACCGTTGAACAAGCAAGCGATGCATTTGGCGGGCCTCGGCTTCGAGGATGAGATGCAGTTCCTGAAATCGGAGTTGAACTTCGAGGGTGAAGTCGGAGAGCTCAACGTGCTGGATAAGCTTTGGACATCGCGCGTGACAAGCCATGTCGCCATCCGCGACGTCGCGGATCATATAACCGTTGATGGTATTGCGCGGGCAATTGGACTGCTTGACCGAAGCTTGAGGGCTTCCGGGATGACAGTGCCGCGTCTCGCTGTGGCAGCGCTAAACCCGCACGCCGGCGACGGTGGAAATTTTGGCCGCGAAGAAATCGACATCATCGAGCCTGCGGTCGCCCAAGCGGCGAATAAAGGTGTCTCGGTCGAAGGGCCATACCCTTCTGATACGGTATTCGTGCGGGCGCGGGACGGAGCCTATGACGGTGTCGTCACGATGTATCATGATCAAGGACAGATCGCGATGAAGCTCATGGGCTTCGGCAGTGGCATTACGGTACTGGGCGGTCTGCCCTTTCCAGTGACGACAGCCGCACATGGCACGGCATACGACATCGCCGGCAAAGGTGAGGCTGATCCCACCGCATTAATGGAAGCGTGGCGGACTTGCGCGAGAATGGCGGCGAGCAACTAAAGGAACAGGAAATATGAAGATTGTCATTACCGGTGGCGCTGGATTTATCGGGCGCCGTCTGGCGCTTAAGCTGCTTGAAAAGAACGACTTGGATTTTGGCAAAGGGCAGGGCGCGCCTGATAAAATAATTGCGTTCGACGTCGGCGAACCAGACCCGCCGTTTCCGGACGATCCAAGGTTGGAGATGGTAACGGGCGATGTCAGCGACCCTGACCAACTGCGGGCGTTGATCACGCCGGATACGGATGCGGTGTTTCACCTCGCCGCCGTGGTGAGCGCCGGAGCGGAGGCGGATTTCGATCTCGGCATGCGGGTTAATCTCGGTGGTACGCGTGCGGTTGTCGATATTTGCCGTGAATTGAGAACCAACCCGCGTTTGGTCTTTGCAAGTTCCGTTGCGGTCTTTGGCGGCATTGTGCCGGATGTCATCCGGGACGATACGCATCTGACGCCGCAGACGTCCTATGGAGCACAGAAGGCGGCTGGCGAACTGCTCATCAATGACTATAGCCGTAAGGGGTTTCTCGATGGCCGCGCCTTGCGTTTGCCGACTGTGGTTGTGCGCCCCGGCAAACCCAACAAGGCTGCTTCAACCTTCGCCAGTTCCATCATCCGCGAACCGTTGCAGGGGCAGACGGTCGATTGCCCCGTGGCGCCGGATCAGGCGATGTGGCTCCTGTCGCCGCGCCGGGTCGTGGATGCTTTCATCCGCGCTGCAGAACTACCGGCAGAGGCCTGGGGGCCGAGCCGGGCGGTATCTATTCCCGGGATCACCCATAGCGTTCAGGAAATGGTCGATGCTTTGACGGGCATTGCAGGTAAGGCAGTGAGTGACCGTATCAATTGGACGCCCGATCCGGCGATCCAGAAAATCGTTTCCGGCTGGCCGATGCATTTCGCCGCCGAACGAGGCAAGGCGTTGGGCTTCGAAGCCGATGCATCGATGGAAGAAATTATTCAGTCCTTCATCGAGGATGAACTCGGGGGTACGTTCGTAAGCTGATTGCTACGCGTTACTGAAGATGAGGCATGCCTGCTGCGAGGACACCAGGTAAATCTTTGATGGGTTAGACGACCTTCGAACGAGGCGCGCCGCCGCCTGACTCTGTCGAGACGAAGGCGCCACCCTGGTAGACTTCATCGGGATCATCGGGCGACGCGGGCGGTTCGATGGCAAGAACCTCTTCCGCAAAGGGTTCGCTTTTATCCTGGGGCGCGTATCCGAAACGCTCGGCGTTGCTGTTGTCCCACCATCCGCGTGCATTGTCGGAAGCGCCATAGAAAATCTCGAATTTGATATCTGGGTGATCGAGGCTGATTGCACAGAGTTGCGCGAGATCACGGGGACTAATCCAGATTGCAAGGCGCCGCTTGTCGACCGGTTTCGTCGCGACATTGCCGATCCTTAAGTTGACGACTTCGAGTCCATATTTTTCGGCGTAAAGACTGCCCATTGCCTCGCCGAAAACTTTTGAAACGCCGTAGCGGCTATCCGGCTTCGGATAAACGGTGTGGTCGATGGTCTGATCGCGTCGGTAGAAACCGACGGCATGGTTCGAACTAGCCCAGACAACTCGTTTCACATCGTTCTGGAGTGCGGCTTCGTAGATGTTTCGCATCCCGATGATGTTGGCGTCGAGGATTGTCTGCCAGTCGCTCTCTCCGGCACAACCACCGAAATGGAGAATGCCATCGACACCTTCGGTCGCCCGCAACACAGCGTTAAAGTTGGTCAGGTCGGCAGCAACATAAGCCTCGTCGCCGTGCAAATCTTGGATCGGTGCCCGGTCTGAAAGGCGAAGTTTGTAATTGTTGCTCAACTCATCACGCAAGAACGTGCCGATACCACCGGCGGCGCCGGTCATCAAAATCGTTTTCATGTTTTGCTCCTACAAGACGCCGCGCTGCGCCAGATTACGCATCAGCGCGGATATACCAAATTGCCAAGGCGAGGCCTTGTCGCTCGTGGTGACGCGGTTGTTTAGTGCACCCAGTTTCGGGCTGGCAATTGTCACCAGGTCGCCTGGCTTATGCGTGAAGCCTTCGCCCGGCGTGTCGCGGTCCTTTGTCGGCGCGAAGGCCGTTCCCGTGAACAGTGCCGCGCCGTCGGGATATTGATGGTTCTGATTGAGGGTTTGGTCGGCGAGGTCTTCAATGTCGCGGCTGATGCGTGTCATCTCACTGGTGCCATCAAGCCGGAACTGATCGTCGCCGGCAACGGTCAGAGAGAGTTCCGCGTTTCGGATATCATCGAGACCGAAATTGCCATCGAGCAATCGGATGAAGGGACCGATTGCGCAGGATGCATTGTTGTCTTTGGCTTTGCTCAGGAGCAGCGCGCTGCGGCCCTCGAAGTCGCGCAAATTGACATCGTTGCCAAGCGTGGCGCCAACGATGGTGCCGCTTGCATTCAGAATGAGAACGATTTCCGGTTCGGGATTGTTCCACGTCGATTTTGGGTGCAATCCAATCTCGGCACCGGTGCCGACGGCGGACATCGGCTGGGCTTTGGTGAAAACTTCCGCGTCCGGGCCGATGCCGACTTCGAGATATTGCGACCACAGTTCGCGTTCGATCAGCGCTTCTTTCAGGCGGGCGGCTTCTGGAGAACCGGGGATGATGGCGGCGAGGTCGTCGCCGATGGCCCCTTTGATAAGGCGCCGGATCGCCTCCGCTTCCTGCGGGTCGCCTTCGGCCCGTTCTTCGATGACGCGTTCCAGCATACTGTCGACAAAAGTGACGCCGGCAGCCTTAAGCGCGGACAGATCGACTGGCGCGATGAGCCATGGAAGGGCAGGGTCTCTGGCATTGACGGCACTGTTGGCAATGATCGCTTCGACAGGCCCTAGATCTTCGCCGTCCGCGTCATGTGCCGTCGCGGCAGGCGAATAGGCATTGATTAGATCCGTTGCTGTCGGTTCGGAGCCCGTGATGTCGATGAGGCTGCCATCTCTTAAGGCAACGACGGAAGGCCCTTCCTTATCCGAACGCCAGACGCGTCCTACCAACGTCGCCGACCCCGCGTCGACCGGCAGCGTCGATTGCGCTTCCAGTTTCAAATCCATCCCTGTTTCCCCTGTGCTGCTTAGGTCGCCGAAAGCGTGCGCCCGTTCGTTTTGATGCTGCCCCGAATATCGTCGGCGAATTCCCGCTCCGAGTCATCTTCCGGTTGATATCCTATCACCCGGCGAGCATTGGCGATGCTCCAAAACGCGCGCGTGTTGTTGGAGACACCATAGAAGATTTGAAACGGTATGCCGTCTTCGTTACGGATATTCTCTGCCTCGATCGATTTCACATAGAGCTGCTGCATATCGCGCGGGCTGATATAGGCGCCAAGGTCACGCTTGTGGCTGACGTCATCGCCCTCAAAATCCGCGCTTCGGATCGCGCGAGGCGCGCCGATACGGACTTGCACATTCTCAAGCACTCTTCCGAGCCGGCCCGTCGCGAACAGAAAGCCGAGATGCTCGTAGGTCGCCTTGGCCCAGCCGTAGAAATTGTCGGATAGCGGAAAAACCTCTGGCCCAATCGTATCCAATGCACCGTTGTGGAGTTTCGTTTCGTACCAATCCGCGGCGTGGTTCGACGAGGCGACGATAACCCGTTGGACATTTTCCTCCATAGCGAGGCGGTACATGTTAAACGCCATGTCGACGCTGCGGCGCTCCACGAAATAGCCGTCCGGACTCTCCGACCCGGGCCGGTCGGGAAGCCACTGCCGCGGTGCGCTGGTTTTGATGCCGGGCTGGGTTGAACGGACATTGTGCACGACGGCGTCAACACCCTTGAAGTATTCCCGGTAGGTTTCGATATCGGGATTGGAGAGGTCGACCTCGATGATGTCGTTTTCACTACTCGAAGCATTCGAATCGAGCAGGACGAGATCATAACGGTCCCGGAATGCCGGCAGTAACTGACGGGAGACCGTTCCGGCGGCACCGGTAACAAGGACGCGTTTTTTCGCCATTACTTTCTCCTTCTCGCCTAGAAATTTACCAGTCGGGCGGCGTCCATTCCGTTTCTGGGTCCAGCGGATAAATTGGTCGCTTGAATCCGGTCCAATCGAAATTGTCCAAGTTCGGCGACGTCAATCCCGGTGCGTCGCATTCGATCACGCGGTCCGGTGGGAAATAGGGCAGGAACCCGGCGCGGAAATGGCCGCGGGATTTCACGACGACAGTGCGGGCATCAGTGACGCTGACACCAAAGCTTTCGAAATAACCGGGATCGATGCATTGTTGGCGGATTGAGATCACAATCACGGTAACTGTACCGACCTGCAAGGCCGCCGTGGGCCCAAGCTTGATACTCATATTCTTCCGGGATCCCGGATCGCGGCCGACAATGTTGCCGTCGGCAAGCGCGAGGATCGTCGCTTCGGCAGAAAAGTTATTTGAGTACTGGTCGGGTTCGTCGCAGTTGAAACGCGCTTCGAAAGTTGCGCCGACGCCAACCTCATGCGCTTCCGCTGCAAGACGTGCGTCGTTGAAGACGCCAAGGATGACTCCCTGGGCGCCGGCTTCGTGGAGTCCTTCGAGGAGCCAGGCCGTGTTGCCGCGCCCGCCACCGCCGGGATTGTCGGCGACATCCGCGATGATTTTAGACGGCAGCAATGGGTCTTCTCCGCGCGCAACGGCGCCCGAAATGCAATCTTCCAAGGATGTCAGGTTCGGCGTAAAGCGATCACGGTAATTCCAGACCCGTTCCGCCAGTTCCTTGCATATTTTTCGGGCTCGGGACATGTCATCGCGGGTCGTCACTAAAAACGCCATGCCGTTTTCCGGCGTGTCGCCATAAGTAAACCCGCCGGCAATGGAAATGTTCATCACGGTGTCGTCGATTAGGGTTTGTCCAAAATCGATGATTTCGCCGTAAGGTCCGCTCGCGGTTAGTTGCGTGACTTGCGGGGCGACGAGGGGGAGGCGGATAAACGCCGTGGTCGGCGTCACATTCCCGAGCAACTCATGCATGACCCCGGATGCTTCGACGCCGCGTTCATACTGATCCACGTGGGGATTGGTGCGGTAGATGATGAGCGCATCGGTTGCCGATACCATCTCTTCGGAGATGTTTGTATGCAAATCGAGTGTCGAGATAATCGGCACGTCCGGTCCGACCACGTGGCGGGCCATTTGAAAGAGGTCGCCGTCCGGGTCGGAAATTTCCGTCGAAACCGCGGCCCCATGTTCGCCGAAATAGACACCATCCAGGGGCATCGCCGCTTCCAGGCGTTCGCGCATTTCCTGCTTCAGTTCCAAATAGAAATCGTGATCGATCGGGCCTGCCGCGCCGACGTCAGCGTTCACGATCGGCACGGGAGTCCACGGGCCGGCGTCATTCATGGCGTGAATGAAGCCTGTCATTGTGCCGACCATACTTGGATGTTCGCTGGCGGCGTCTTGCATGATCTCGTCGCCGTAGAGGAGGACTTTTTCCTCGAAATCCGCACGGGCGACGGGGGGAGCGAAGCGATTGCTTTCGATATGCAATGCCAATAGGGCGATGCGTTTTGCAGTTCCGTCGACCATGTTCACGCCTTCTCAGGTTCTTTATGGGACGAGCTTACCGGTGGGCTTGCTTTCTGTTCAACCGGTTGAACAGCATAGGTTGGCGTTCGAGAGAGAATATAGACAGGGATCAAACCGAATATGCTGGCGATACCCAGTGCGGTGAAGGCGTCCTGAAAGCCGGCGGAATTTGCCTGCGCATAGACGACCTGGCCCAAATAATGAAGGGCACCCGGATATTCGAGCGCATCGGCAACGCCGGCTTCCGAAAAGACCTGTCTCACGGCATCGATGAATGCCTGACTGGTTGGGCTGGCGGCGGTTTGTGTCGATGTTAAGGCGTCGCTGTGAAAAGGAACCCGGGTTTCCAGAAAAGCGACAACAATATTGAGCGAGAAGGCAGCACCGAGCATGCGGATGAAATTGACCGCACCTGAACCTTGATTGACCTGTTCGCTGGGTAACGATTTGAGTGCCGCGGCATTGACGACGGGTGTTGTGAACGCGATCCCAAGTCGAATGAAAAGGGTGAAGGTGACGAACGTCCAAAACGGGGTGTTGACGTCCGTACCGGACAGGAGGAAAAAGCCGGCGGCGAATCCGCCGAGCCCGACGCAAATGAGTATCTGCGGCGACACCGTATCCGAAATCCGTCCTGCAATCGGAAAAAGCAGAAGTAGGGAAAGACCGCCCGGCATTAATAACAGGCCCGCTCGCAGTGGCGTGTATCCTTGAACCTGCTGAACGAAGACAGGAATGAGGAATGTCGACGTCAGAAAAACGCCGCCCGCGAAAAACGAAATAATAGATGCCGATGAAAAGCGCAGATTGAGAAACAGTCTCACATTCAGCAAGGGGGCAGGGATGTAGGTTTCCCAGGCCACGAAGCCCAATGCCGCAGTCGTGCCGCAGACAAAAAGCAGCACGACCTTGTCCGACCCCCAGCCGTCGCGGGTTCCACTGCTCAGTGCGAGCAGCAGGGTGAATAGGGCGACGCACATGAGCGTAAAGCCGGTGATATCAAACGGTGGTAAACGGGAAGGCATCTTGCGGCTTGGTAGAAAAACCAGCCCCAAGCCGAGCGCTAGGACGGTACTCGGCACCGTCAGAAAAAAGGCATAGCGCCAGTTAAACCATTCGATCGCAAACCCGCCCAAGGTTGGTCCCATCGCTGGCGCGAATACGATTCCCATCGAAAATAGACCCATGGCAGTACCGCGCCGTTCCGGTGGAAAGACCTTGAAGCAGATTGCCATCGCCAGTGGCTGAATGATGCCGGCGGTGAGGCCTTGGAGCAGGCGTCCAGCGGTAAGTGTTTCCGCATTTGGTGCAAGGCCGCTCATAACGACACCCAGCAGAAACCCGCACAGACACGTGAAATAGGTTGCGCGCTCGCCGAAGATTGAGACCAGCCAAGCTTGCAGAAGCATGCCTGCCGTCATGGCGGCAAAAAATCCGGACGAGAGCCACTGGGCTTCGTCGCGGCCGATGCCAAAGGCGCCCATGATGTCCGGGAAAGCGACATTCACCGTGGTCTGCGACAAGACCATGGTCATTGCCCCGAGCATGCATGTTATTGCCGCAAACCATTGATAGGCCGGACCATATCGGTCGAATAGGTCCTCAATGCTTTCGACGGCCAAAATTTCTGTCTTTCGGTGTGCGTTTCACGACCATCGTCCGCGCTGGACGCGATTCCTAACAAATTCGAGAGATAGAGATACGCGTGCAACACGAATTTGTCGCGGGGCAATCCCATCGAAAGGAATTGCCTAGCACGAATTATATGTCGTGAGTAAGAGCCGTGCCGAAATGTCCCGATTCCGGCATTCTGTCAAACGCCCGCTTTCGGCGTACCTCGTGTCGATCGCCGTGGTTAAACAACCAGATCCAAAATTGATCCGCGCGGTATCGAGGCGGTGGGAGGCGGGTCGGACGAATCCGAGGCTAACGCGGTGGACGTGATTTCGGTCGATTGCGGCGTTGCGCTATCACGGGACTCTTCAGGCGTTTCGTTTGGGGCTTTTAGCTCCGTCGTTTGCACGCGCTCCGCAATTGGCAGAGGTGTGCTGCGGATGGGGGAACCAAGTGAATCGATTGCCATATCAATAACTTATAATGGTTAAACTGCCATTTTTACGACATTGTAGACGTCTGAATTTGAATTTTCGGCTTCCGGGTCGAACGGCATTAGAATTACCGGCAGCTCCTCCGGAGCGCTAAGGCGTTTTCGGATGGCGCGTTCAATTTCAGCGTCGGAAACGTACATTATATCGTCTTTCGGTCAATATTAGGTGTCTTAATTCATTCTGATCTTAATGAAAGGCCCATGGTCGTGCAGTGACGCCGGTCACCTGCTGAAATCGTGGGTCGATCGCCGAATTTGTACCCGAATTGTCGGATTTTCCACACGGTGCTGATTTGATATGCTAATTACGCGCGACGTCGCTGCCAGGGGGTTGGAATATGCAAAAATTGTTAATGGTCGTATTTGCGGGTCTATTGATTGCCGGTTGCTTGAGGACCGATCGTCTGCATCCAGGTGAAAATGGCGTGTGGATCGGGGTCAAGAATGCGTCCTACGAAAAGGTATGGAAAGCAGCCAATACAGTAATGGCACGGCGGCTCAATGTGGTCGAGGCCGATCAGGAATTGGGCTCGATTGTCGGACGGGATAATAAAATCGGATTTCTTTGGAATGAGACCGTTGCGTTCTTTGTGTGGCCAACCGAAAGTAGCGATGCCGGTTATTCCGTGGATGTTGGTAATTACATCGGAAGTGTTTGGCGCGAGACCGAAACGGACTGGAAAAAGCTCATTATCGAAGATTTAAAGAAGGAACTAGGCGCGTCCTGACGTCGGTCGCTCCGGATTACTTTTTTAGCGCCAGGCCTGCGCAGAGTCCCTGGCTCAGATATTCAGCAGCGATTAGATGACCTGTTTCGTTCCAATGACCGGTCCCCAAACGCGTGTTCTTAAAACCGTGCAAGTAAGCTTTGTTAGTATCGGCGTACCGGCGCAGGGGGTCCAATAGCGTCACCGCTGATATGCCATGACGTTCGGCTAACTTCGCAATGCGTTGATCAGGATAATCAAGGTCGTCCACGCCTAGAGCGTGTGCAAAGTCCGCCCGGACTGCCCTATCAGGGTAAACTTGTACCGGCGCAACGAGGTTACTGAGCCAAAGCGTACCTCCCGCCAATTTAACGTCGTCGCGCATCGCGACGATCAATGCCTCCGTTGTCGTCCAGGCTCGTTTCCAGGCGTCCGTGGAAGGCGGTTTGAAAATCTCATAGTCGGGACTTTTGGCGTCGAAGATCGCGTTTTCCACGGTTTTTTTTCGGCGGAATATGGATTTCGCCCGCGTAGAAAATTCGCGAATTAGCTGGAAAAGCCTTGAGGCATTGATAACAGTGTTAATCGTGCCGCGCCAAAGCATCTTCGTTTTAAAACGACTGGTTTTCGTGTTGCTGTCGTCCAATTTCAATGTGCCGTTGTTTAAAACGTAATAGATGCGATCTTCATGCCCGTCCAGAGCAGCCTCGTTATTCCAAACATCGTTTCCGGTAAAGAAGGCGAGAAGAACGATGTCAGGTTTATATTTAAGAACGTTGTGCCGCAATGTCTGTCGCTGTTGCGCAGTGCCATAACCGGAAACACTGAAATTCAGGACTTCGACTTGTCGGGCAAGGCAAGCCGAAAGCTTATGTTCTAAAATCGAGGGGTATGTCTTTTCGAGAGGTACGGCCAAGGCCTCGCTCATCGAATCTCCAAGCACGGCAAGGCGCATGACGCCTTTTGGTTTATCGACGGCATGATGCCTGTCCCGGAAGCCCTCATCATTGTTTTCGATAAAGGCTTCGCCTTCCGTCATCCAAAGGCCGGAAACTCCCGGTATCGGCGACCAGCCGCGCAGCGTTTCCAAACGGTGAAAGATGGGATAGGCGACATCGGCTATTCGAAGTCCTAATTCCGCGACGAGCCCGGCAAATAGGATACTTGCGACAACAAGGCCAAATTCACGTCTTCCCGGCATTACGAGAGATCGCTGCCGGTGTCTGCGGATTCCCGCTTGAAACGTTCTGCCCAATCAAGGTTGAGGCTGTCCGATTGTCGGGAAATATCCGGAAGCGAGACCGGCGATTCCGGCGTCGTCGGCATTTGAAGGCGAGTAACCACGTCGGCGGTGACGGCGGTGGGGTCTGCGACAAAATCGTCGTACTTTAGGTACAGCGGCGAAATTTTATGCTGTTCGAAAAATTGTCGCCAGCCGCGCTTTTGGTTGTCCAAATGATTGAGGCTCCAGCGGATCAGTTCCGAATTGTAGACAGGTTCAATGCTTTGCGGGTTTTCAAGCGAGTTCCATTGCCCTGTCTGCAAAGCACGGGCGTGGGAAACAGCTTGGGCCAGATGGTCATCGCGTTCCAACGATATGACTCGCAATTGCTTTAACTGCGTCAAAATGCCGGAGAGGACCATGAACTGAAGGTGGTCAAAGTGGACCTTTACGCCAAATACGCCATTGGCCGACGTTCGTCGGGGCATCAGATCATCCAGATAGTGTTGCAGTGAATGAGGTTTTAGTCGCGCAACAAGCCGCAAAAACGTGCCGTAGAAGCCAAAATACTCGTGCGGTGCGCCCATTACGCCGGTCCGCCACAAGGTCTGTGCCAAGTAGGTGCCACCGGATCGGGGTGTCGACGCAATCATATAGAAATATTGCGGTGCGGTTGCTTCGGGAAAATCGTACTCGGCGTCCTCGAAGTTTGGATTGGTCGGCAAATCTACGGAATTCTGTGGTGCCATGACCGTCGTGGTCTAGCGCGAAAGTTGAGGAAAAGAAAGCGTGCTTTGCCTGTCAAAAGAATGTAAGCTTGCTTACGGTAAGCATTGCAACTATATGTCTGCTTATGGTTCAAAATTCGCTTGATCAACTGCTCGGGTTTCTCGTGAACGATGTGTCGCGGCTCATGCGGACGCGGTTCGATAGCCGTGCGCGTGACCTCGGGCTGACCAGGCCGCAATGGCGCGTTCTGGTGTTCCTGGCGCGTAGTGAAGGTATTAATCAAAGTGGATTGGCAGAGATAATCGAGGTTGAGCGGATGACGCTTGGCCGAATGATTGACAGGCTTGAGGCCGCCGGACTTGTCGAACGGCGGCCGGATGCAAGCGATCGCCGGGTTCACCGGCTCTATTTGAGCAACAAGGCCAAGCCTCTCTTGGATGACATGGTCGTCTTGGCGAATGAACTGCAAGACGAAGCGTTGGACGGACTGTCTGACGCAGACCGACACACATTACGGTCACTGCTGACCGTTATTAAAAACAACCTTTCTGCGCGGCAATCGGCGAACGATACCGAACCCTCGGTGGCATTGCTCCAGGCGCAGGCAGGAGGAATGGATGACTGAAACAACAACACCGCCGAATCCGCCGCGGCGGCAGCGCCGCTTTATGCGGTTTATGGTGCGATTGGTACTGATGATCGTGGTACCGGGCGCGGCTGCCCTCGTGGGCGCCTTCTTCTATGTAAACGGCCAACGCTACGTGACCAGTGAGAACGCTTATGTAAAAGCGGACAAGGTGACGATTGCATCTGAGGTTTCAGGCAAGGTCGTTGCGGTCGAGGTGCGCGAGCACGATACGGTCGAAGAAGGCCAACTCTTGTTTCGTCTCGATGACGAGCCCTACCGAATAGCCCTCGACGATGCGAATGCGCAGCGTGAGCGAATCAGCACTGAAGTTGAAGCCTTGCGAGCGGATTATCGCGTCAAACAGGCGGAACTTAAGCTCGCCAGAGACGATATGGCGTATTTTGATCGGACCTTCAAGCGGCGAGAAAGCTTGCTGTCGCGTGGCAATGTTTCGCAGGAACGCTTCGATCAATCGCGGCGTAATGTGAACTCGGCGCGCCAGAAAATTGCAATCCTCAAAAGCGAAATTTCGCGTATTCTTACTGGCTTGAATGGCAAGCCGAACATGAAGGTTGAGGAATACCCGAAGTTCTTGCAAGCTCAGGCGTTGTATGACAGGCGTCTCTTGGATCTGCAGCGCACACTGGTCTATGCGCCGGCGTCGGGACGCATCAGTAAAATTGAACTTGAGCCGGGAGAATTCGTAAAATCGGAAGAACCGCTTTTCGCTGTGATCTCCGATCAGGATGTCTGGGTCGAGGCAAATCTCAAAGAAACCCAACTCACCCACGTCGAAACCGGCCAGGTCGTCTTGGTCGAAATCGACGCCTATCCGGACGTGCAATGGCGTGCTGCCGTTGAAAGTATCAGCCCTGCGACCGGTGCGGAATTTGCGATCCTACCGCCGCAAAACGCGACCGGAAACTGGATCAAGGTGGTGCAGAGGTTGCCGCTTCGGTTGGTGTTTGAAGACCCGAAGGGAGGACCGGTTTTAAGAGCCGGTATGAGCGCAGTAATCGAAATTGACACCGAGCACGAGGCGGTGTTGCCCGGGTTCGTGAAGGAAGCGCTCGCCTGGGTTCAACTTAAGAAGTGACCGGGCAAAAGTTTCCGCGACTCGTCGAGGCCTTCGATGAGAGCGTCGACGTTATCGTTGTCGGCTACGGTTTTGCCGGTGCCGTTTCCGCGATCGCCGCGCATGACGCCGGCGCGAAAGTTCTCCTTTTGGAAAAAATGGCCGATCCGGGCGGTATCTCGGTCTGTGCCGGCGGTGGCTTGCGATTATCGCGTGACCGCGACGCGGCATTTTCCTATCTCAAAGCGACGAATGATGGGACGACGCCGGATGACGTAATCGGCGCCTTCGTCGACGGCATGTTCGAAGTCGAGGATTTCGTTGCGGAACTGGTCAAGGTAAATAATGCCGAGATCGTGCGCGTCGAGCGTCCCGGGAATTACCCGTTTCCAGGTTATGACTCGATGTATTTTCTCGAGATTGACAAGGTGCCTGGCTTCGACCGCGAGACCGGATATCCGCATGCGCGGTCGCTGCGCAACGGCACCAATATGATGAAGGTACTGGAAGACAATGTAACGGCGCGCGGGATTGAAGTTCGATTTTCAACGGCGGCGGAACGATTGATCACGGGACCTGACGGCGAGGTTCACGGTCTTTGGGTTGAGGGAGTGAACGGCCCGCGCGCGATCTGCGCAAAGCGCGGTGTCATTCTCGCCTGTGGTGGGTTCGAAGCGAACCAGGCAATGCAGCGCCAGTACTGGCAGCTCAACCCGGTTTATTCCGCGGCGTTTCGCGGCAATACCGGGGATGGCATCCGTATGGCGACGGATGTCGGTGCGGGTCTCTGGCATATGTGGCACTTCCACGGTTCCTATGGGTTTCGGCATTCGGACCCGAATTTTCCGTTCGCTATCCGTATGAAGCGTCTGCCTGATTGGGTACCTGAGGTGCGCGAGACAGAGGCGGTCATGAGCTGGATATTGCTCGACCGACGGGGCCGCCGCTTCATGAACGAATACGAGCCCTATGTGCAGGATACCGGTCACCGTGCGCTCGACGTCATGGACCCCTCGACAGTTCAAAAGCCCAATATCCCGTGCTTCGCCGTTGTCGATGAGGAAGGCCGCAAGATGTATCCGCTCGGCGGTGTTGTCTTCAACGACCGCGATGTGACGCCGTATGAGTGGAGTGCTGACAATTTAAAGGAAGTGCAGAACGGAATCCTGACGAAGTGCGATACGGTGGAAGACTTGGCCGAAACCATTGGGTGTGATGTAGCCGAATTGGAAGAATCCCTACACCGTTGGGACAAAGCTTGCGCGGCGGGACAGGATGAAGCCCTTGGTCGTCCCCCCAAGACAATGGCGCCAATTAAAACGCCACCCTATTACGTCGGCGAAATTTGGCCTGTCGTTTCCAATACCCAAGGGGGACCGGTTCACGACACGAAGCAACGGGTCCTCAATGCCTATGGCGAACCGATACCCCGGCTTTATGAAGCTGGAGAGGTGGGCAGCATCTGGGGACACCTCTACCTATCTGGCGCGAACCTGTCGGAATGTTTCATTGGCGGTCGCATCGCGGGCCGCGAGGTAGCATCGCTCGAAGATTGGTACTTGATGAGGTGAACAGTGTTGTAGACCATCTTATCAGCGCAAAAACACGAGCGATCTATTATCCGGTAGTCGAAAGCCTCGTGCAATTTGCTGAAATCTGAGAATTCTCTAGAATGTATAAGGTAGTGAATATCCCGTTTTGCTTTTGAGGTTATTCTAGAAAGAACCCGTAAGATGAGCGTAGATGCAACAGTTTATAATGTGTTTTTTGCCTCTCCAGTAAATCTTAAAGAAGAGAGAAAGGCCTTCTCTCCAACGCTATATACTTACAGCTTTTGTGAATCATTATCTCAGAACGTGATGTTCGCGCCTAAATTATGGGAGTTCGATGTCAATCCCGGTATGGGGCGTCCACAAGATCTCATTAATAAAATTCTAGATGAATCTGACTACATGATTCTTGTGCTTTGGGATAGATGGGGATCTCCATCTGGTTCTACAGAGGGCTCTACCTCAGCCTGTGAAGAAGAGTTCAGGAGAGCGCGCCGGAATCTCGATGACAAAACAATGCCAATGAAAGACATAGCTGTATTCTTTAAGGATGTTAACTCACGGCAAATGCAAGATCCTGGTGAACAGTTAGAGAAAGTTCTGAAATTTCGAGATGAATTAACCCGAACACAAACTTGTTTGTTCAATACTTATTCCGATAAAGAACAATTTTCTGTAAAACTTCGCAGTCAGCTAGGTGGGTGGGCCCGCGATCATAAACACGGTATAGAGAGGATTTATAAGCGTGAATCGTGGATTTTTAGCTCCTTTCAGAATAAGCATATCGAGCATATAAAATTTCCCGGCGAACTTGATCCGGAGCACGAATTGGGAGAGGAATTATTAGAAGAATTACAAGAAGCTAAAAGATTGGGGGATACGAATGAAGTACTAAGAGCACAAAATAAATATGAAGAAATTACTTCGAATAACCCTCAATTGCTAATCGCTAACAATGATTATGCCAAATTTCTTTATCGTATAGGTAATTTGGATCGTGCAAGGGATAAATTTACCGAAATTTTGATTAGTTCAATTGAGCAAAAACTAACCGGTTGGACGTCGCGCGCCTATGCTAATCTGGCCATTATTGATATTGGGGTTGGAAATCTTGATTCGGCAGAAAAGTACCTGGCACAATCAGTCGAGTTCAACGAAATTTTAAGCCATGGCGCAGGCCTTGCAGATAATCACCGCTGGCAGGCTAAAGTTTTTCAGATACGTGGTGATTTTAGAGTTTCTCACAGACTTTTGTTTAGTGCTGATAAAGCATTCAGAGACATGGGATACGAGCCTGGTATTGCAGATATTCAGGCCGATCTTTGTGCTGTATTGCTAGCAATGGGAAGGTACGAGGAGGCATTTTCTCATGTAGCATCTTCGCTCGAGTTGAATAAAAAGCTAAAGCGAAATTCTTGTCAGGCGGATAACTATGCTTTGCTAGGAAGGGTTTCTCTAGCACGAGGTCAAATCGCTGAAGCAACTAAAAATTTGGAAATAGCCCGGGAAATAAATGTTGGATTGAAGCGAAAGCATGGGATCGCGAATAGCCTGGCGCTTCTCGGTGAACTGTATATTCAGTGTGATGATCTGGAAAGAGCTGAAGATTTTTTAATGCAAGCCCGCGATTTGTCGGAAGAGTTGGGTAAGAGAGAAGAAATTGCTCAAATCTCTCTTTCTCTTGGGCAGATGTATTTTCAAAAGGGTGACGATCAACGGGCAAGAGAATATTTGCAAAGAGCGCGGGCAGAATATGGTTTGATGAAATCGAAGGATGGAGACGCGAGCGCCGGTCTCGCTCTAGGGCGTCTTGCTCTTAGAAATAATGACATGAATTTGTGTGAAGGAGAGCTCTTAAAATCTTTAGTGTATTGGGAAACTATAGGAAACCCAGTCGAACTCGGGAGATGCTATGAGCTGCAATCCGCGATTCATTCTCGAGGGGGACTTTTAAGTGATGCCATCACATCGTGTAAAATGGCTATAAAATGTTTTTCTGACTCCGGAGCTAAGTTAGAGGAATCTTGGGCACGAAAAATGCTGTCCCAATTATATGGGACTTCAGGAGACGAAAGAAACAGCGTCTCCGAGTTGGAGGCCTCAAAAAAAATTCAAGCGATTTTAGGGAATAGTGAGCAAGAAAATTAGCTATTTGGAGCCTGCCTCACCGAAGCTAACAGGTGCAGCTTCACGTTAAGCCGCTACTTCCATTTGAGCTTGTAATCTGGATTTTGTGCAAGTCGGTGAAGCAACGTGTTGCCCCCGGTTGCTATTACTATTTTTAGCGCGGCTCATCGATCTTCCAGAAACAACAATATCGCCTCGTTGAATTCAGTCGGGGCTTCGATGTTGCAGAGATGGCCGGCGTCGGGAATTTCAACGAATTTTGCGCCGGTAATCTGTGCCGCGATCTCACGCCCGAGCTCAGGCCGGTTTAGGCGGTCGTCACCCCCATACACCAAGAGCGTCGGGGCCTTAATCGGTTCCAAGGCTGCTGAGCGGTCGTAAAAGGTCGAAGCTTCGATCGTTTTTATGTAACTCGCCTTATGAAGAACGGCGATGCTCTGTACGAGTTGATCGAAATGCGCTTCGGTTGAACGGCGGCCCATGAGCGTTTTGGCGACCCCGGGTGCAATGTCCTCCGGTTCCTTGCCCTCTTCGACCAGAGGCTTCTTGCGCAGCCGCAGAAACTCTTCGTGCTCCTCGCGCGATCTTTGCGCGAAGCTGGCGCGGGTTCCCGACAAGGTCAATGTCTTCACCCTCTGCGGGAACCGCGCAACGAAATCGAGGGCGATGCGGCCGCCCATCGACAACCCGACGATATGCGCAGTGTCGGCTTCGAGATGATCCAACAGCCGGGCGATATCCGTGGCGAAATCGCCGAAGTCCAGCGGACCATCGTAATCATCCGAGAGACCGTAGCCCCGCGCATCCCACGCCACCGCGTGATAGGCCGGTGCGAATGCCTGTAATTGGGCGTGCCAATTCGTCCGGTTTCCACCGATGCCATGGAGGAACAACACCAACTCTCCATCACCCCGATGGTCGTACGCAATACGGGGTTTGCCAGGCACAAAACTAGTCTGGTTATCGATGCTCACTGGACGGACCGATACTCCGAGGAAGTTTAAGCGAAATTAGACAACAATCTCCCGTCTTCAGCCAGCTGAATCGCCAATAGGAATTCCGATAAATTAGGAGCCACGGTGGCACGCAGGACTTGGTGAGTTTTAGCTCGCGCCACGAAGGGGTGGCTTCTAGATCACTCCTCGCCGATTAATTCCTGCACCGTATCGTAAGTCATGTGCGACGCGTAATAACCCGGTTTGATTTTCCCCAGTACTTCGTCGGCCAAGACTTCAAACACGACCAATTCGGGATCGGGATTGCTGCCGAGTGGGCCCGGTTCTTTTGTTGTCGGTGGGTGCTCGCCCAGAGGCTGCAGGAAATCGGCTTCCTTTAGGTCAAATTGCGTCGCGCAATTCTGCACACTCGTCTCAGTCAAAAGAAACGGCTCGGAGCCGCCAGGCTTGTGAATCCATACCTTGACCATTTTGCGGGTCTCCAACCGGTTGAATTGAACTGTCGCGATTGCATCGTAAACCCTCGCCAAGCGCATTGATTCACATCAACAGTTATGCCGTCGCCCTCTTGGCATTTGCCCGTGGAGCTGGTCCAGTAGCGTTTCCCCAAATCCGCATCCTATACTCCCGCTAAAGCCGGACGGCATTTCGCCGCACCCGGCATCACGTATCTCGAGGGGAGTAAGAAGCATGCGGGCATCGACGAAATTGCGGGCGTTGATCGAAGGAGACGACATCGTTGTGGCACCGGGTTGTTACGATGGCTTGTCAGCACGGTTGGTCGAAAGCGCGGGTTTTCCGGCCGTCTATGTCAGCGGCGGTGCGATGGCGCGTAGTACGGGGATCCCCGATATGGGGTTGATCAGCCTCTCGGAGATCGCGCAGCGGTTGGGGCAAATCGTCGACGCGATTGGCATTCCTGCCATAGCCGACATGGATACCGGTTACGGTAACGCGTTGAATGCGCGCCAGGCTATCCGGGCATTCGAGCGCGCCGGAGTGGCCGGCTTCCACCTGGAGGACCAGACCTTTCCGAAACGCTGCGGTCACTACGACGACAAGAGCCTCGTGCCGACCGAGGAGCTTTGCCAGAAGATCCGCGCAGTCAAGGACGCCTCGGAAGATCCTGACATGGTGCTTATCGCGCGAACGGACGCGATCGCGGTCGAAGGGTTCGATGCCGCCATTGACCGGATGCGCGCCTATATGGACGCCGGCGCTGATGTTGCGTTCGTCGAAGCGCCGACCACGGAGGAGGAGATCGAAGCCGTGGCCGAGCGCATTCCGGGGCCGAAACTTATCAACATGTTTCTCGGCGCCAAGACCCCGCTGCTCTCCGTTCAGCGTTTGAAGGAAATCGGCTACAAGATTGTTATCATCCCGAGCGATACGCAGCGCGCTGCGATCCGGGCGATGCAGAAGGCGCTGGAGACGATCCAGCGGGATGGGCACAGCGGCGCCATGGCCGACGAGATGGCCTCGTTTCAGGATCGCGAGGCTATTGTCAATACGGCGCGATTTATCGAAGTTGATCAACGTTACGCGAGTTGAACGAGGGAGTTCGACATGACGGCTAGTCTCGACAGCTTCGGCACGGAACAAAGGCTATCGGTAGATGGCACCGAATACCGCTATTTCAGTCTTCCTGCCGCCGAAAAGGCGGGAGTCGGGGATATCACCAGGCTGCCGTTTTCGCTGAAAGTGTTATGTGAAAATTTGCTGCGGCACGAGGACGGGGTTTCCGTCAGCGCGGAGGATATCACGCAACTCGGCGCTTGGACGGCAACCTGCAAGGGCGGGCACGAAATCAGTTTTCACCCGGCGCGCGTGATGATGCCGGATTCCTCTGGTGTGCCGCTTTTGGCTGATCTTGCGGCTATGCGCGATGCAATGATACGGCTGGGTGGTGATCCCGCGTCGGTCAATCCGCAGGTGCCGCTTGATTTTATTATCGATCATTCGGTCGTCGTGGATGTCGCGGGGCGGCCCGATGCGCTGTCCCAGAACATGGCGAACGAGTTCGCTCGGAACGAGGAACGATATCGCTTCCTGAAATGGGGCCAGCAGGCATTTCGCAACCTTCGTGTTTTGCCTCCGGGTGCGGGAATCTGTCATCAGATCAATCTCGAATTCCTGTCCCGCGTCGTCTGGACCGAAGACAGCGACGGCGTGACGTTCGCGTTTCCGGACTGCCTCTTGGGAATGGACAGCCACACGCCCATGGTCAATGGCCTGGGTGTCGTCGGCTGGGGAGTAGGGGGCCTGGAGGCCGGTACGGCAATGTTGGGCCAACCCGTTTCCATGCAGGTGCCCGACGTTGTGGGGTGCCGTCTCGTCGGTGCCTTGCGCGAAGGCGTCACGGCAACCGATCTTGTACTCAGCATCACCAAAATGCTCAGGGACACGGGTGTAGTGCAAAAGTTTGTCGAGTTTTGTGGTCCTGCGCTCGATGCGTTGCGGATGGCGGATCGTACGACGATTGCCAACATGGCACCGGAGTACGGCGCAACGATGGGCTTCTTCCCCGTCGACAAGGAAACGATTGCATACTTGACCGGAACGGGCCGCGAGAATGCGCAAGTCGCATTGGTTGAGGCCTACGCGAAGACGCAGGGGTTATGGCGTGACTCGGAAACCATGGAACCGATGTTTAGCGACCTCGTGGAATTCGATCTCTCGACCGTAACTCCGACCATGGCCGGTCCCCGCCGGCCGCAGGAGAAGACACCGCTTCAGGACGTGCCGACAAGCTTTCAGAGTGTACTGCCCGAGCTGTCCGATGGGGACGCGGAAGTAGCTGTCGCGGGTACAGGCTATTCGATCCGACATGGCGATATTGCCATTGCCGCGATTACGAGTTGCACCAATACGGCAAACCCGGACGTTATGATAGGGGCCGGCCTCTTGGCGCGAAATGCGGTAGAAAAGGGACTGAAAGTAAAGCCCTGGGTGAAGACGTCGCTTGGCCCCGGGTCAAGGGTGGTCGCGGATTATCTGGAAAAGGCGGAGCTTATGGCACCGCTTGAAGATCTTGGTTTCCACGTCATTGGCTTTGGTTGCACGACATGTATGGGAAATTCCGGACCGCTCGACCCGTCAATTGCCGAGAGTGTCGACGCCGGCGGTATTGTCATGGGCGCCGTGCATTCGGGTAACCGGAATTTTGAAGGGCGCGCGCATCCGCAATGCAAAGTGAATTACCTCGCGTCGCCGCCCTTAGTTGTCGCGAGTGCGCTGGCGGGATCGTTGAACGTAGACCTGTCGTCGGAGTCTTTGGGCGAGGGAGGGGATGGATCTCCGGTTTATCTGCGCGATATTTGGCCGAGCCAAGACGATATTCGGGATACGGTCGAACGATGCATGTCGCCTGAAATGTTTCGAGAGCGTTACCGTGACGTGGCTGAGGGCAGCGAAGATTGGCAGGCTCTTGCCGCGGATAGCGGTAATATATTCGGTTGGGACGCGGGAAGTACCTATATTCGTCGACCGCCCTTTTTCGATGATATCGCGGCGGAAGTCCCGCCTGTCGGTGATATTGTCGGCGCACGCGCATTAGCAATATTCGGTGACTTCGTCACGACGGATCATATCTCGCCCGTTTCCGCAATTCCCCTTGATAGTCTCGCCGGGCAGTACCTTCGGGAGCGGCAGGTCGCTCCTGAGGACTTAAGCTCCTACGCCCAGCGCCGGGTCAATCACGACGTGATGCTGCGCGCGACATTCAATCAGACGCGGATCAAGAACGAGATGTGTCCGGGAACGGAGGGCGGAGTTACGCGCTATATGCCGGAAGATGTGGCGATGTCGATCTTCGACGCCGCGCAACGGTACCGGGCCCAGAACGTTCCAATGGTGGTTATTGGTGGGAAGGATTACGGCCAGGGCTCGTCGCGGGACTGGGCCGCGAAGGGTACGAGCGCTCTCGGTGTCAAAGCCGTCATCGCGGAGGGGCTGGAGCGGATCCATCGCTCAAATCTCGTGGGCATGGGTGTCCTTCCATTGCAGTTTCCGGAAGGGGTGACGCGGCTAGCGCTTGCGCTCGATGGTAGCGAGACTTTCGAATTGTCAGGTCTCGAGGCAGGGATAGAACCCGGTATGCCGGTGCGCTGCCGGATAGTCCGAGCCGATGGGCGTAGTGAATCACTATCCCTGATTTGCCGCCTCGATACGGCGGTTGAGGTGGAGTATTACCGGCACGGCGGCAGCCTGCATTATGTGCTGCGGTGTTTGCTCTCGGCGGCAACTTGATGTGGCGCTATGCCCGCATCTGTATTTGCCTTTGCACGATGTTCGCCATTCTGGGAATTGCGCGAGCGCA
>JAJFJB010000239.1 GCA_021774435.1 Alphaproteobacteria bacterium
CTTCTTCTACACCCAATTCCGAATTAACTTCCTTCAGCGCTCCCTCGATAGCCTTGCGAATGAAGCCGCGATTTGTGTTGTTTGGTAGATCGCTCTGCCAAGCATAGAATACTGTTTGCGGCATCTTCCTTATATTTCTTCAAATTCTTTAGTTTCGAGGTGAGTCGCCCGCCAGGGTGCCTTTTTTCCGTCATGCGTAATCCAATCGACGCTGTTACTGTTGAGTTTCATGCACAGCGGGGCAGAGCGCCAAACGCCGATTTCATTTATTGCCAATTTCCCATGTAACAATTGCCTGCAATAGGCCCACAATGACTAAGCAAACCGTAAGCACCACGATTAATCGTTGAAGGTTTATCTGATTTTTATGACGCCGGTCATCTTCCTCATATTCTGCAATCGTAGTAAATGCTTTGGGTGCAACAACGTATCCTGTACCGTCTTTTAGCAATTCTCCTGTGTCAACCAATGAATCGAGTAGCATATCGTAATACTTCAATAGTTGAGCAAAACCTGGGTGAGCAGATGAGCGTGGTCCGTATAGCCGGTTAATCATCCAAAACTTATCAAACTTTTCTTCACCTTCTAATACTTCTCGCAAAAGAACTCTCAAAACATCTATACGTTCCTGTCTAATCAATGTTTTTACATTATAAAGGCGCTGCTTCGCGCGTTCCAATTTTAACCAACAATATGGAATTGGTAAGTATTGATGTAGAATAAATTCAATCGGTGATGTGTATTCAAATAGCCTTTCTCGATAATAAAATTTGATCCGCATTGTAAAATTTTTGAGTCGCGAAAGTTCAATAGTTTTGTCGTACCCTCCTCCAGTAATTTCAGGAAACCAAATTCCAGTAAGGCCTTCATCAGACACGGATTTAGCCAAAAACCTCATTGGCGACTCTGAATCTGAAAGATACGCTGAAAAGTAGTTTCGCGTTTGTAACCTTTGCATGCCCGACATGGGTATGCAGTTGGGCGAAGGTCGCTTCAATGCGCATCGAATCGCTGTTAGAATTAAACTAACGTGCATTGAACGATACGGATTCATTTCTTTGGTTTCCCCAAGCTTGCCGACTGTGCCTTGGTTTCGGAACATACTTGGCGCACGCTCTTACACCGGTATCTACAATTAGTCCGATAGTCTATGCAGAGTATCACAATTGTAAAATATTCCGAATCCGAGCCAGTACCGCTACAAAATACCAGCCTTCGTCTCACGGACCTGATACAGAAGCTCTCGCAGTCTACTCCGCTCATCAACCGCTTTAGCCGTATACAAACCGTGACGATATGCGCCATTGGCTATGCCTTTGGGCGCGCCGCCTCGAGCACCGTGAAATCGGCACACGTTCCAGCCAGTGACCGCAGGGGCACGGCACCGATTGCCCGTTCGTTTTGATGTTGCGGAGCATTGGCGCGCGAGTGGAAAGCAGCAGCCGTGTTTCATGAGGTTGGGTCCTGTTTTTTACCTTGCCCCCCCTGGACATTTCCGACGATAGCCTGCCCGCCCTGGCTCACGTTAACGTGCTGAACGGTAACTTTCTGCTCGCCGCCCGTCCGGTATCGCTTCAGGGCCTCCATCTGGCTGGTGAATGTCCGGGCTAGCTTGTTTAGAGCCTTCTCTGCACTGTCCTGTTGCGGAAGATTTTCAACATGGGCCAGTCGTCGCAAGAACGTCATTGTCGCGTTGTGTACCGCCGCCATTTGCACCGCCAGCATTGCCTCTACCTGGTCCTTCGGCTGAACGCCCTCAACCATTGACAGCATGAAGTTTACCGCCTTTTCGTCCACTTCCTGCCTTTGGGAAGCCGCATTGACCAGTTGCCCAATAATCCCTTCCAGAAATACCGCATCGTTTGTTCCTAGCGCTTTCATGAGACGCACTCCGCCGTGCGTGTCCGGGTGATCCACCCCGATTTGCGGCACACCATCCTTATCCGTCACCTGCAGGCGCGGCGGAAGCGGACGTTCCGTCGTTTGAGCGGTCAATTCTTCCATCAATGCACGCTCGTATGCCGTCGGTTCATACGGTTTGTCGGGTGTGGTCTTTTCGCTCTTCCCGCCCTTCGTCATTTCGCTATCCTTCATGGTATAATAGAAGTGTCACTACAGTGGTGACCGTTGGTGGGTCGAATATCGGTGAATCGGTAACCGCTGTAGTTACCGTTACGGCTCTTTTGGGAAACGGATTCAGCGGAACGGTCACTACTGTGGTTCCCAGCGGTCACTACTGCAGTTACCGCGTTTTGAACTTTCCAGTCGCGATAAAGCGCTTTTGCCGGATTGCCATCGCAAGGTTCTGTTGTGATTTCCCACTCTGTTGCGCGACCTTCCCCAGCACCGGCTTTCCAGTCGAATGACCCGCGTGCGTGTGCCACCAAGAAACCGCGTTCCTGAGCATCTTTGAAGCCGACGGCAATCTTTCGGCTGCCGATACGAAGCTTCTTCCGCGCTTCATTTACGCTTAGGGGAATACGACCATTGTTCTGTCCGTTATGACGAGCCCACACTTCAAGAATGATGCATCGTGCTTCACATGACAGAGAACGCCATGCCTTGCTGTTTGTAACGCCACGGTGCAAGCGAATGTATGGCGTGAATTTTGTGCGCCCTTTCGCATTAACCTTCCCCATCACGACACCTCCCGGCAAACCCGTCGCCAGTCTTCGAACTGTTCGGGAAGGGTGGCGAGGGCTTGTAGCCCCCGCCGGTCCGCCTGTACGCCGTTTTCTCGCATGCAGCGCAGCAAGATGCCTTTTGTGGTCGCGATATAGCTGACCGGCATCCATCTTGTCTCTGCATGCGCCTTACGCGCTCTAAAAAGTATCCATTGGGTTTCGTCCCATCCCAGAGCCCAGCCTGATGCGAGGTGCAGTTTTCTGCGTTCGCTCATGCTGCCTCGCTCCGATTAACTTCACCAACGTTGCGGATGATGACTCGCGACCGTAGGACGTAGCGCGCATGAGTTCCGGCGAACGGTCCTCCATGCGACTCATGAATGGTTTCGATTTCCAGGCCGTGCAAGCGCCGAAGATTGTAAACGTAGCCGCTCCATCGTGGTGCGGGGTTTTCGATAGGCGTGCAACCTTGCGCGTCTGCCTTATAGAGTTCGAGCAGCGCCCAGGCATTGCGCCCGGTCAAGTGAATTTCTCGCTGTTTATCTTCCGGTGACAGGATAGCAGCGCTGACATTGAACTTAGTCATGCCGCACCTCATGCACCGGAAGGCCAACCAACTCGGCAATCAAGGCAGCCCTCTGCACGGGCAAACGATGCCGTGCGGCAATGAACCGAACCTGCCAGGAAACGGGCTTGGCGCAGTCGGATTTGTTATTGGTGAAACTTGTACTCATATGTTCTATGTTCATTTTCGTTTTTCCTATTTTTGCGAGTGGGAAAACAATCAACCCCGGCAGCGTTGGCGCGCTCCGGGGTTCTTTTTTCATGTTTTCGCGGATTGATAGGATGCGAGCCAGGCGGTCAGTTCGTTGGCTGCTATCAGCGTCCGGGTGCCCACCTTGAAGGTCTTGAGCTTACCGGCTCGGATTTCTTCGTAGAGGCGGGACCGCCCGACATTGGTCGCTTTAACGGCTTCAGAAATGCCGTAAGCTAACTTTGTCGCCGAAGTTTCGATTTCCATACGACACATGCTCCTTCTTCATTCGTGTCCAGACGGGGTTGTCCGAACACTTGAGCAAGGTCTACTGGAGCATGCATGCGGTGTAAGCCAATGAAGGCCGACAATGGCCGACAATTAAATTATTGGCCGTGACACCTGCGTGGGTGTCTGTAGAGAGGGGAAATTTTAGATTTAAGCATGCTATCGCTTGGCTGTTCCCCCCATGCGTTTTCGCACCACTCCGCCATTTTCTTCACTAAATCTGCCTGGATATCAGGTAGTTCGTCTAAGTCGGCCATCACTGCGATTTCGACGTAAAATGACTCCCAATCGTACTTTTGTTTTGGTCCTCTCCTGGTTGACGGAATCTGGTTCGGTATAGATTGCGCTTGGGCAGTTGTCGGCTTGTTTGTGGCATATTTGCTTTCGCTACCCGTTAGCCAGTTGATTAGGTCATCTCGAGAAACTTCTACATCTGTAAAGTAATAGTGTCGTTTTCTATCCATTACTGAGTAAGCGTTTCTATCCCAATCGATAACATCTGCATTGTCCCAGGCGATTCCGTCCAGACGCGTTTGCGTGTCATGCCCTGTGTATTTTCTGCAACGTCCACGAGTTCGGATTTCATCGTTTCGGAACGCTCGGGGAAGAGCAAAATTAGCATCTTTCGCCGATATGCCCTGTTGAGCCAACCAATTTAACACTTCTGCAAGTGTTATCCAGGACGGTTCTGGCAGTTTCATAACACCTCCGCAACGGTGCCCGCATAGAAATGGCGCGGCAACCCAGTGCGGTGCCAAGCGTTCGGGAGCTACCCTAGCCGCGCTAATACCATTATATCGCGATTCGGCTTTGGGTTGTGCTACGTTTTTTAAACACGGGGCTCATCTATTAACCTTGCTATCACGATTACAGTATCTTGATAGGGTTTTTTTAATGCCTCGGGAGGGAGAGCTATGACGTATCCGAAAGCCATTGTCATTTCCGCCGCGCTAATTGCCGCCGCGATTGTCTTCGCGGCCTATCAACCAGCCCAAAGCGCCTTTGGTAGCGACGCGCGGTATATGCTCTCTTCTGGCGGCCACGGAGCCTCCTCTTGGATAGCAGACACTGAGACAGGGGAACTGCGCTTCTGCTTATCAATTCAGGTCAGGGAAAAACCTTTGTGCAAAGTCATACAAAAGAATTGGTAACTCCATGACGGAAGGCAATTTCGTCGCCTATTACCGCGTCAGCACCGACAGGAAGGGCGAGCAATTGCATGCCGCCCGCAAGGGTGTATCGGTCCGTATGCAGCAGGCAGACGCCTTCGCAGCCAATGTCTTGCCCATTATCCGCGACATTGAAAACGCAGGCGTAACGACGTTGAAAGGCATTGCCGAGGCGCTTAACGCGCGTGGGATTAAGACGGCCCGGGGCGGCTCCTGGCACCCGACGACGGTGAAGAATGTTCTGCAACGGCAGTGGCGCGAAAGCAAAGCGGCATGAACTGGCGGAAGGGTTTTTTCAGGGCTTGGGTGGTTTTCACCGTGTTGTGGGTAATGGCGGTCAGCGCTGGCGCGTACGTTTATGGAGGCTGGAAAACTTATCATGACGCAAGCCGCGAATTGGCAAAGGTAAATAAATTTGAGAGCGCAAGCAAAGCAGAGAAAGCAGAAATGCGGATAAAGGATCCATGGATCGGGGTGACCTACCGGGCTATCTTTGACTGCGGAAGCGAAACCTTAACGCAATGTGTCATTAGCAGCCGCAAGCGTATGTGGGCGGGCCTGAAAATATCTGGCGCTATAGCCGTAGCCGTACCCGCCGCCCTATTGGCCCTAGGTGCCACGCTGGCATGGGTTTTCAAAGGTTTCCGTCAAAGCAAAGACAATGCCCGCTCGTAAGGACAGTTTTGGCTTTGGAGTCACCACACCTGCCACGTCAGTCCGTCTTATCGGCGCTGCGGCGGCAAACATGGGCGAAGCTGACATAGTTAAAACACATTGGTAGCCATGCTGCCGGACATTCTGCCTGATATTATCGATGAGAAAGTGCATCAGGAGGACGGCGGCCCGCGCCTACGTTCGTCAAAACCCCCAATACGGCGGAAACTGGTGGGGAAACAGGTATGATACGCCTACTCGTTATTGCGACAAACGCTGTCGGCAGATTCCATTAGAGCGCGAGAAAAACCCATGTTCAGAAAGCGGCAGGAAGCAGAATGGCTCCCATGGTATCGAAGACATGACTACAAGGGGGATCTGACAGAAGCCGAAAAACGGGTGCTAGATGCCTATCGTATGCAGGATAAGCATCCTGCGACTCAGGCGGAGGATCTTTCCGAGGAAGTTCAACAATACATCGGTGGTCTCGAACTGGAAATCTACGACGACAAGCAGGTCTGGGCTCTAAATAAAGCCACCCTTGGCAGCGCTATTGGGGCCTTAATTATATGGCTGTCGTATAAAGGTTACGGCGACGCAGGGCACGTCAGTTACGTATTAGGGGTCCTACTTCTTGCCGTGCCGTGGCTTTTCTACCGTCGAAAGTGGAGGCAAAACGCAGACGAATTTCTCCCTGACTTAGAAATTTCACCGAACCCGACAGACGAAGCCCTCAGGGTTCAGTGGGAACTTAACCATATTGCGCGTACCAGGGCTCGAGACTAACGCTCGTCCATTAAGCGTTGAAGCCTTTCTGCCTCGTGTATGTCGATGCTGGCGGCGATATCGGCCAAGGATGGAATTAGGGCCGGGACCGTTCCCGCTATTAGCGCTTTGGTTTTGGGACAGGCTCTTTCGGAAAACGATACATAGCGACGATGTCGGCAATAATATTATTATCCCCCAGGTCGAATGGCTTATTGTCCTCCCAAAAGGGGACGCGGACGCCATTGACTTTGGTGAAGTCGAGAATGTTCTCTTCGGTTTGTAAGATTTTTTTGGTCATCATGCTTAGAATTTTACGCGGATTTGGTTACCTTACTTGCAAACGTGCAACGTTATTCCCAATTGCGGTGGCGCTCTCACAATAGAGCGCCCATGCGTTCATAAGTTCCCGCCGTTTATCGAACAAGTCGCCACGTTGGTAGGCTGCCTCGACTTTATTCTGCACAGCGTGCGCCAAGGCTTTCTCTGCCAACTCTCGTGGATAGGACGTGTGTTCTGCGGCCCAATCTCGGAAGGCCGACCGGAATCCGTGGATGGTGATGTCGAGCTTTGCGCGGCGAATTGGCATCGTAAGTGTCATATCGGATAGTGGGCGGCCTTTCTTCTGCCCTTCGAACACATATGTTTCCGGGTCATCCGTGCGGCGCGCTTCCCACATTCGCTGCAAGATTCCAACGGCGCGGTCGGACAAAGGGACACGATGTGCTTCGCCCGCCTTCATCCGTTCCGCCGGAATGCTCCACGTCTTTTCCTCAAGGTCGAACTCCGACCAGCGAGCGCCCCTTACTTCGCCTGAGCGCGCCGCCGTCAGAATAAGGAACTCGATGGCGAGGCGCACCGTCTCGCTCGCCTTCAGCGTCGTTTCCATGTTGGCGATGAATTCAGGTACGTCCTGCCAGTGCATTGCAGCCAGATGGTTGTTCCTCTTTGGCTGCTTCGGCAGGCCGCGCGAAACAGCACGCAATGGCATTTCGGATTCGCGCCAGCCCTTCGCATGCGCATAGTCCAGCACGGTGCCAATTCGCTGACGCACCCTGCGCGCGGTTTCCGGTATGCTGAGCCATATCTCTGCCAGCACGTCCCGAACAAGCGGTCCATCAATTTCGCTTACTTGCATGTCTCCCAGCTTCGGGAAAGCGTACCTTTCGAGCGAGGAGAGCCATTCTGCGATGTGCCTCGGGTTTTTCCACGACGGTTTGTGTTCGGCGTGGACCATTATCGCGGTTTCGCGGAAGGTCGGGACAGACTGGCGATTGCGATTGCGCCAGACAATGGGGTGCTCTCCCCGACGAACCGCCCGGCGAATGTCGTGCGCTTCCTCACGGGCCTCAGCAAGCGGCACGTCCAGCGCGGACCCCAGGCCCACATCGTACCGCTTCTTGCTCTTTTGGATGCGGAGCACCCACTTCTTCGCGCCGGTACCGGAAACGACAAGGTACAGGCCGCGCCCGTCGCCATGCCTGCCCGGTTTCGCCCGTTCTACTTTCAACGCCGTCAGTTTCGACATGGTGCACTCCGCTGGCCAATGGTCCCACGTTCAGTCCCACATATTTAAGCGGTTTTGAGCGTACGTCAATGGACAGCGACGAACATATGTTAGTTATTTTCGCATATAATCAGTTTGATATTGGATTTATATGGACGGTGGTGAATAGCTGTTATTCAGACCTCGGCTCCACCAGTTCCCATAAAATATCCTTCGCCGCGGGCTCGCTGCCTGGGCGTTATGCGTTTTCGTTGCTATCAGACTAGCGCTGCGAAACATTTCGCTTGGGCGAATGTTCTCGTTAAGGACTGAGGTTTTCAACCACGTCCGAATTCGGCCCCATTGAGTCCGATATTCGCTTAAGTTCAGACGTCGGCGGCATCGCGGCCGTTGGTCTGCTTATGACCCAGTGCGGACATCCGGAATGTGCACATGTCGAAGTTCGCGAACGACCACGATCGATGGGAGTGGTTTGGGCGCAGGACGCTAACAGCCCTTTACTCAGAGATATCCAAGCTGGGATCGATGGGAGGCTAAAGCGGCGCGGTGTTCCACGACAACCGGGTCGAGGTCGAAGCCGCTGCAGGCAGAGGATTAAGTCTCCACCGCCTTCTGATACGAGGCCGCCTTGTCGAGCATCCGCAGCATCTCGTCGCGGTCCTCCGACTGCACCTGGAAGACGATGCGGTCGACACCGGCGTCGCGGAATTGCCGGACCTCGTCGTCGGAGCCGAAATAGGCATCCGGCGTCGAATAGGTCCGGTCGAGCCCGAAGGTGGTCAGCGATAGGCTGTCCGGATCGCGATCGCCATCGCGCGCCATCCGGCGGAATTCGGCGATCATGTCGAGCGTGTGCAGGTCGCCGCCGCGGATCGGCATCCAGCCGTCGCAATACTCGATCGCCCGCTTGGCCGCGTGCGGAAAGCCGCCGCCGATGATGATCGGCGGGTGCGGCTTCTGCACCGGCTTGATGTTGCTGATGATCGGCCCGAAATCGACGAAGACGCCATGATACTCGGCCTCCTCCTCAGTCCAGATCGCCTTCATGGCGGCGATCTGCTCGCGCATCAGCCGAAACCGCGTCTTGAAGACGGTGCCGTGGTTCTCCATTTCCTCTGCGTTCCAGCCACCGCCGATGCCGAAGATCATCCGGCCGTTCGAGAGGTGGTCCAGGGTCGCGATCTCCTTGGCAAGTTGGATCGGGTCGCGCTGGATGATCAGGCAGATACCGGTCGCCAGCTTGATCTCGCGGGTGACCGACGCGGCGGCGCTCAACGCCAGGAACGGGTCCATCACCTCGAAATACCATTTCGGCGGGGTGCCGCCGCCGGGCCAGTTAGAGCGATAGGACGCCGGGATATGCGAGTGCTCCGGGAACCAGACCGACTCGAAGCCGCGCTCCTCGCAGGCGATCGCCAGGTCGGTCGGCGGCATGGTGTTGGGCGTGGCAAAGAACCCGATGCCGAACTTCATGTTTTCCTCCTCCCAAGATGCTCCAAGGCTAGCAACGGCGACGCGAAGCGCCCAAATGGCGCACGCTTCCCCCATCCAAACCGGCTTGCTATTCTCTCCCTGTCTTTGTCGTAGTCAAGGAGAAGAAGAGATGCCGATCGTCAGAGTCGATGTCCCGGAATGGGTAAGCCACGAGCAGCGGCTCGAGATCCGAGAGGAGATGCACGGCTGCATCGCCCGCACCTGGTTCAAGGAACATATCTGGGTGGCGGTACGCGACTATACGTCCAGGCCGGAGGAGCGCATGATCATCATGACCGCCGAGTTCCGTAGCGGCCGCGGCCACGAGCAGGAACGGGCGGAGGCGCTGTTCGAGGAAGCGCATGAGGTGCTTGCGCGCATCGTCGGGACGAAGCGCGACGAGCTCATCGTGTTGTGCCGCAAGTTCGAGCAGGAGGATTGCATCTCCGCCGGTGGCCAGCTTCCGCCCCTGTCGGAGGCGACACCGCCGGTTGAGAGCCTTCGCAAGCGCAGCGAAGCAGCCTGACGCACGGAAGAGGCAGGCCAGCGCCGTCGTCCAAACGGGCACGGCGGCGACGGCTTTGAGTTCGCAGATCAGTCCGGGCTGCGCGAGTCCGGCGGCACCGATGATCGTCATCGCCGGATAGGGTTCACGGATGTATCGGCGGCGCACATCCATGAACAGTTCGTAATCCCGCTGCAGATGGATGAGAAACGCCGTCATTTCCACAACGCAAGTCCAGTCGCACCCGGCCTCCGCGTGGACCAGACCCTATTATCGAACATCTGGGCCAGCAGCGCTTCCGGTTCCTCGACGATGGACAGGTCCGCCCTACGACCCAGCATGCCTGAAATGAACAACAGATTGCCGGTCCGCACCCCAGGCGAATAGCCGCGTTTCGAGCGCAATACGTCAAGATCGTCGGGAACGACCGGATCGAATACGGACATCGATCAGCTCCTGCTTGTAGTTGGAAGAAGTCTCGACGACGGTCAGTGAGCACACATTTGTCGTCCGCATGAACTAAACCGGAGACGCAGCACAGGTACAGCACACCACGTCTAAAATTTGCTAGTTTTTCGCCTCAAGCCGATTGTGCGAACGCGCCCGATCAACCCCGCATTCGAGACCTCGGCCAAAATCGACCGATGGATGTCGTGTTTCACCCCCCTTTTCCGGACGTGCACAGCCAGCCGGGCTGACGCGTAATAAAATGACCCGGAGCGGAAGTCGTCGTGATGCTTGATAAAATCTAGTCAGGTAGGCCGGCAAGCCATAATCCTTCCCAGAACCCCCGCATACCAGTCAAAGTTACATACCAGTTGCGATAAAAAGTCAGCGTCCGGTGAACACGGGATCGCGCTTCTCCCGGAAAGCGGCGGCGGCTTCCTTGGCATCGTCCGTCTTGTGCAGGATGTTGAGTGCCATATTTTCGTAGCGAAACTGGCCCGCCATATCCGCACCCAGCTTGAGCCCCGCCTTGTTCATCCGCACCGAGACCGGCGGGAACGATGCAATCTGACGCGCCATCTCGGTGGCAGTGCTCAGTAATTCGTCATCCGCGACAACCTGGTTTACCAGGCCGATGTCGAGCGCCTCTTTCGCATCGATCATCTTCGAGGTTAATACAAGCTCCATGGCCTTGCCCATGCCGAGCAGCCTTGGCAAAAGATAGGTTGACCCAAGCTCAGCCGACAGGCCGAGTTTGGTAAACGGCAATTGAAACTTTGCACTTTCCGCCGCCACGCGGATATCACAGAGCAATGTGAGTGTGCAGCCACCGCCCACCGCCACCCCGTTGATCGCTGCAATCACCGGCTTCTCGATATCAACAAGCGCCTGGTACAGGCGTTCGCCCAGGGTCGGTGCATTTGAAGGGCTGTCATTGGCACCACCACGATCCTTCAAATCGGCGCCCGCACTAAAACCCCGCCCTTCTCCGGTAATGATGAGCACGCGCGTGTCATCGTTCTGATCACATGCATGCAGTACTTCATACAGCTCGTCCGCGAGTTGGTGATTCAGCGCGTTCAACCGTTCTGGCCTGCTAAGCGTCACTGTGGTGACAAAATCGTCTGTAGACACTTTCAAGGTGTCGTGAGTCATCGGAAAATCTCCTACAGAATGTGACCGTCCCGTGAGGCCGAAACACGAAAGGGATCAGGTCTTGAATTGTGAATATGTCGACTTTCGGCAAACTCTCGCACGGTAAAAATTTCAAGACCTACCCTCTATCTCTTTCGAAACGGGCTCTTTCAAACAACATCTCTGGGCAGGCGCGCATTCAACTTCGTGATGATGGATAAGAATCTGACTCCGGTTTTCTCAGCCACATTCTGCGGGGTAATCGCTGGGTCGTCAGGGCCGATCAAGGTCGCCACATCACCAATCTCTACGTCTTTATCATCACCAATTTCGACAATCACATGGGCGCAACTAACAGTACCGACGACAGGATAAAGGCGACCACGAATCAGGACCTGGCAGGTATCAGCAGCGGTAGGTGGATAGCCATCAGTATGTCCAATGGGAAGCAGCGCCACCCAGGTAGGCCGCTGCGCGATATACAGGCGGCGAAAGTTTGTGCCATCCCCCCCGCGTAATTGCTCGAGCCGCGTGACTCGCGCACATAGTCTGAAAACCGGACGTAGATCGGCTAATTCTTCCATACCCTCTACATCTGGATAGTTACCGAAAATTGCATTGCCGATGCGTACCATGTCCAGATGCGCGGCAGGCATCTGGAACAACTCATATGAAGGGGCGGCGTGAATACTCCCCAACTCGATAGCCTTTTTTCTGGCTTCCGTGATAAGCGCATTGAAACGCGTTAACTGCTCATGACCGAAATCCAATTCATGGGTAAAAGTCATATAAGTTCCCATGATTTCCACCGCCGGGTGTCGATGCAGTGTTTCAAGCCAGGGAAGGGCTCGATAGTCCGGCATTCCTTCCCGTCCCATGCCGGCATCGATGAATAGATGCACAGGTACAGGGCGCCCCGCCCGTTGGGCAATTCGTGCCAGTCGTTCCGGGGCATCATCCAGCCAGGCCGAAAGCCAGACCTGATGCTGCATCAACGTAACGCCTTCCTCTTCTGAGACCTCCGCCATGACCAGAATTGGCTTTTCTACACCGGCCCGGCGCATCGCGATCGCCTCGGCCACGCGCACACAGGCGATCGCTCCCACTTCCTGACAGCTATCCAGAATGGGGCCGACAATCTCATCGCCTAAACCGTAGGCATTGTTCTTGATCACCGCCATTAGCGGCCGCCCTCCAGCCAGCCGCGCCGCCTCTCGGACATTATGCTGAAATGCCGCAGCGTCGATTTCCAACCAAGGGTCGTAGCTGCCTATGTGCTTCAATTGCTTTCTCCGTTTGATGAATCGCAGCCATTGTGCTGGGATTCTCTCGCCAGTTTGGGCAGGCACGGTGACCAGCCCCGACCGAGTGGTCCGGGTATTATGTTAGTGCATAGACAGTCGCAGCTCTAGGGATAGGACCACTTCTGGGGCTGGCGGCCGCCAGCCCAAAGCGCTGTGAGGGCGTTCGCGGTTAGTCGCGCGGCGAAAACGTTCGATTTTGCATCATTGTATTAGTGCGTCGGGAGTGAGGCAGCTCAGGTGCGAATGTCTCATATTGGCTACTTTTACGCTTCGGGCCGGTAATCGATTTGAGTCCGGTATTCTCTCGATCTCGGACATTCGACTTCTGGGTTCCAATTCTGAGAAAGCTTAGCGTCCTACCTCCTTGCCGAACGCGGCGATCATGCCAAAAGTAGCCGTTCAAGCGGTGCACCGCGTCCGCCGTACCGGATGGAGAGCTTAACTACTACAGCAAGTCGAAATCGACTGAGGCGCTTTCAAGCGCCTCATTCCAATCCGCAAGAATTTCGAGCGATTGGTTTAAACTTTGTTCCTTTAGGTCCACCAAATACTCCCTCCGTGAATCCTGATGCTGTCAGCCCTTTTGCTATGCCAATCCCTCCTTTTCGAGCAAGGCATCGGGCGACGGTAATTTGCCGCGAAAGCCGATATAGGCGTCTTCCGGGTCCATGGAACCACCGGAGGAATAGATAAACTTTTTTAGTCTGTCGGCTGTCGTGGCGTCGAAAGGTTCGCCTGCTTCCTTGAAGGCGCCAAACGCGTCGGCGTCGAGAACGCCGGACCACATGTAGGAATAATATCCGGCCGAATAGCCGTCCCCGGCGAACACATGACTGAAATGCAGTGTCGCGTGCCGCATGACGATCGCGGCGGGCATTTCAAGTTTAGCCAGGACATCTGTCTGGAAGGCGAGCGGGTCGATATCGGTTGCCTTTTCTGGACCGAGTGAATGAAACGCCATATCGACGAGCGCCGACGACGTAAATTCGACATTGGCGAATCCTTTATTGAATTTTTCAGCAGCGCGCATTTTTTCCAATAGCGCCTCAGGTATCGCATCGCCGGTTTGATGATGTACGGCAAAACGCTGCAGCACTTCAGGGACCGTCAGCCAATGTTCGAACAGTTGAGAGGGCAGTTCGACGAAATCCCGGCTGACAGACGTCCCTGAAATGGAAGGGTAGGTAACGTCCGAGAGCATGCCGTGCAGGGCGTGGCCGAATTCATGAAACAGCGTTCTGGCGTCGTCCATCGTGACGAGGACCGGTTCCCCTTTCGGTGCTTTGGCGAAGTTCATGACGTTTACGACGATTGGCGTTTGGCTCTCGCCTCCAGGCATAAGCTTATGTTGGTCTTGGAACGAGCTCATCCAGGCGCCGGAGCGTTTGGAGGCGCGCGCGAAATAATCGCCAAGAAAAATGGCAATACGCTTGCCGTTCCCATCCAGTACTTCGAAGACGCGGACGTCGGGATGATAGGTCAGCACGCCCTCATGCTTGCGGAAGGTGATGCCGAATAAGTTTTCGGCCGTATGAAAAGCGGCGTCGATCATCTTTTCCAGTTGCAGGTATGGCTTGATCTCGGCTTCGTTAAAATCGTACCGCGCCGCTCGCGCTTTCTCGGAATAGTGCCGCCAGTCCCAGGGGGCGACGTCGTGATTGTGACCTTCTGCCGAAATCAGTTCGGAAAGCGCTGCGGTTTCTTCCGTCGCGCGCTTGCAGGCTTTCCCCCAGACGGTCTCGAGAAGGGACCGGACATTTTCGGGCGTTTTCGCCATGGTGTTGTCGAGTTTGAAATGCGCAAAACTTTCGTAGCCGAGAAGCGCCGCCTTTTCCGCACGAAGCTTTACCATCTCGGCAACGAGGGGGCGGTTGTCGCGTTTGCCCGCGCTTTCGCCTCGAGCAATCCAAGCCTTGAATGCAGTTTCACGCAAATCACGCCGGCCGGAGAAGGTTAGGAATGGTTCGATAATCGACCGTGACAGCGTGACGGCATGCTTGCCTTCATGCCCGCGCTCCGCCGCCGCGGCGCTCATACTGGAAATCAGAGACTCTGGCAGCCCCGCCAACTCATCACTTGTTCCAAGCACGAGTGCATAATCCGATTCGTCTGCCAATACGTTCTGCGAGAACGTTGTCCCCAGCGTGGCTAGGCGCTCATTGATTATCGCTAGTCGTGCCTGATCCGTTTCTTTGAGCTGCGCGCCGGACCGGACAAACGACTTCCATGTCAGTTCCAGAACGCGTGCTGCCTCGGCACTTAGGTCAAGACTTTCGCGCGCCAGATACAACGCATTGATACGGGCGAACAGCGGCCCGTTCATCGTAATCGCGGAATAATGGCGTGAAAGCTCCGGAGACAGTTTGCGTTCCAAAGCCTGAAGGGTGTCATTCGTGTTTGCGCCCGCGATATTCCAAAAAATACCGGATGCCCGGTTCAGCAGCTCTCCCGCCTTTTCAAGCGCGACAATTGTATTTTCAAATGTTGCGTCTTCGGGATTGTTGGCGATTTCCTCTATCTCGGACAAGTGGGCGGGCAGCGCATTTTCAAACGCGAATTCGAAATCCTCGTCGGCAATATGGGCAAAGTCAGGAAGGCCAAGCTGGGCATCCCATACAGCGATTGCCGGATTGACGTCTGAGTCATTAGCGGTCGTATGAGACATTCTTTTTTCCTTTGAGCCAAATTGCGTGTTTTAGATTACGCGCAAACATTTTTCGTTGTTGAATTTTCCTCCCCATGGCAGTCGATCAATGCCGTGCCCGGAGTGGGTGTCAGACTAGCAATATTGTGTTTCTTTTCGTTAATTTCAGCCCGAATCAACAGGGTATTCGTGACATTGAGCGCGCCGACAAACCTCCTGAACCGGTGGGTTATGGGGCTTGCCGGACCATTTGTGGCGCTCATAGCGACAAAATGGCTGATTTCTTCATTATTTTGCGGTTTCTGCTGGTCAATAATGACTCTGCTTCTTTATCGTCGGCTTGCTATTACCGATAGGGAAGGTTCATACACATGGCGAAGAAACCTGCGAAGAAGCCCGCGAAAGCAAAAGCGAAGGCGAAACCAAAGGCAAAAGCTGCACCCGCCAAAGCGCCGGTGAAGCGTTATAAGGCAACACCAGACGGTACGAGCGACCGTCAGCACCTGGTTGGCGTCATTCAGGCGGAAACCGGATGTACCGTGAAAGCCGCAAATGAGACATTGAATGCGGTGATTGGAACGGTTACGGCATCGCTCAAGAAAAATCAGAAGGTTCAACTCGTTGGATTCGGTTCGTTTGCCGTTGCAAAGCGTGCCGCGCGCAAGGGCCGCAATCCGCAAACGGGCGAGGCCATTCGAATCAAAGCATCGAAGTCGGTCCGGTTTAGAACGGGTCAGGCGCTCAAGAATTCCATTTAAGGTACCGGCCTGCCGAGGGTCTCATGTTGACGGGCGTTCTTCAGTGGCCGTCGACGATCCAAAGCGGGTGCGCTAACCAGTCTTCGACTGCACGGCAAATACGGCGGGGCTGCGGGTATTAAATTCCGAGGCTCCGCCGTGTTTTTTTATCTCCCGAGTCGGTTTGGATTCCAGGCTTGGTTTGACCTTCTTGGAAAATTGCTTCTAAGGCCGCGCAGGCTGAACGTCAGAGACCGCCTTAATCATTTTCAAGACATAGTAGGTCGCCATCGCAGCGGCGAGATGTTTCAAGCTATGTCCGCTTATCGATCCGCCGAGCAGCGAAAGAATTGCGCTGTCAAAATGCTCCAGCAGCTTTGCGGCGACATACCAGAAAATGACCCAGAACAGGTATCCCCCGCCGGTATAATGCGCCTTGGGAAAAAGCCAGCAAATCACAGGCAGCGCGATCATTGGATAAAATTGGATCAATCCGTAGAAACGCAAATCGCCACGGCCCAGGCTTTCGGTCCAGTCCCAGTAGAACAGGCTGGCTATGCCCAATAGAAGGAGGCCGGGCAGAACCAATTTTATCCCGATGGTTTTGTTGATCCGGTCTGCGATGATGGCCGAGAACAACGCCATGAACGCGATTGTCATCGGCAAGCGGTCCCAAAAAAGGCGGTCGCTATCTGGTGACAAGTGGTAGTAGCCCGATCCGAGGCTGACGAGCCCGACACCGAAAAAGAATATCACGTAGGGTAGGGAGTCGATTCTCTTCGCAAAGATATTCTTCGCGCCCGGGGTCAACACGGTGAAGAGGCCAATGATGCCGACAAC
>JAJFJB010000240.1 GCA_021774435.1 Alphaproteobacteria bacterium
GACGTCGCTTGGAGGATTTAGGCCAGCCAAAATTCTGGCCGTTTCGATTAGGTCACCTCGACCGTTTTCCGTCGATGCTAAACGATGCAATACATCAGCGAGAGCGAATTTAATTTCGTTGCCGTTACCCGCTAGTTCACCATTTGGGAAATGGGACCAAAAATCTTCGAAGGTCATCGGGCGCATGACAGCAAATCAGCCTAAACAATTTATGCGGGAGGATAAAATGGTAGGCGTAACTGCACTAGCGATCAAGCTGGGTCCCGAGATATCGATTGTGGTTGTAGTGTTTTCTGTCCGAACAAATAGCTTTCGCTAAAAACAATCTCGCCAGATTTCCAATGTCGCTTGATCCAAGCATCTCCGTCTTCGCGATGGAGTTGGCCTGCCCGCATATGACGTTCCTCTAATATTATACCTGTGGTCAGGCTGTGCTTGATATAGGCGGGGCCGTACCGTCGATGACGGAATCCGTTTACGCTGTAAATTTCTTCTTTAACCTTGCCGGACTTTCCGTCCCGCCGAATAAGAGCTGGATTGTCCCCGCTACGGTGTAACTTGCCGTCGAGGAAGTAGCCCGTGTATATCACGACGCCAGTGACCGGGTCATAGGCCAAGGCGGCTGGTCCATCGAGACGTGACGACCTATTTCCGTCACCCCAGCGTTCCTGTTTAACTTTCCCTGTTTCCTTGTCATAGTAGACGACAGAGGGGCCACCGTTGCGGGTGATTTGACCACTTTGATCGTGCCAGATTTCTCTTAGAATACTTTTAGTTTCAGCATCTCTTAGAACTTTGACCGTGTACTCTTCTTCATACTCTTTATAAACAGAACAATTTTTCATTGTGTAATGTATACATTAATACCTTTTAAAGGTGCAATACGTACCGGTATTATATCGTATTTTCAAATGCTTATGATGATAGGAGTATTCAGGGGACCTGAGGAGAAATAAGTGACTTAGACTTCTGGAATTAGCTGCGGAATCCTATTCGAGAACTCAAGAATCTCGAAAGGTAACCCGATGCCAATCAGTACAAATTTCCGACAAGTCAGCAATCATTCCGGCTTGAGAGAGCTATCCATTTTGTCGGAAAACTCCAACTTAGCTCTACCAGCGTCCCTGTTACTTTGCTGCCCTCTTAATCATCGGCAACTTGCGTCGGAGGCATTCGTATGACCTTCGAATCAGAAGTCCGTCGCTCGATGGCGGAGATCCTCTATTGGCGGGACTACCGCTACAGAGATGGCACACCAGGAACGATGCTTGAATATGTCAATGACGTAGTTGCTGACGAGGCGGCCAGTGAGGGGCCATTTTCAAAAGATGACGCGAATGCGGATGAATGGCTGCGGCGCTATTCCGTCGGCAGTTGGAAGCGCTCCACGGGTGAATATTATTTTACAACGCCGCAACCGCAGCGCCTTGCCTCGCTCGATCGTTTGGTCGAAGAGCGTGGCTTAATCCTGCCGGTTGCGATCATGCCGCACGAGGCTTCCGAAACAATGGCGCGTTTGATCGCGGAGGCGCGCCATGTCGCATAGTGCAATCGATACAGCCGCAATGACGGGCGCCTTGCGCGGGATGTTCTCAAGCATGGCATGGTCCGGAGCCGGCACTGTGCAATCGGTATGGCTTATTCACCATCTCTCAGGACAAGCCTACACCCACGTTCGTATGATTGACGTGATTGTGGAGCGGGCCACTGGTGAGGCCGACCACATGGTTACCAAGCGGGCTGATGGTCTCGATGGTGCGACCTGGCGTGTGACGGATTGTTTCGCTGCCATCGGCGAAACCTCGGGAACGACATTCGCCGCAACCACGGAATGGGGCGAGTTTTCTCTTGAGCAATTCTCGTTCGACAAATGGGGGCGGAGAGTTGTCGAATTCACAGCCACTTCCGTTGGCGCCGACGTTTATTCTTCACGGTTCCGCCTTTGCCTCGTTCCAAGAGCAATTGATAGAGCACTTCATTTACTTCGCTATGTGAGCGCAGGAATGCAAAACGCGTGAATAGAGCAATGTTGCAACGCAACCTATAGCTAAGGATTTGACCTCTTAACATTGTCTCTTCTTGTCCATTAGTCATTACAACAATAATTTTAGTGTAAAATATGATACAATCAAAATAGAGCACCATGTATTCAGCTCTCTTGAGGTTAAACGTTGCAATATTATGCCGTATATGATATATTATGAATTGGACTGTAGAAACATTGAACAAGGTGGTCGACCGGGAGCTTGAAGCGTTGCCGGTGGATCAGCGGGCCAAGTTTTTGCGGATCGCGGAGTTGATCGAAGCCAAGGGTCTCGACCGCGTGCGCGAGCCCTACGTGAAACATCTCGAAGGCCCCTTATGGGAAATCCGCATGCGGGGACGGGATGGTATCTCGCGGGCGCTTTACGTAACGGCACGGGGGCGCCGGGCCGTGGTGGTCCGGGTGTTCGTGAAGAAAACCCAGAAGACGCCGCGCCGGGAAATCAATTTAGCTCTGGAACGGGCGAAGGAGATCATATGACCAGTATCAAGACACTGGGCAAAAAGTGGAAAAAGGGTCCTGCCTTCCGGGCGGAATATGACGCCCTGGAGGAAGAGTTCGCCTTGGCGGCGGCGCTGATCGATGCGCGCAAGCAAGCCGACCTTACCCAGGAGGAGATTGCCGAGCGTATGGATACTTCTCAGGCCGCGATCGCCCGGTTGGAAGGCAGCAAGGGTAATCCGTCTTTGAACACGCTGAGGCGCTATGCGGAAGCGACGGGCACGCGATTGAAAATCACGTTTGAGGCAACGCCGGAAGGGCAACCACGCCCCTGAACCGTTGAGCGCACCGTCACCGTTTAAGTTTGATCAAGCCGTTCCGTCATTCGATGCGAAGCCCCCTCATATTAAGAGTCGTCTTGTACTTCATCCGCGATGGCTTGCTCGACGGTGTCGATAACGCCGCGTATGGACGTCAGCTGTTCCTGGACGGTCCAGAGCTTGAGGATGAGTGCGTTTGCGGTAGCTTTATCCATGGTTTTTCCTTTCTAGGGTTGGGACCTATTGTTTGTTGGTGTGCTGGTTTCGTCGGCACGCCACATGCGTTCGGCGATCGCGCGGTCTTCCGGTGCTGCCATGTCGAGGTAGATCTCTGTGGTCGCCAGGCTGGCATGGCCGAGCCATTTCTTAATCCGCGTTTCGGGCACCGACGCCAGTGCAGCATGAACGCCGTAGGCGTGACGCAGTCCCTTTGCACAGGCATGGATACCGAAAATGCCCCCGGCATCCATCACGCGGCGAATGCGGTGCCAGCCCGTGGTCCGGCTGAAGCCCCAAAGCCGCGCATGATCTCCATTGTTTGGGCAGGCTTGCGTCCTGCGCAACTCATGCACCGTTTCGAGCCGTTCCATAAACGCGCGGGGAACGGGGATGGGCCGAAAGTGACGGCCCTTGCACTCGCCGCGTTTCTTCAAGCTGCGGACAATTATCACTCCAGCATCTATATCGATATTGAGTGCGGTTAGCGCCAAAGCTTCGCTGGGGCGGCAGCCGGTCCAGTAAAGCATCTCGCAGAAGGTGCGTTCCTGCGGACAGTCCAGAACTCGCAGCGCAGCCAGGAACTGTCTTCGTTCCGATGCAGAGAGGTATTTACGCTCTCCTGTCTCGGTGAACAGGGTCATGCCCTTGTATGTTGCTGTGCCGTAGGACATTGCGGAAACTCCTTCCATGCATGATGGCCGAACAGAATAGGATATTCTGTTTCATGGCCTGCACACACTCATAGTTTCCGCCGATTAATGGCTCAATTAGCACATTCAAGGTGCCATCAACTTCGTTAGAATCATAACAATTTCTTCATCGGAATCAATCTAAAAAACACTTTATCCTATTCTGTTCACAATATTTAATCGACTTACGAGTAAGCATGGTAGCGCTATGCCGCTGGCTGTTTGCCGTAGCGACGGTGTTGACGGTCGCGGTCGCGTTACCGCACGAAGGTGCGGCAGCGGGATTCAAGAGCCAGGACGTTCTGGCGTGGAGTGAGACGAACCAATCCTGGTACTTCGAGGTTTCCGTGACCATGGCGGCATCCATTGCCGCGCAGAATACGAAGGGCCAGTCGAAATGCGTTTACAACTGGTATTTCCAAAACGGCAAACGGATCGCCACCCGGGAAAACGCCGTTCGTGATGCGATGGCGCGGTATCCGGACTATCATCCGCAAGCGGTGATCCTGTCCTTGCTGCAAAAAGCCTGCGGTTCGTTCAAATATGCAAACAGGTAGCCCGGCTAACTCTTGAGCGGCGGGAGCTCGAAGCTTTCGGGACGGTGGTCGCCCGTGACTCCCGGCCGCTGCTCCGGCGCTTTAGTCTTCTGAATTGAGCTGGGCATTTCCTGCTCAATGCGTTTTTGTATGTCGCTCAACTCATCCTTCGACGGCGGATTGTCCGTGTCCGAAAGGCGGTTGCGGGCATCGCCGAGAATACCAACCTGGTAGTGTCGGATCGCATCGATGTCGCGCTGGGCCTGCTCGGCGGCTCTCTTTCTGGCGCGGTAGTCTTCATAACTTGGCGCATCGTCGCGCCACACGATTTGATCCAGGGCACCGCCGGTTACTTGCGCGCCCTGCTCGTCCCAAACGTTACCGTCTGCATCCTGGTATACTTTGGTGCCGTCCGGCAGCTTACTCGCCCGGCTGTCGAGTTCAGCTAGCGCGTCTTGAGACTGCTGCAGCAATTCCTCGGCTTCGATCAACGCCGCGGCAGTTGCCTCTTCGGCATGCTGCAGCCTGTCCATGGTATCGCTGTACAAGGCTGCGTATTCGGGGTCGGATTGAAGCAGGGCTAATAGAGCCGATAAGCGTTCTTGCTCCCGTTCGCGGCGTTTCTTTAGTTCCGCGGGGCTTGCCCCTTCCGGCAGGAAGCGATTGATACGCCCAACCTCGCGCCCCGCCATCTCATTGTTGAGATCGGTTTTATCTTGTTCTGTTTTGCCGGGCGGTAAATTACCGCCAATGTCTTCGCCCTCTCTCAATTTCTGCTGCCAACCCTCCTCGATAATGCAATATTTTAAATCATGCCCTAAGAACAAATTATTCCTTATTTACAGTATACTAGAAATGCCCTCCGATTACGAACTAGGTGCTCTTATTCCCGTATTAACAGACCCTTACCGAGCGGAGTCGGTAGTGAATTTCAGAGTTTTACCGAGGAAATCCCAGGCGGTAATCCGACGGTGCTCCGGCCAACCAACCCTTGCGCGTCGCCTCAATTCTTTTGTTTCGCGGCGGATGGGTCTTGCCGCCTTTCTCCGACAAATACGGCATAAAGGCGAGCGCCTGATCCAACCGTCCGCCAAGGCGCGCGACCACCCACCCGCCGAACCGGTCGGCGTCCAGTTCCCCTTGATGCTGATCGGGCTTGAACCCGTGCGTATGTCCGTAGATATGATGGCCGATCTCATGGGCCAGAATATAGATTGAATACCAGCTGACCCGGTTGTCCTCGAACACGAACCATTTGGCGTCGTAGATAACATAACGATGGTCGCCCCGGGTTGCGGCGACCGCGATATTGCGTCGCTTAAAATCCGCCGCGAGCACTTCAAATACGGGCCGGACCCCGATCAGGTTCGCAACCCATTTTATGACGCGAATGGCTTCCGGTCGGGCGGCGCGCATATTCTCGATGGAATCGACAGTTGGTGTGTGCCGCATGCCACAGAGGATTTGGAACGACGTATCATCTGTGGCAACCGATGATGCCGTCTGAGCGTTCGGCACACAGCACGCGCACGCCAACATACTGCTTATAAAGTGTCTTCGAGTAACCATTTAACCCCCTGCCGCTTTAGTGAGGAATGCTCGGAGGCGGAATGTCACAAACCTGCGTTCCATCGGGCATGGGCTGGCATGGGGAGGCGGTAATCTGATTGACGGTTGGTGCAGCGGTGTTCGGTTCGGGGGCGCCCCAACCCAGGGCAGCGAACACAATGTCGACAGTAATCAGGCCCAACACCAACAGCAGGACGAAACCGGCAAACAGTTTTACGAAACGCGCTTCAGTTTGATCGAACCACTCAAACATTTTTACCTCCCGTCTCGTCCTTCAAGAGCAGACCACCGGTCAATTCGTTATGGAGACGATCGACGGCTTCCCGGCTGATACGACCCTCACGGATGGACTCCAGGGCATGCTGAACGATCTTGATTTCCTTTACTGTCACGTTGTCGGTCTTATCGACGAATAGGCCCTGCCGTCCGCGCGCGGCTTTCATGAGCATGGCGAAGAACAGAATGACTGTCGGGGTAAAGTCCATCGCAATCCCACCAGCCCAATACGGGGCGTTCTGCAGCGGATAGCGCAGCACCGCTTCGATGGCATTTAGGCGGGTCACGGTGGGAACCGCTTGTAACGGTGCGTTGGACAGACGTGCCAGATCGACGCTCAACAGACCGACCGTTTCGGTCAACTCTTCATGAATGCGGTTCAAGGCAGCTTTTTGCGCCTTGATGCCTTTAGGGGTCTTGGCAGAAATCGAATGCAAAGCGACTTCGCGTGGCATTGCCTTGAGCGTCCTTTGTACACCTTCCAGGTATCCCTTCGGATTAAGCTCTCCCAACAGGGCGCGCAGCCCATCGGCCTCCCTTGCCAGTGCTTCCATACGGACTTTGGGATCGCCAGATTGGTTTGCCATGACACGCATCGCATTCAAGGCAAGACGTGCCTTATGCGTAATTTCCAGTTTCTTTGCTGTTTCGCTGCTGATGGCCTTGTCTTGGGCCGCAAAACGCCCAGAAATCGTAAACAACAGACGCTCGACGGTGCCGGTGCCCGCATTGCCAGTATAAGCGCCATTCGTCAGTTCGGCGTTGTGCCGCTCGAGGTACAGTGTGTTCGCCTGCTTCAAATCCGGCTGATAGGATTGAATGGCAATGGCGGCCGCGGACCATTCTTCGACCACGTCTTCATAGGTAACGATGATCTGGTTCATATGGAATATGAGGGCGGACTGCCCGGCGATGCCCGCCACATTGAGCCAACTGGAAAGGCTGAAGATCATTAGGCAGGCGACGAGTGTAATGCACAGGCCAACCAGCCGTTCGGGAATGGTCTCTAGCTTCGCAAACACTCGGGGTGCCACCGTCCAGAGGATGAATATCGCCGTTGCCGAGCCGATGCTGAAGATCAAGGCACCGGGACGCCCGGCCCAGGTGACGAGACCGGCATCGATCACCATAACGGCGCCTCGATAGGTGAAGTAGGCGCTGCAAGTGGCGAGCACGAAATGCAGGGCCGTGATCCAGAACACGCCAAAAAGAGGCATGTCGATATCATTGTGTTTCATTATACAAGACCTTTCGAATTCTCATTCAACGGGCTCACTGTGACTCGCCTTGGGATCGTTGGACCTCGTCTAAACCTCGCGACGGTCGCATACCGGTCATGGCTCGTTGGTCCGGGCCCTATCCGGCGCCGCCACGGTGAACTCCCGCTGGAACCGGTCCGATGCGTCATGCTTAGCTGTCTCGTGCTGGACAGATTCGGGCGGCTCTGGTGCTTTTACCGGTTGTGGCTGTTCCAATTCCGCTGTTGCGGTATACGCTTTCGTCAAGGTCATGCCGTTGGCTCGAATGTCGATTACTTCGCGAATTGCGCCTATTTCGATGGCATCGCGTTGCGCATCCCACTGGTGGCGATGTTCGGTGTACTCACGGGCGATGGAGCGTTGCGACTCACAACCAATGTCCATTGACGGCGTAGCCTGGGGCCGGGCAGACAGACGGTCACTCAACTGCCGCCACCGGTCGTCATGTTGGCCGAGTGCTTGTTCGGCTTCTTGAATAGTTTCGATCTCGGCCTGCGCCGTCGCGCTGACAGTGATATCCGGGTCTGGAGCAACGCCGGGTTTGCCGACACTTTCAGAGAAAGTCTGTTCCAGATCGGAGGCACCTGAGGCCACATCGATACCGTCATTATCAGCCATGCTGATAATCCTTTCGATGCGTTGGAATGTTCACTTGGATCAAAGGCCACCGGCCTCGACACGCCAGTCGGTGTCGGGCGACAGTGATACGCCGCTGTCTCCGAAGTCGGCGCCATCCATGACGGCATCGCAGGCCTGCAAACGCGCCTGGAACGCCGTCGCCTTCTTGAGGCCATAGACCGTGAGAATGTCGTACCGCTCCCCGAAGCATTCGAGGACGACATGGAAGGAAGTGCCGTAATACTTCTTGCGATTCCACGACCACGGTTTGGGCGGACGCTTGCGATCGAGGAAGGCGTGCCGGTCTTGTTCCTTCTCCGCTTTGTCGTGCGGTAAGAGGACGAACCCATGGGGGTGCGATCGCTCGAAGATACGCTTTCCGAAGGGCTTTTGAACGGTGATCCGGTCTGCGGTAAAATGAACCGTTGCGTTTCGTTTGAGGAGCTGGCGCAGCGCCATCCAACTCGCTGGAAAAGAAACGATCGAGATCCCAGTGAGCTTGGCAAAAGCGATAGCTGTAAGGTGTCCGTCGACCGCCATGCCATAAGTGCCGGACAGGAACAGCGCGGTGCTCGCAACTATGGCCGTATAGAGGGAAAGCCGTGCCCGCAACGGCGTCAGGGCACGCAGGTGAACGACAATGCGGGTGTGGCCGCTACTGTCCACCGTGATCTTGGTCGATGGACGGCCCCGGAACGGCGAGCGAACGGTTTGTTTGGTAGGAGTTGTGATGGATATTACGGGCATAGAAATGGCCTCCTCGCAAAAACGAATGAATGGTCATTCCGTTTTAGCGGGAGGCCATTGACCGCGACCGCGCGGATTCCTCGTGCTACCGAAAACCGGTCACAATCTTTAACGCATCCTTAGTCCAATGCGTCCGCAAAGTGATTATGAAATGGCCCGTCAGGATCATAATATTCGATCCGCTGCAGGATCATCGGCGCCTTGCCGGCCCACATAATCAGCTGACGCTTATGTTTGTCGTCGCGGGCGAAAAAGCGGCTGATCTCGTCGGGCCGCATGAGGTCGAACAGCTCGATCGAGTTGTTCTCGCCCTTCAGGCCCTTTTGCACTTGCTCCGCCGCCGTTTCGCCGGTTCGTGTCGTCTCCACGGCAGTCTTGTCGAGGCGCTTGTTTAGATATTCCGTCGTGGTCAGATCCACATTGCCGAAGGCCTGCAGAATGCCGGCATTGGCCGCGAAGCTTTCGAACCGATCCTTGTATAGCGACGTGCCCTGCCCCCAATCCTGCAGGATGATCCAAAGCTTGACGTGGAACGATGCGATTTGCCCGGCGGCGTCCTGCAACTGGGACATGAACCCGAGCACCGGGAACTCGTCGAGACAGACCAAGACCGGGGCATCAGGCACCGTTTCCTCGAGTTCCATCGCTTGCAGCAGCTGGTTCACAAAGATACGAAGCCAGCGATTGCACATGCCCATGCGCGTCGCGGGCAAACAGAGATAAACCGAGATATTATCCCTCTTCAGGTCCTTGAGATCGAAGTCATGGCCGCTCAAAACTTCTTTCATGGCGCCATAATCCAGAAACTGAGTGTGGCGGTTGAGCGTGGAAAGCACGCCGGCCATTTCGGTGGCGGACTTGTCGTAGAAACCCGTGATGCTGCCCGCGATAGCGTCGGCAACGTCCTGGAGGCCGATCCGCTCGATC
>JAJFJB010000025.1 GCA_021774435.1 Alphaproteobacteria bacterium
GCGACCGCTTCCGATGTGACGGCGAGTGCCGTGCCAGAGAGCAGATTGTTGAGCAGCTTCATCAACTGCCCCATGCCAATTTTGTCGCCGACATAGAAAACGTTCTTGCCGATTTTTTCAAGCATTGGGCGATGATGCCCGTGATCGTTATGCGGCCCGGAAACCATGACTGCCAGCGTGCCGGCGATGGCACCAGAGACGCCGCCGCTGACGGGAGCATCCAGAGAGACGATACCGGCTTCGCTCATCGCTTCCGCAACGGGAATTGACGTGCGTGGCCCGGTCGTCGACAGATCGATATAGGTCTTGATCTTGCCGCCATGCACCAGTCCGTTCGCGCCTAACGCGACCTCGCGCACGATATCCGGCGTTGGCAGGCAGACCAACACGGTTTCGATGGTATCGGCCAGCTCTTTTGGCGTCGAAACGGCTGTCGCCCCTGCTTTAACGCAGGCATCGACAGCGGACTGCTGTGCGTCGCATACCGTCACTGCATAGCCAGCCGCGAGCAGATTGTTAACCATGGGGCCGCCCATATTGCCAACACCGATAAAGCCAATTTCCGTAGCCATTATAACTCCCTTCGATTTTTTGTTGCCGCTAGTCTAAATCACCAGGGCCGTTGGTGCACGAGACGGAAATTAACCGTGTTCGGGCGATTTATTACAGTTATGCAACAGGAACAACGCAGTTTTGCGTGTTCCGCCGGTTGCAATTGTTACGAATTCGTTTACAACACCGTCTGCGAACAATTTGCGAGAAATTTATGAGTAATAATACTAAAAAGCCTGAGGCTGATTATAGCTTCAAGCACGAAGAAGATCGTCCGGCCAAGCGTAAATGCCTGAATTGCAGCACTAACTTCACCAGCGAAGGCTGGGGCAATCGGCTGTGTCAGACCTGCCGTAGCCGTAGCTCTTCGTCCATGGCGGCCTAAGGCAGCCCCGGACTCCAGCTCTCCCGTTCCTTTACTTGCCGTTTGCGCGGCGGTGGACGCATACTGAAGTTTCTATGCGGATCGCCTGCGCAGCGCTTGTGCATGCCTGGAGAGCTTATATGTTTCGGATATTCCTGTTTGTTATCGCGATTGGCGCCGGTGTCAGTGCATTCGCCGACTCCAGCTTTGCTGAAAAATTCACGCTTCAGGACTGGAATCGTATAGAAGGCCAGGCCAATAACAATGATGCGCGGGCGCTCGGTCTGCGTGACGGGTATATCGCGGGTGTACGTGATGCCTTGCGGTTTTATTCAAAGGTCAGCAAGACATTTCCGATCTGCTGGCCAAAAGATCACGACATTGACGAGTCTTTGATACGGGGAATCGTAGAGGCGGTGCGCCGCGAGCATCCGGATATCGCGAAACCCGAAGACAACTTTGCCTATATTGTGGTGCTATCCCTCTACGATACCTATCCCTGCCGCTAGACCGGCGTTGCTTGCGGTAATCGTTGCCCCCCGCGTTCCTCGAAGATAATGCGAACCGGCATGTCGATCGCAACCTCTTCCGGCTTGCAATCGACGATATTCATCATCATTCGGAATCCGCCATTTAGGTCGATGAGCGCCAAAACGTAGGGCGCTGTTTCCTTGAAGGCAGGTGTTGGTGCCCTGTGCACAATGGTAAAGGAGTGTACTTCCCCCACCGGTTCCGCATCGGCCCAGTCCAAGTCGCGCCCTTCACATTTCACACAGAGCACGCGGGGGTAAAACTGAACATGTCCACAAGACCTGCAAGATTGTACGATGAGCCGCTCTTCGTTGCAGGCGTCCCAAAAAGGTTTCGTATCCGCATTTGGAACGGGAATTGGTTTGGCGGTCATCTCAGGCCCTCCCAAGGATCAAAGAGCAATGTGCGGAGAGAATGCCGCCATCGCCATGCACGAAAGCAAGTTCGGCTCCTGGAACCTGGCGCGTCTCCGCTTCATCGCGCAGCTGGCGGACGGCTTCAACGACATGGAACATGCCGCCCGCGGCACCCGAATGTCCGAAGGATAGCAGGCCTCCATGCGTGTTGCAGGGTAGTCGTCCGCCGTGGGTTAATTCGCCTTTCAGGGCCGCTTCGCCCGCTTCACCTTTCTCGAAGAAGCCAATGGACTCCAGTTCGATCAGCAGAGTGATCGTGAAAGAGTCATAGATTTCTGCGACATCGATATCGTCCGTGGTGACACCCGCGGCGGCGAACGCCCGTTGTGAGGCGGTTTTACACCCAAAGTCGATCAGCGATGGCGCGGCGACGATATGCTCGTGCGTGTGGCCCTGTCCGGACCCGAGTACTTCAATCGGTTGCTTGCGGACATCAATTCCGGCGTCCCCAGCACTAATTACCAGCGCTGCACCGCCATCCGATATCAAGCAGCAATCGAGCAGGCGCAGGGGTGAGCTGATGATCCGGGCATTGGCCACATCATCCATCGTAATGAGGTTGGTCATATGGGCGTCCGGATGCATTGCGGCATGCGCGCGGTGGCTGACGGATAGGGCGGCCAAATGTTCCATTGTTGCGCCGGTTTCGTGCAAATACCGTTGTGCGACCAGCGCATAGGCAGCCGGAATCGAGATGCCGTAGGGCTGTTCGAATTGCGGATGGCCGAACTCGGTCAGGGCCGCGACCGCCTTATCCCGGGTCATGCCGGTCAAACGGTTGTCGCCGGTGACGCACAGCACATGGCGGCACGTACCCGATTTCACCAATGCCGCAGCCTGCATGACCATCATAGCACCCGTTGCACCGCCGCCATGCAGGCCGGCGTTGAAGTTCGGCTCTGCGCCGACATATTCGCAAAAGGCCGAGCTCAACATCGGGTAGTTTTCACTCAGCGCATAGGCGCAGATGACACCATCGATGTCGGATAGCTTTAAGCCAGCATCGTCAAGCGCGCCGAGCGCCGCTTCCGTATGCAGCGACATGCAAGTGCTGCCCGGCACTTCGCCCACTTTGGTGTTGTGGACACCGCTAATGATTGCGTTTTTGGTCATTTCGATTGAATTCCTTAGTGCTCGGCTTGGCTGTGTTCCGATTTTGTGCGGCGACAAATCGCAGGGACCTTTGGTATAGGCCGTGCCAGGATCGGATTGAATAGTTTTTATGAAGGATAAAGCAATGTCGGATGGAAAAATGCTGGAAGGCAAGGTTGCGGTTGTGACCGGTGCCGGGCGCGGAATCGGTCGAGGTTTTGCGATGTTGATGGCGCAGCATGGCGCCAAAGTTGTCGTCAACGATCTGGGAGGGTCGGTCAGCGGCGAAGGCGAGGATACAGGCCCCGCCTATGGGGTCGTAAATGAAATCCGGGGTGCTGGCGGTGAAGCGGTGATGAACAGCGACAGCGTAACCGATTGGGACGGTGCACACCGCATGGTGCAGCAGGCCGTCGATGAATTCGGCAAGATCGATATTGTAGTGAACAATGCGGGTATCCTGCGTGACAAGATTTTCCACCGGATGAGCGAAGAAGACTGGGATAGCGTGATAAGTGTTCATTTGAAAGGCAGTTTCAATGTAAGCCGCGCCGCTGCAGATCACTTCCGCGCACAAGAATCCGGCTGCTTCATGCACATGACATCGACGTCTGGGCTTATCGGTAACTTCGGTCAGGCAAACTATTCGGCGGCGAAGCTGGGCGTGGCGGGTCTTTCAAAATCGATCGCACTGGATATGGCGCGGTTCAACGTGCGCTCGAATTGCATCACGCCGTTCGCCTGGAGCCGCATGATCGGCTCAATTCCTCAGGATACTGAAGCTCAGCGTGCGCGTGTCGAGAAGATCAAGGAAATGACGCCGGAGAAAATCGCGCCCATGGCAGTCTTCCTGGTCAGTGACGCTGCGTCGGAAGTGTCAGGACAGATCTTCGGTGTTAGGAATAACGAAATTTTCCTGATGGGGCAGTCACGGCCCCTTCGTTCGGTGCATCGGGCCGAAGGCTGGACGGCGAAAACGATCGCGGAACACGCAGTGCCCGCGATGAAGAGCCATTTTTATCCGCTCGACAGGTCGGAAGACGTGTTTAGCTGGGACCCGATCTAGGTAACGTGATCCCACCCCGGCCCTCCCTGAGGGACGGCTGGGGTGGCGCATTTTTGCTAAAGCGCTGCGGTGACCATGATTTCGATCGATAGATCGGGTACGGCAAGTTTCGACTCGACCGTGGCACGGGCTGGCGGGTTGGCCGGATCGATCCAGGCGATCCAGACTTCATTCATATCGGCCCAGGTTCCGATATCGGTCAACCAAATCTGTGCGGACAGTAGCTTCGATTTATCCGTTCCCGCTTGAGCAAGATAGTCGTCGATCGTGTCGAGGATCTGCTGGCACTGACCTTTGACGTCTTGCGAACGGTCGCTGGCGGTGAGGCCGGAAAGATAAACCGTGCCGCCGCTGACAACGGCCTTGCTCATCAGTTTGTTGGTATCGATGCGTTTGATGGACATGGTGTCCCTCCCTGTGTGATGCG